>JAEZGB010000157.1 GCA_023437485.1 Bacteroidota bacterium
TTGTCAGTCGTCAGTCATTGTTGACGCGGTCAGCTTTCAGTTTGATTGCGGACAACCCGGATGACTGCCGGTCAGGGGATAATTACAAACTTTACAACTCTTAAAATCGTGCAGTTGTCAGTTTTCAGTCGATCTCGTCGACTTTGGACTTTCTTCTTTCGACTTTCCTCTGTCGCCTTTTCTCTTTCGACTTTCTTCTTTCGACTCTCACGCGAGGAATATATGGGAACACACCCGGCCCCTCCCCAACAGCCGAAGGTCGGAAAATTTTAAACAGGATTGGTGCGGGAAAACTGTAGAAATGAGTACAGTTGTCAGTTGTCAGTCGTCAGTCATTGTTGACGCGGTCAGCTTTCAGTTTGATTGCGGACAACCCGGATGACTGCCGGTCAGGGGATAATTACAAACTTTACAACTCTTAAAATCGTGCAGTTGTCAGTCGTCAGTCGTCAGTCGATCTACCCGAATGTTGCCGGGTTAGGCATCTTTAGACTTTCGACTTTCATCTTTCATCTTCCATCTTTCATCTTTCATCTTTCGACTCTCCCGCGAGGAATATACGGGAACACACCCGGCCCCTCCCCTACAGCTGAAGGTCGGAAATTTCAGTTGTCAGTTGTCAGTCGTCAGTCATTGTTGACGCGGTCAGCTTTCAGTTTGATTGCGGACAACCCGGATGACTGCCGGTCAGGGGAAAATTACAAACTTTACAACTCTTAAAATCGTGCAGTTGTCAGTCATCAGTCGTCAGTCGATCTACCCGAATGTTGCCGGGTTAGGCATCTTTAGACTTTCGACTTTCATCTTTCATCTTTCGCCATTCGACATTTTTTCTACATTTGTACGGTTAAATAATTAATTATGAAAAAGATTGCCTCACTTCTTTTTATCCTGGTTGCATTTGCATCTTGCAGCGAGGAGATCAACCGCCCAAATCCAGCGTTGCAGGGTTGGAAGGACGATGTCTTTTGGCGCGCGATTGATGCCAAAGCCACCCTTGCCACCAACGGATCGCTGATTATCACCGGCCTTACACAAAACGAAACCCTCACCCTCCAAACCCATAATACAAATCCCGGAATTTATGTTTTGGGCACAAGCGAGAACCGCAAAGCGAGTTATTTGTATGAACAGGATGGCGAAACCCTGTTTTACACTACCGGGGTCGGAATTGGCGATGGCGAAATCAAAATTGAGGAGTACGACGTTGAGAACAAAACCGTTAGCGGGACTTTCCGCTTCAATGCGGTCAATGTTGACGAGAACCCCCTGGGAGGCGAAATCCTCAATTATCAGTACGGGAAATTTTACAAACTTCCGGTGGTACCGGAACTATTTTAACAACCCCCGCCCCCGGGCGGTTTTTTTTTGCTATTTTGTTGTGTTTCCAAAAGTTAGCATTCATTAAATAATTTTCCAATATTTAAAAGATTTAGTTCTCCATCCGGAATTAAAGGCTATATTTGTTACAATCTAATTTTATTGTTATGAATATTTTCGTTGGAAGCCTTCCGTTCAGTCTTGGGGAAGCAGATTTAAGAGAGTCATTTGAAGCTTACGGAGAAGTTGATTCCGTTAAGATCATTATGGACAAGATTACCGGAAGAAGCAAAGGATTCGGCTTTGTGGAAATGCCGAATGACGACGAAGCACAGAAAGCGATCAATGAACTGAACGGTGCAACCGTACAGGGTCGCGCTATTGTAGTGAACAAATCAGAACCGCGCCCCGAGGGCGAGCGTCGCAGCGGAGGTTTCAACCGTGATTCTCGCGGTGGCGGAGGCTACGGCGGGGGCTACGGCGGCGGACGCGATTCACGTGGTGGCGGAGGCTACGGCGGTGGAAATCGCGGAGGTTACTAACCGATAAAGCACAATTGAAATGGGCCATCCTCACCGGGTGGCCTTTTTTTGTTGATAACTTGAAAGGTCAAATATGGCGTAAACCATTATTTTTGAATTCAGGCCGCCAGCAGTTCCGCTCCGACTACAACACGTTAATTATCAGCCATGTACCTAATTTTCGACACCGAAACCACCGGACTTCCCAAACGATATGATGCCCCACTGACCGCCTCTTCAAACTGGCCGCGATGCGTGCAACTGGCCTGGCAGCTTCACAACGAATACGGTCAGCTCATCGAGCAGTTTGATTGCCTGGTTCGGCCGGAGGGTTTCAATATTCCCTATGATGCCGAACGCGTGCACGGCATCTCGACCGCACTGGCTGAACGCGATGGCGTATCGCTGCAAACCGCACTTGAAAAATTTAAAGATGCCATGGCCCGGGCACAATATCTCGTGGGTCAGAACGTCGGGTTTGACATCAACATCCTTGGCGCCGAATTTCACCGGATGGGGATCGAATCGGAAATTACGTCAATGCCCGTGCTGGACACTTGTACCGAATGTACCGCCGACCTTTTGAAACTTCCCGGTGGGCGCGGCGGAAAGTTCAAATTGCCGACACTTACCGAACTCCACCAATACCTTTTTGGCCAACCGTTTGCCGAAGCGCACAATGCCTCGGCCGATGTTGAGGCCACGGCCCGGTGTTTTCTGGAACTGCTCCGCAGGCAGGCTTTTACCCAGGAAGAACTGGATGTGCCGGCAGGTTACTACGACCGTTACAACCGCGAGAACCCCGCCCCAATCCAATTGCTTGGGCTCAAACATATCAATCTCAGGGCCGAATCAGAGGCGCTTAGAAAGATTCTTAAACCGGATACTGTCCAGCCGGACGCACATTATGAAGTTTCGCTTGATGGCGCGCCATTCGCCCATTTGCACAACCACACGCAATTTTCGGTTTTGCAATCTACCATTAGCGTCCCGGATCTGGTCAAGGCAGCGGTCAAACACAAAATGCCCGCAGTGGCCATGACCGACCACGCCAATTTGATGGGCGCTTTCCATTTCGTAAAAGAAGTAACAGGGCATAATAAAAAAGCCGAAGCCACCAACAAAGCGCTGGCAGAATCAGGCGAAGAACCTACCGAGGTCCCACTCAAGGCCATTGTGGGCTGCGAATTCTACGTATGCGACGATCATCTTGACCGCACCCGAAAGGACAATGGATATCAGATTGTGTTTCTGGCCAAAAACAAGCGCGGCTACCACAACTTGGCCAAGATGTCATCCATCGCCTATACTCAGGGGTTTTACTATGTTCCGCGAATTGACAAGGAAGTTGTAAAGAAATATAAGGAAGACCTGATAGTGCTTTCAGGCAACCTGGGTGGAGAAATCCCCAACAAGGTCCTTAATATGGGTGAGCATCAGGCCGAGGAAGCCCTGCACTGGTGGAAGGCGGAGTTTGGCGATGATTTTTACATCGAGGTCATGCGCCATGGCCAGGAGGATGAAGACCGCGTGAACGAAGCCCTGATTCCGATGGCGCGCAAAAACGGGGTCAAGATCGTTGCCACCAACAATACGTTCTATCTGGAGAAAGAAGATGCCAATGCCCATGACATCCTGCTTTGCGTGCGCGACGGCGAAAAGCAGGCCACGCCAATTGGAAGAGGCCGTGGATATAGGTACGGGCTACCCAACCAGGAATATTATTTCAAGGGTGCCGATGAAATGAAGTTACTTTTTGCCAATCTTCCGGAGGCAATACTGAACATTTCCGGGATTATTGACAAAATCGAACCCTACGAACTGTCGCGGGGAGTGTTGCTTCCAAAATTTGATATTCCCGCAGAATTCGCCGTTGCCGAAGACAGCGCCGACGGCGGCAAACGCGGCGAGAACAAATACTTGCGGCACCTCACTTATGAAGGCGCCAAAAGGCGTTATCCGGTGCTGGCAACACAATCTGACCCGCAACGCATCAGTGAAATCACCGAGCGTATTGACTTTGAACTGCTCACCATCGAAAACTCGGGATATCCGGGATACTTCCTGATTGTTCAGGATTTTATCGCCGCTGCCCGAAACATGGGCGTCTCGGTAGGGCCCGGTCGTGGATCGGCGGCGGGGTCGGTGGTGGCATATTGCCTCGGAATCACCAATATTGACCCGCTAGAATACAACCTGCTCTTTGAGCGCTTCCTGAATCCGGACAGGGTATCGCTACCCGATATCGACATTGATTTTGACGATGAAGGCCGGGGATCAGTCATGGATTACGTCATCAAAAAATACGGCTCCAAACAGGTTGCGCAGATCATCACCTACGGTACGATGGCGGCCAAATCATCAATCAAGGATACCGCCCGGGTGTTGGATTTGCCGCTTTTCGAAGCCGAAAAAATCTCGAAGCTGATTCCCAGTACGATGAGCCTGGCAAAAATTTTCAGCCTGGACCGGGACAAATTAAAAGCTGCCTTGCGCACCGAGGATTTTGACCGGGTTCGGGAACTGATCAGCCTGGCCGAAGAAGATGACCTTGGCGCCACGACCATCCAACAGGCAAAGGTTTTGGAGGGGACACTACGCAACACGGGTATCCACGCCTGTGGAGTTATTATCACCCCCGACGACATTACAAACTTTGTCCCCGTGGCCACGGCCAAGGATTCGGATTTGTATGTTACACAGTTTGACTACTCGGTAGTTGAAAGTGCCGGGCTTTTAAAGATGGACTTCCTGGGCCTGAAAACACTGACCCTGATCAAGGATACCGTCAAACTGGTAAAGTACCGCACCGGTAAGGAACTTGACCCGGACAGTTTCCCAATAGACGACCAAAAAACCTATGAACTTTTCCAGCGGGGCGAAACAGTGGGAATCTTCCAATATGAAAGCCCTGGCATGCAAAAGTACATGAAGGAGCTAAAGCCAACGGTTTTTGGCGACCTGATTGCGATGAACGCGCTTTACCGGCCGGGGCCTATCGCCTACATTCCGAGTTTCATTAAACGCAAAAACGGCGAGGAAGAAATCACCTATGATTTGCCCGCGTGTGAAGAATTGCTGAAGGACACCTACGGAATTACCGTTTATCAGGAACAGGTGATGCTTTTGTCTCAAAAATTGGCAAATTTTTCCAAGGGAGACGCCGACGTACTGCGCAAGGCCATGGGGAAAAAGCAAAAAGATGTCCTGGACAAGATGAAGCCCAAGTTCATTAACCAGGCCGTGGAAAACGGACACCCCGCCGATAAACTCGAAAAGATCTGGAAGGATTGGGAGGCTTTCGCCGAATACGCCTTTAACAAATCACACTCTACCTGCTACGCCTGGATCGCCTACCAAACCGCGTATCTCAAGGCAAATTACCCTGCCGAATACATGGCGGCAGTACTGTCCAACAACATGAGCGACATTAAACAGGTTTCGTTTTTCATGGAAGAGTGCAAGCGGATGGGGCTGCAGGTCCTGGGCCCTGATGTGAATGAATCGTTTTACAAGTTCACCGTTAATGAGAATTATGCCGTCCGCTTTGGAATGGGCGCGGTAAAGGGAGTGGGAATGGGTGCAGTACAGACCATTGTGGAGAACCGGAAGTCCGGGAAATATAAATCCATATTTGATCTTGCCAAACGCGTGGACTTGCGAGCTGCCAATAAAAAATCATTTGAGAACCTTGCCCTGGCCGGTGGTTTTGACTCTTTTGCCGATACGCACAGGGCGCAGTATTTTCACGATGAAGGTGACGGAATTACTTTTCTCGAGAAAGCGGTTCGGTACGGGGCCAAGTTCCAGGAAAATGAAAATTCGGCGCAAGTGAGCCTTTTTGGCGAGGCCAGCGAGGTCCAGATCCCGGAACCAACGGTGCCGCCTTGCGAAGACTGGAGCACCATGGAAAAATTGGCACGCGAAAAGGAAGTGGTGGGTATCTACATCTCGGGGCACCCGCTGGACGACTTCCGATTTGAAATGAAGCATTTTTGTACTGTAAAGCTTGACGCGCTCAAAAATCTTGATCAGCACATCAATAAAAACCTGACGTTTGCCGGCATTGTGACCGATATGCAATACCGCACGGCCAAGAACGGCAAGGATTGGGGAATGTTTACCCTTGAAGGTTTTGAGGAAAGCCACGACTTCAGGATTTTTGACGAGGATTACTTAAAATTCAGGCACTTCCTTGCACCCAACCGTTTTCTTTACTTCCGCGTCATGGTCAAAGAGGGATGGGTAAACAGGGATACCGGAAAACGCTCGGAGCCACGTATCCAATTTTTGGAAGTCAAGCAGCTTCAGGACGTTTTGGGCACACAGGCCAAAAAATTGACACTCAATTTGAATATCGTGGATATCAAAAATGAGTTTGTGCATGACCTCCACAACCTTTTCCAACAAAACAAGGGTGATATTCCGGTGGTTTTTGAAGTCCTTGAACTGGAAAAAATTATCAAAAAGGCGCCATTGCCCGAGCCTGTACCGGCGGGTGACAATCCCGATGAGGTTCCGGAAGATGTATTGGTTGCCGAATCAGAGGAAATCCGGGTGGTTACCAAACTGACCATGCCCAGCCGAAAACTTCGGATAAAGGCCAACCATGAGTTGTTGCGCGAATTGGAACGGATGGAGGTGCGATTCAGGTTTAATTAACAGTCAAAGTCCACCCGAGCCCAAGGGCGAACTATACGGAGCAAAAGCGTAGTAAAACCCGTTCCTCACACCCGCTGATAGCTCCATAACCAAAACCGATGTGGTTAACAGGATTTTAGATTTATTATGTCTAAATTTGTGCGGCAAACATAAAACAGATACAAATCATGGCACAGACAATAACCGACGCTACATTTGAAGATGTGGTCTTGAAATCAGATAAACCGGTAATGGTTGACTTTTGGGCAGCCTGGTGTGGCCCCTGCCGAATGGTCGGGCCAATCATCGACCAGATCAGTGAGGAATTTGAAGGTAAAGCCGTGGTAGGCAAAGTTGACGTTGACGCCAACCAGGAATTTGCCGCCAAGTACGGCGTTCGGAACATTCCAACCGTACTTGTATTCAAGAACGGAGAAGTTGTGGGACGACAGGTAGGCGTTGCACCTAAGCAAACCTACGCCGACTCGCTGAACTCAGTATTGTAAGGTTCCCAAACAATATTGAAGGCTGCCCTGAGGCGGCCTTTTCTGGTTTTAATCACTACGTCCGAATTGGTGCACCAAAGCGCGACAGGGATGGGAACGGCAGCCTTTTGGAAGACCTCGCAGGTCTTAAAGACCTGCGAGGTCTCAAAAGCTACAGTGGACAGCCCGGCCGTTCGCCATAATGAATTCCACACTATATTTACGGTATGAAGATCGAATCGCAATTACAAAAAATTTCGAGCTTTGCGCACCTGGAACTTCTGGCTAATCAGGTTGTGGAAGGTTTTATCTCCGGAATGCACAAGAGCCCGTTTCACGGTTTTAGCGCTGAATTTGCCGAGCACAAGGTGTAC
>JAEZGB010000105.1 GCA_023437485.1 Bacteroidota bacterium
ATATGTGAAGGGCAGGGGCGCGCAGATTAATTTGGCCAACCGGTTCTTTTCTCAAAGTGCTGAGTGGGCCGACGATTTTTTGAACTATTGCCAGGCCGAGGGCGATCAGGCCGAAAGCAACCGGACACAATTTTTGGAGGTATTTCCAAAGTCGATTATCAACAAGGTGGAGAGCCCGGACCTTAAATTGGAGTATTCTATGAACCCCTATCAGGGGTGTGAACACGGCTGCGTATACTGCTTTGCCCGAAATTCGCACGAATATTGGGGGTATAGCGCCGGCCTTGATTTTGAGCGCAAGATCATGGTCAAGAAAAACGCGCCGCAGCTTCTGGAACAAAAGATCCTGGGCAAAAACTGGGAAGCCGCCCAAATTGTAATGAGCGGCAACACCGATTGTTATCAACCCGCCGAACGGCAGTTTGGGATAACCCGGGAATGTTTGAAGGTTTTTCTAAAGTACCGGCACCCGGTTTCCATCATCACCAAAAACGCGCTGATCCTTCGCGATATTGACATCATTTCAGAACTTGCAAAGGATGATCTGGTGGCGGTGAGCGTTTCGGTCACCTCGCTTGAGGAGCGCACCCGGATGTTGCTTGAGCCCCGTACGGCGACCATTGCCAAAAGGTACGATACAATTCAAAAGCTGTCGGCCGCAGGCGTGCCGGTTAATGTGATGCTCGCGCCCATTATTCCGGGGATCAACAGCCATGAAGTGTTGCCAATGGCCAAAGCCGCCGCCGATGCCGGGGCGCGTTCAATATCGCATACCGTGGTGCGGCTCAACGGTGCCATCGGCGAGATATTTTCAGACTGGATACGCAAGGCAATGCCTGACCGGGCCGAAAAAGTGTTGAGCCAGATAAAAGCGTGCCATGGCGGAAACCTTAACGACAGCCGTTTTGGTGAGCGGATGCGCGGCGATGGCGAGTTTGCGCAGATGATCGAAAACCAGATTTCACTGGCGCGACGCAAGTTCTTTGCAGGTCGCGAAATGCCGCCGTTGAACCGCTCCTTGTTTGCGCAATATAAGAGCGGGCAGTTCAACCTTTTCGAATAGCGTAACATAGGCCGTCAATAGTGCACTAATGCGGGATAAACCAAAAACTATTTTGCGGTGAAAAGGTTTGTGTTTGCATTTTTTTCACTAAAATTGACAGTTTTTATATCCCAAACTAAAAATGGTAAAGACAAAGATGGCAGCCCTGCTGCTTATGCTGGCCTGTTTCACGATCTCGGCACAGCAAAAAATTACCGTCGATGAGATTTTCACCGGCGCTTTCCGCACCAAGGGAATGGACGAGCTCCACTCCATGAAAAACACCAATCAGTACACCGTCCTGAATTTTGACCGTGCCGCGCGCACATCGTCAATTGACCTGTATGATTTCGCGACATTGCAAAAGGTTTCCACCTTGGTTTCGACCAAAGACCACCCGGCGCTTGAATCCATCCAGAGCTATGCATTTAGCAAGGACGAGAAAAAGATACTGATCGCCAATAACACCAAACCTATTTACAGGCATTCAAATACCGCCGATTACTTTCTGTATGACATGGCGGCCAAAACTGTTGATAAGATACTCGAACAGGTTCAGGAACCGCTTTTTTCACCTGACGGAACCCGCATCGCTTATGTGAAGGACAACAACCTTTTTGTGTATGACATCGCCACGAAAACCTCGGTTCAGGTTACCGCCGATGGCAAAAAGAACGCCGTTATCAACGGTATTGCCGACTGGGTCTATGAAGAGGAATTTTCCTTTGTGCGAGCCTTTGACTGGAGCGCTGATTCGCGTAACATCGCCTTTATCCGTTTTGACGAAACCGATGTTCCCGAATTTTCGATGAGCATTTTCCGGAAAGACCTTTATCCCACCATTGAGACGTTTAAATATCCAAAGGCAGGCGAAAAAAACGCCGATGTTTCGCTGCATCTGTTTAATGTGTCCTCAGGCAATAAAACACGGATTGACCTTTCCCAATACACTGATTTTTACATCCCGCGGATTAAATGGACCCGGGACGGAAACATCCTGAGCGCCCAAATCCTGAACCGCCACCAAAACAACCTGGATTTGTTGTTTATTGACGCCGCCACAGGAAAAACCCGGACAGTGCACAATGAAAAGGACAAAGCGTATGTCGATATTACAGATGACCTGACTTTTTTGCCTGACAACAGTTTTATCTGGACCAGCGAGCGCGATGGTTATAACCACATTTATCACTATTCCAAAGACGGTAAACTCAAAAACCAGGTCACCAGGGGCAACTGGGACGTCACTTCCTATTATGGCTTTGACGAAAAGTCCCGCACCGTATTTTATCAGTCGGTTGAGGGTGGTTCCATAAACAGGGATGTTTACGCCATCGGGATTGACGGCCGCAACAAGCGGAAGCTTTCAACCCAAACGGGAACCAACCGCGCCACGTTTAGCCCGAATTATCAGTACTTTATCAACTCGCATTCAAGCGCGACCCAGCCGCCGTCGTTTAATTTGCACGAGGCCAGGACGGGCAAACTCGTAAAGCCCATTGTCGATAACAAAGAGCTGTTGGACAAGCTAAAGGCCTACCAATTGCCAACCAAGGAATTCACGACGATAAAGACTGAAAAAGGCCACGAACTAAACGCGTGGATTATCAAGCCAAAGGACTTTGACCCGGCAAAAAAATATCCGGTATTCATGTACCAGTATTCCGGCCCCGGATCGCAGCAGGTTGACAACGCCTGGAATTCGGCTGATGATTACTGGTTCATGATGCTTTCCCAGCAAGGCTACATTGTGGCTTGCGTTGATGGGCGCGGGACCGGTTTCAAGGGTTCCGAATTCAAGAAAGTTACCCAGGGCCAACTGGGCCGGTACGAGGTCGAAGATCAGATCGATGCCGCCCGCGTGATTGGCAACTATCCGTATGTAGATAAGTCCCGAATTGGGATTTTTGGCTGGAGTTATGGCGGTTTCATGTCGGCAAACGCCCTTTTGAAAGGCAATGATGTGTTTAAGATGGCCATCGCGGTGGCGCCGGTGACCAACTGGAGGTTCTATGATTCGATCTATACCGAAAGGTTTATGGGATTGCCCCAGGACAATGCTTCAGGTTACGATGACAATTCGCCCATTAACCACGTTGACAAACTCAAAGGCGCGTTCCTGCTGGTGCACGGATCGGCCGATGACAACGTCCATGTTCAAAACTCCATGCAGATGATTGAGGCGTTGGTCCAGGCCAACAAAGACTTTGATTCAGAAATCTACCCGGACAAGAACCACGGAATTTACGGCGGCAAGACCCGAATCCAGCTGTACAACAAAATGACCAACTTCATTAAAAAGAACCTCTAACCGACTTATATGACAACGACCGGCCCTACACTTGAAGAGATCCATAATTTTGAAGGGAAGTACCCAAAACAGCTTTGGTATTTGTTTTTGGTGGAAATGTGGGAGCGCTTTTGTTTTTACGGAATGCGCGGCGTACTTACCATTTTTATGGCCGACCAGGTCTTGGGCCTCGCGCTCTCGGACAAAGATGCCAACCTTAAATACGGTGCCATCCAGGCTTTTGTTTACGCGTTCACTTTTATTGGAGGTATTTTCGCCGACAAGATCCTTGGCTTTAAAAAGTCGCTTGTATTTGGCGGACTGGTCATGATCCTGGGCAATCTTCTTATCGCGTTTTCGCCTCGTGAAATGTTCTTTTTGGGAATCACGCTTTCAATTATTGGAACCGGGTTTTTCAAGCCCAATATTTCGTCGATGGTAGGCGAACTTTATCGTGAAGGCGATCCCCGGCGCGACGCGGGATTCTCACTCTTCTATTCCGGGATCAACATCGGTGCCTTGCTTGGCGGTGCCATTTGCGTATATTTTGGGACCCATCCTGATTTTGGCTGGAGCTACTCGTTCCTGTCGGCCGCGGTGGTAATGGGCATCGGGCTTTTAACCTTTATGATTACCAAAAAATCGCTTGGCCCCATTGGCGAATCACCCATCCTGAACCTGCCCGCCCCCACCCGCAAAACACGCGAGATCATGGTGTACGTTGGCTCGCTGTTGAGTATTCCGCTCATTTTCCTGATGATCAAAAACACCGATTACACTGATTATTTCATGTATGCGATCGGGCCGTTGGCGGTGCTGTATTTCCTGTTTGAAACCTTTAAGGAGCAGAGTACCGTGGCGCGCAAAAAGCTGATCGCAGCCTTTATCTTCATTCTTTTCTCAATCATTTTCTGGGCATTCTTTGAACAAAGCGGTGGGTCACTTGCGCTTTTCGCCAAGAACAACGTGAGCAATAACCTGCTGTTTTTTGAGATCAATCCCAACATCGTCAACAACACTGCCAACTCGCTGTTCGTGATCATTTTTGCGCCTCTTATCGGATTGGTGTGGGTGGGAATGGCCAAGCGAAAAATCGAGCCCAATACCGTGATCAAGTTCGGAATCGGGTTCCTGTTCCTCGCGCTGGCATTTTACACCTTTTATTATACAAGGTTCTTTGCCAATGTGGAGGGCATCACATCGCTGAACGTCTTTACCCTGGCATACCTGATCATTACTTTTGGTGAACTTTGCCTTTCGCCGATCGGGCTTTCGATTATGACCAAACTATCGCCCAAAAGACTATCGGGGATGATGATGGGAATGTGGTTCCTGGCCAGTGCCTACGGGCAGTACGTGGCCGGATTGCTGGGCGCGGGAATGTCGTCGCCTGATGAAAATGCTTCAACGCTCACCAAATTGCAGGGGTATACCGAAGGCTACTATCAATTGGCCATATACGCCTTTATTGCGGGAGTTGCCCTGATTGCGCTTTCGCCAATTGTCAAGAGATTAATGCACAATGTCAAATAACTCAAAATGAACCAAAATTCTACCGATCAATTCTTCAAAAGCACCGTTTTAGGCCATCCCTCGGGACTTTTCGTCTTGTTTTTTACCGAAATGTGGGAGCGTTTTTCCTTTTACGGAATGCGTGCGCTGCTAATCCTTTTTCTCACCGCGTCCCTCACTGACGGGGGTTGGGAATGGACACGCGAGAACGCCT
Organism: Bacteroidota bacterium; assembly: GCA_023437485.1. Classification (GTDB taxonomy): domain Bacteria; phylum Bacteroidota; class Bacteroidia; order Flavobacteriales; family Flavobacteriaceae; genus Flavobacterium. Next base: position 5,059 of record JAEZGB010000105.1, read on the forward strand.
CGGCTATTTTTGGGTCATATGTTGGATTGGTGTACCTGTCCACCATGTTGGGCGGATATTTTGCCGATAAGATCATCGGGTTCCGATGGGCAGTGGTGGTTGGAGCCACACTTATGACGCTTGGACATGCTTCAATGGCCGTCGAGACCGAGTTTTCCATCTACCTGGGACTTATTTTACTTGTGTTCGGAAACGGATTTTTCAAGCCCAACATGACCTCGATCATTTCGGAGATGTACAAAGACCGCCCGGAAAAGAAGGATGGGGCTTATACGCTGTTTTACATGGGTGTAAACGCCGGAGCCTTTTTTGGAATCTTGCTATGCGGGTACCTGGGTGAAAAAGTGGGCTGGAGCTATGGCTTCGGGCTTGCCGGTATTTTCATGTTCTTCGGTACGCTGCAGTTCTGGCTTTCGCAGAACATCTTTGGCGACATTGGCCTGAAACCCAACAAGGAAAGCAAGGCGCGTACCGAGGCACTGGATACTGACAAACGCAATCCGTTTACAACCTGGCAATTGGTCGTGATTTTCCTTTCGGCTACGCTGGGGCTTCTTTGGATCCTGAATGATCCGGCTTCAAAAATTTCAAATGGCGAGGTGAACATTTTCGGGTTCCTGGGCGAAAACGGAAACTCGATCGCGATCGTGACCGCGCTTGTGCTGTTCCTGATTCTTTTGATTTACCGGTTTACACAGTATTCGCAAATTACCCGCGAGAAACTCATCGCCGTGACCTTTTTTGCCTTTTTGACAATATTCTTTTGGGCGATATTTGAGCAATCGCCAAACAGCCTCACCATTTTCGCGAGCGATTACACCAACCGCGTGCTGGAAGGCAGTTGGAGCATCGTGTTTTTGGTAATCAATTCACTGATTACGATACTTCCGCTGATCATCATTACCTGGGTCCTGTTGCTTTTGTTTCGGCAAACATTTAAAGATTACGCGGTGGCCAACATTATCCTGAGCCTGAGTTTCATCATCATCTGGACCATTGCCATTTGGATGCTGGTCAAGGATTATTACACCGCAGGCCTTCTGGAGCTTTCCGATTCAACGTTGCAGATGCTCAGGATTGACAAGGTGACGGTGCCGCTTACCGAAGTTCCCGCAACCTGGTTCTCAACACTCAACTCGCTGTTCATTATTTCACTCGCGCCGCTTTTCTCCAAGTGGTGGGAAAGTAAATACAACCCTTCGGCAAACGTCAAATACGGTTTGGGAATGTTCCTGCTTGCCCTTGGAATGGCGTGCGTTGCCTTTGGGGCGTCCGGAATTGAACCGGGTGCCAAAACCGCGTCAGTGAGCATGATCTGGCTCATCCTGGTGTATCTTTTCCACACCATGGGAGAACTTTGCATCTCGCCGGTGGGGCTTTCCTATGTGAGCAAGCTGGTTCCCGCGCGCATGATCGCCTTCATGTTTGGCGTCTGGTACCTTGCCGTTGCCATCGGGATGAAGGGCGCCGGTATGTTTGGCGAAAACATCGACCGTATCGCCAACGAGCACGGGCTTAGTTACTTTTTCTGGATACTTGCCATCGTATCCATCGTGGTCGCGTTGTTTGCCATCGTGATGAGCCCGGTAATCAAGAAATTAATGCACGGAGTCCGATAGTTATGTGGAACAAACACCCTAAAGCGCTTCCATACCTTTTCCTGTCCGAAATGTGGGAAAGATTCGGCTATTATTTGATGATCGGTATTTTTACGCTGTATCTCAAAGATGTCGAGGCGGGTTTTGCGATGACTGAAAAGGAAGCTTCTGACCTGTATGGGACCTTCATAGCACTGGTCTTCCTTACGCCATTCATCGGCGGTCTTGTGGCCGACAGGTACTTGGGCTACCGCTCTTCCATTATCATTGGCGGGGTCCTGATGGGCCTTGGCTATTTCATGATGGGGATTCATTCAATTGAAACGCTGTACATCGCCATGACGCTTGTTATTCTCGGAAATGGGTTTTTCAAGCCGAATATTTCCACGCTGCTTGGGAATTTTTATTCAAACGATGAATATCGCGACAAAAAGGATGAAGGTTACAACATCTTTTACATGGGGATCAACGTAGGCGCTTTTATCTGTAATTTTTTTGGAGCGGCACTGCAAATCCTTTTGGGATGGAAATACGCCTTTATGGCCGCAGGGGTCGGAATGTTCATCGGTGTTGCAGTATTTATGCTGGGAAGCCGCTACTACAAGGGATATGATCATAAAAAGGGAACGCAGCCCGGGGACATGCCATTTTATAAAATCGTTTTGTTCATCCTTTTGCCGTCAGTTGTTTTTGGGGTTATCGGATGGTTCATCAAGGGCGTTTCGTCTGAGAGCAATCCTGAAGCATATATTTTTGGTTCTGACTCTACCGACGCCTTTATCTTTGCCTGTATCCCAGTGATTGTGTTTTACGCATTGCTTTATTTCCGTGCCCGCCCTGACGAGAAAAGGCCTATTGGCGCGCTATTAGCGATTTTTGCGGTGGTGATCCTCTTTTGGGCCGTTTTCAAGCTCAATGGGTCGGCGCTCAATACCTGGGCTGACCGCTACACTGACCGCGAGGTCACCGGCACTACGGGCGAAGTTTTTTCGGCGCTCAAACTTGCGGGCGAAGTTGAATATAAAAAAGAATCCGTCGCGCTTTACGACGAGCAATTCAGGTTGATCAAAAAGGACGGCGAAGTGGTCAAGGAAGTCAATTATCCTTTGTACTTCCGCAATGTCGCCCCCGAGAAACTGCCCGCCGAGGGAAGTTCGGTCACCCTTTGGGCCACCAACCTGAGCCAATCGATCAATCCGGGCTGGGTGATTATCCTGACACCGCTAATCGTTGCATTCTTCACCTATTTGCGGCAGCGAAACCGTGAACCTTCAACACCTACCAAAATCGCCTTCGGGTTATTGATCTCGGCGCTGTCAGTATTGGTGATGGTTGCCGCGGTGAACATTGGCGCCAACGGCAGCGAGAAGGTCAGCGTGTGGTGGCTGGTGGCCAATTATGGAATCATAACCATTGGTGAATTGTTCCTGAGCCCGATGGGACTGTCGATCGTCTCAAAACTCAGCCCGGTAAACATAACCTCACTGATGATGGGCGGTTGGTTCCTTGCAACATCCATTGGAAACAAGCTCAGCGGTGTTTTGGCTTCGATGTGGGATACTTATGAAGACAAAGCTGACTTTTTTTGGATCAATTTTGCACTGTTGATGTTTGCAACCTTGCTGATGTTTGCCTTGGTAAGGAACCTGAACAAGGTTATGGCCGAGAAAGGAATCAAATAACCCGGCAACCGGAACGTATATTTTGCTAAATTTCGGCACTGTATTTGCCAAATGCGGCGCTCGATTAAAACAACCACTATGAAAAAATTAATTATCGCGATCTTCATTATGATTGGTTCATTTTCAGCCCAAGCCCAGGAACTTACCTGGCATACTGATATGAACAAAGCCACCGAAATGTCATTGAAAACCAAAAAACCATTGTTGCTGTTTTTTACCGGAAGCGATTGGTGCGGTTGGTGTATCAGGCTGCAAAAGGAAGTTTTGAAGACTCCTGAATTCGCAACCTGGGCCAAGGAAAATGTGGTATTGGTAGAGCTTGATTTCCCCCGCCGTTCGCCCATGACACCCGAGCTTCAAAAGCAGAACATGGAGATGCAGCAGGCCTTTCAGGTCCAGGGTTACCCTACAGTTTGGATCACCAAGGCTGCGCGCAAGGATGGAAAGCTTACATTTGAAAAAATGGGTAGTACCGGTTATGTTGCCGGCGGGCCCGCCAAGTGGCTTGAAGGTGCCAATAAGATCATCGGGAAATAATCCCTTTTTTTACACTATAGAATCCCTTTTCGGCAGTTGCGTGGAAAGGGATTTTTCTTTTTTGGCAAGTTTTCTCCCAGCGCCGCACGTAGCTTTTGTAGTTTGTGCCATCGGCTACCACCATTTTGGGTTTCCAGATTTCCAGCGCCCTTTCAAGGTTGATTTTGGGCGAACCGCTTATTACAACAAGATCAGGGTTAATATCCGCGAGGCTGGTAGTAGAATCAATAATCATAACTCGTAAACCGTCAAACCAAAACAGTTTTTTTTGTTGCACTTCCTGGGATTTGTTTACAAAATTTGCAATGCGGTAAGGCTTCAGATGATAGTCACTTGCTTCATTGATCCTTACCCGGTCACCGTGACGAAAGGCAATTATCATTTTTTTATGATCGTGGAACACCACCATCTCAGAACTTGTAACGGCTTCCTTCTTTTTTAGCAGGATGATGGCCTGAAGGACCGATAGCGCCACCAGCACCGGGATGAAGGCGATACTTGTTCTTTTGATCAGCCATCGGCCAAAGAAAATAATTATCAACGCGGTAGCTATTGACATGGGAACCGTAAAGGGAATCTCGTTGATGGCCAATGCGTCCACCGAGGCAACTTTTGCGATAGCCAGGTTCATCCACCGGATAGCAAGGTCCAGGATTGTAATCAATAATTTTGGTACCGGGAACACTGTTGCGATAGCCATGGCAACGAAGCCGAAAAGCATTATGAAAGTAACCATGGGAATTACAATTAGGTTTGTAACCAGGAATAACCCGGGAAATTGGTGGAAGTACAGCAATGACAGCGGAAGGGTTCCAAGTTGCGCAGCCAGGGAAACGGCTGCCACGCTCCAAAGATAGCGCAGCACCGCCCCCCGGGGTTCCAGTGCGCCCTCAATAACGGGAGAAAGCCACAAAATGGACAGTACCGCCGAGTAGCTTAATTGAAAACCTACATCGCGCAACAGCGCTGGATTGACCAGCAAGATCAGCACCGCCGAGACCATCAGGGTATGAAAGCGGTTTGCCGGCCTGTGCAGCGACTCGCCGGCCGCGAACATACTGAACATCGCGGCTGAACGCACCACCGAGGCCGACATTCCGGTCAGGAATGCGAAGGTCCAGAGTCCTGCCAAATGGGCGCAAAATCGGACAGTTCGGCCTTTGGCGTTTCGGGGCAGTGGCTTCAAAATAAAGTTTAGCGCAAGCATGACAAAGCCCACGTGAAGTCCGGAAACCGACAAGATATGAACCGCCCCCGCACGTTCATAGTCGCGCTGAATGCCCCGGTCCAACTCCTGCCGTTGGCCCAGGATCAGGGCGCTGGCAATCCTAAGCCCTTCCGGCGACATTCCCGCCTGGTGTAGTTGGATGGAAATCCTGCTTCGAATCCGCACAAAGAAATACCTGGGTCCGTGAGTAGGTTTGCCGCAAATAAGGGCGCTGTGATAGACATAACTTTGCGCGGCAATGGATTGATTGCGCAGGTAAGCCGAATAATCAAATTGTGCCGGATTGAGGGGAGGTCGGATTCGCAACAATGACCCGTGAAAGGCCACCGGGGTTCCTGGAGGCAGGGGAGATGAGGCATCGCGTACGGAAATCAGCAGTTTTCCTGCCGATCGGCGCTGCCCCACAATCTTAACATCCATAATGTACCTATGCGCAGACTGGCCGTTTTTAAGCCGTTCACGAATGACTCCAAAAATCGCGGTTTGATTCGTTTCGGGAATATTGATATAGTGATCGGCAGGTTCTGCAAAATGAAGTGCTTTCGCAAATGCACCGGTGAGCAAAGCAGCCAACAGCAGAATCAAGCCTGACATTGTCCTATACTTCGCAAAGGCCAACGAGCAAAAAATCAACGCCAAAAGGAAGGGCAAGCCAAGCTCAAGCCTAACTGCCGGATTTGGCAATAAAATCCCCGTGAGGATCATTGCCCCTATTCGGAACATGGGAAAACGCAACAATTCCATGAGTTGAAATTATTGCGGTTTGAAATTTATCGGTTGCGGAAAAACCGTAAAAAAGCCCGGCGGACCGGGCTGATATTATAAAACTCTGTTTGCTTGTGCGAATGACCGGCTGTAGTACGGTTCCTTGGTGGAACTGATGATCACCCCACGTTGCGTGGACGAATGGATAAACTTGATTTCCTCGCCGTCTGATTCCACCACAATACCAACATGGTTGATAACGCTCCGGCCATTGGTTTTAAAAAATACCAGATCGCCTTTCTTAATTTCTTCCTTATCAAGTTTCTGGCCCACTTTGGCCATTTCGTTCGAACTCCTCGGCAGTTTCAGTCCGAAAATATCAAAAACCGCGGTAACCATGCCCGAACAATCCATACCGGCCTTGGAGGTCCCTCCGCCACGGTAGCGAACACCGATGAACTCCATGGCATTGTTGATCATTTGCAGGGCAAGGTAATTTTCGGATTCGTCAACAATAATGTCGCGGTCTTCCTTATCGTTGATCAGGGAACGTAACTTTTTGGATTTTTTAACCGGGGTCGCGGTAAAGGTTTTTTGGGATTTTGCCGCCGCAGTAGGTTTATCGGCTGGCTGCTCATAAATTCCCTTTTTTTGTGCCTGTTTTTTTGAGGTCACCACCTGGGCTTGCGTTACGGACACAAGCATTATGGCCAGGAGCAGGAAAATCTTTTTTTGCATATATTTTTTATTTATAGCCGGGGCAGGCTTTTATTTATTAACTATCCAAAATGGATTCTCACAATTGTTAACGTCCCGAATGGCAGGATATTATAC
>JAEZGB010000115.1 GCA_023437485.1 Bacteroidota bacterium
GTACAAGCGCGCCCAGCACGGGATCGGATATTTGGCGCAGGAGGCATCGGTTTTCAGGAAACTGAGCATCGAAGACAACATTATGAGCGTATTGCAGCTCACCAAACTCTCGAAGCAGGAACAGGAAGCCAAGATGGAATCGCTGATCGAGGAGTTCAGCCTGGGGCATATCCGAACCAACCGCGGCGACCTTTTATCAGGCGGCGAAAGGCGAAGGACCGAGATTGCTCGGGCCCTTGCTACTGATCCAAAGTTCATCCTGCTGGACGAACCCTTCGCCGGCGTTGATCCCGTTGCCGTTGAGGATATCCAGCGCATCGTCGCCAAACTCAAAAACAAGAACATCGGAATCCTGATCACCGATCACAACGTGCAGGAGACTCTCGCCATAACTGACAAAACTTATTTGATGTTTGAAGGAGGCATTCTAAAGGCGGGCGTCCCTGAAGATCTGGTGCAGGACGAAATGGTGCGGCGGGTTTATCTGGGGCAGAATTTTGAACTCAGGAAAAAGAAGCTGGAATTTTAGCCGTCAGCTATCAGCTGTCAGCTTTCAGTTTGATTGCGGAAGCCGAAACCTCCTGCACTTCAGTAGCCGGTATTAGTTATGGGTTTTGAATTTAAAGTTCGGAGTTTCAAAACAGCATCTCCAACTTTATAGCCTGCTACAATGTCCGTCTTTGGACTTTTGACTTTAGACTTTCGACTTCTCACTTTCGACTTTCGACTTTCGACTTCATTTCACTTCTTCGCCATCCTCCCCAATTCATCCAAACTTCCGTTAAAGATATTCATGTCCACCGGTCCGCGGATCCCAGGAATGGTGCCTTTTTCCGAAAATTGCCAGAACATCCATTCGGAGTTGATGGACTCGACAAAGAAATTGTAATTCGCAATCCAAAAGGGGTAGCCGTCAAAATGATCGCGGAGGTAATCCTTGTAAAAACTCTCGCCGCTATAAATGACCGGCTTCACGCCATAATGGGTTCCGACGGTTTTGAGCCACCGTTTCAGCCCCGCCCTCAGGCTGTCCATGGGCTGGTTGCGCGGAACCTGTTCGATATCCAGCACCGGTGGCAAATCTCCTTTTTTGAGCTTGACCGTCGCAATGAAGTTTTGGGCCTGCTCCAGTGAATTCTCGTCAGGCCGGTAATAGTGGTAAGCCCCGCGCAAAAGATTTGTTTTTGACGACTGGATCCAATTTTGGTGGAACATCGCGTCTACCGCGTCTTTGCCTGCCGTGGCCCGGATGATCACAAAATCAAGGGGGAAACGATTGTCAACCGAATCGGCCAGCTTCCAGTTGATTTCGCCCTGGTACTGCGAAACATCAAAACCGACGCACATCCCCGGATGGTTGCTCAAAACCTGAAAATTGCGCAGTGCGTGTAATTTTTGCTGTTCAGAGGAGTGTGAAGTCTTGTGGCTGAAATAGAATGCGAGCGGTTTGCGGTAATGCCAGGCCGTATAAAAGATGCCCAACAACAGCACCGAAATAAGCAAAATGTTGCGCGCCCGCAGCGAAACCAACCTTGGCTGACGTTTTTTTCGCACCCCATAAGGTGTCATGCCACGGTTTTTTTTAACCTGTTTGAAGCAATGGAAAGCAGTACATACAGGACTATTGACAAGGTAACCCCGCCAAAGCCCAACAATCCGATAAGCAACAGGCATGCGCCCAGGAAAGCCATTGGCAACGCATTTTTTTTCAGGTCAAAGGACTTGACCTTCAGTGAAAAAAGCGGAATCTCGGCATTCATGATCATGGCGCTGAAAATTGCCACGATTAAAAGCAAAAAGGGATTGAGCAAGGCTTCCAATAGCAACAGCGATCCTGTTTGCTCCATAACCAAAGGAAGGCTCAGTATAAAGAGCGCGTTTGCAGGAGTAGGCAATCCAATAAAACTATCGCTTTGGCGCGTATCAATATTGAACTTGGCCAGCCTCATGCACGAGCCCAGTGTCACAATGAAACCCAGATAGGCAAATCCGGGAAAAGGGGGCTCTGTTTGCTGGCTCATCATCAAAAAAAGTACGTAACCTGGCGTGAGGCCGCTGGTGACCATGTCGGCCAGTGAATCAAGCTGTACGCCAAGCGGGCCGGCCACATTGAACATCCTTGCGAAAAATCCGTCAAAAAAATCAAAAAAGATTCCCAGGCCCACCAGCAGGAATGCCCACAGAAAATCCTGCCTGGAGGCGGCCACGATGGCTGCGCATCCGCAAAAAAGGTTCAGTAGCGTAATGAAATTGGGAATGTGCCGGGTGAGTGCCATAGGTAAAGGTGAATGCCAAAAATAGTACAATAAGTTAAAGCCATAAACGTTTTTTAAGATACTTTTTGTATTGTGACCCGCACGGGCGGATTATAAAATTTACCTACTTTTGAAAACCAAACACCCGCAGGTTAAAACATTGCTTTGAAAAATATATCGCTGATCTTTTTGTTAGTGGCCTCGGCAGTTTACGGCCAGGCGGTGCGCAAATACTCCAATGAATTTATGAATATCGGGGTTGACGCCGCAGCACTTGGAATGTCCAATGCGGTAACGGCCACCACCGCCGACGTGAATTCGGGATATTGGAACCCGGCGGGATTGCTGCGCCTTACAGACAAACAGGCAGCCTTGATGCACGCGAGTTACTTTGCCAACATCGCTCAATATGATTATGCGGGATTTGCGATGCCGATTGATAATCAGAGCGCCTGGGGCATATCAATCATCCGGTTTGGCGTCGATGACATCCTTAACACCACCCAGCTCATTGACGATCAGGGCAATATTGACTACAATCGCATCAGCATGTTCTCTACCGCCGATTACGGCCTTACCTTTTCTTACGCGAGAAAGCTAAAGGTTGAAGGGTTACGGATGGGCGCAAACGCTAAAGTGATCCGACGCGTTATTGGTGAGTTTGCAAATTCCTGGGGGTTTGGAATTGATGCGGGGATCCAGTTTAGCCGCAATAAGTGGGAATTTGGGATTATGGTGCGGGATATCACTACCACTTACAACATTTGGAACATCGACGAAGAAGAATACCAAAAAGTGGCCGATGCCGTCGAGGGCCAAAACCAGGAGCTGCCGGAAAGCACTGAGATCACCTTGCCAAAAGCGCAATTTGGCGTGGCAAGGCGTTTTGACTTTCGCAATGACCTGAGCCTTTTGGCCGCCACCAACCTCAACATGCGGTTTGAACAGACCAATGATATCATCTCCACATCCATCGTGAGCATTGACCCTGCGGTCGGGTTTGAACTGGGTTATACCGATTTGGTATTCCTGCGCGCCGGGGCGGGCAATTTCCAAAACATCATGCAGATCGATGGCACTGAAAAGGTAGGCTTCCAGCCCAACATCGGGCTCGGGTTCAAATACAAGGGCATCCAGATTGATTACGCCCTGACTGACCTGGGCGATCAAAGTGCCGCGCTTTATTCCAATATTTTTTCGGTCAAGGTTGACCTTTCCATTTTCAGATAATGCTTAAAGAGCGGATTTTTGCAATCCTTTTGTTGGTCTCATTGAGTTCAGGCGCTCAGATGCGGCTCACTGACCAGGCCAGGGTCAGCGTGCTCACCTGCGGTGTCGGCAATGAGGTCTATTCACTTTTTGGGCACACGGCCATTCGGGTACAGGATTCGGCGTCAGCGCTTGACGTGGTGTTCAATTACGGCGCGTTTGACTTCAATACGCCCAATTTCGTAGCCCGGTTTTCAAAGGGCGACCTGCAGTACTTTGTTACCGCCGATCCGTTCAATGAGTTTATGTACCAATACTATTTTGAACGCCGAAGCGTTTCGGAACAGCAATTAAATATCCCTGCAGAGTCGCGCCGACGCATCTTTGCAAGGCTTTTGGCGGTAATGGATTCAGACGAAAAATATTACACTTACAAGTTCATTGACCGGAACTGCACCAATATGGCCGCCGATCTTTTGCGCGAGGAACTCCAAATTCCGCTGGCCAAACAAGGCGATGTCAAATCCCCGTACCGCGACGTATTGTTTCCGTATTTTGACCGACATTTTTATGAGCAGATAGGAACCAGCCTGATTTTCGGCAATAAGGTTGACAAACCCGCCGAGGTATTGTTTCTGCCCACGGAACTCGAACAATCACTCGCCGTGCAGCAGTTTGAGGGCAAACCTCTCGCTTCTCCCAAAAAAATATTGCTGGATTTTCCGGTGGCGCCCAATCCCGGCAGCTGGTGGAACAACATCTGGACTTATATGGCGCTGCTTGCCGTGGTGCTCATTGCCAATAACCGCTACCTGACCTCAGCCTACCTGATTTTGGCCGGGCTCGTCGGAAGTTTCTTTTCAATTGCCGGATGGTACTCCTACCATGCCGAACTCGCCGAAAACTACAACGCGCTGCTGTTGAACCCTGCATGCCTGGTATTGGCCGGTGCGATCCTGTTCAAAAAACGGCTCTTAATGGGTTGGACGTCGCTGTTTTGCGCGGCCTGCCTCCTGGTGTACGTAGTTTTGATTATGGGCAAGGTCTACTTCTGGATCGCCCTGCCCCTTGTAGTGACGAATTTCCTGATCCTGTTTTGGGCATGGAAGCGCTCAAAACACATGGTCTGGCTTTCGGCATCCGGTTCATTGCCCCCTGTAAAATAGAACCGTACTAAAGGTTTTCACCATGATGTTGGTATCAAGGAAAATGCTTCGGTGCTTAATGTAGTACAGGTCATACTGAAGTTTGATGAGGCTGTCGCTGATTGAATCGCCATACGTGTAATTCACCTGCGCCCATCCCGTCAATCCAGGCTTGATCACATGCCGGGTTTGGTAAAAAGGCATTACCGAGGCGATTTCATTCACAAAAACCGGGCGCTCCGGCCGCGGACCGATAACCGCCATATCGCCTTTGAGCACGTTGACAAATTGCGGAAATTCATCAATCCGGGTCTTGCGCAAAAACTTGCCAAAAGCGGTGATCCGCGCGTCCTTTTTCTTGGTAAACACCGCGCCGTCCTTCTCGGCATTCTTGACCATGGTGCGGAATTTCAGTATCTTGAACACCTCGCCGTTGCGACCCACGCGTTTTTGGGTGTAAAACAACTTTCCGCGATTGCCTATAAGGTTTCCGATAAGGATAAAAGGCAATAGCAAGAGCCCGATGCCAATGCCGATAAGTGAAATTATAATCTCAAAAATGCGGACAAAGAGAAGGTAGAGGTGATTTTGGTTGCTTCGGCTAAAAGGGAAATAACGATAAAAATCACGCGCAACGTACTGCACAGGAATCCGCTGGCAAATACTCTCGTAAGCCTGGGTGTATTCGCGGATGATAAAACCGTTTTCAAGAAGGTGAAGCAATTGGTTGTACAGGCTAACCGTTATTCCGTCGGTCTTTTGGGAGGCGATGACAATTTCGGAAACTGAATTGGCCCGGACAAAATCCCAGACATTTTCTGAAGGGATTCGCTTTACGTAGTCGGAGGCGTCATCGGCTTTCCCACTGTCCGAATTCACGTAGCCCATCACTTTGTAATGCGGGTCGGCACTTTCCAGCCCGGTAACCAGTTCCTGCAACTGATCGCTGTCGCAGATGATGACCACTTTTTTGATAAAACGGTTAGAGGCCAGATAGCGTACATAAATCATCCGCCAGGCAAAAAGCGCGGCCAGGATCGCGAAATAAAAATAGACAATCTGAATCCTGTTTGAGGGAAGCGTTGGCGTATAAAGCGGGGTCAGGAGATAGAGCAGTACCGTGAACGACGTGGTCAAAATAATGCTCTTGATTACCTGAAACTGGTTGCTGGCCACCTGCAGGTTGTACATCTCAAAAACGGTCCCTAATATCAGGAGGTAAACCGCCAGGACAAGGGTCCAGTGAAAATTGGTTGACGAAATTTCAAAATAGTCAAAATAAGACAGGTTTCCGATGAGGAAAAGGGCCGAAAAAACCCAAATTAAGTCCAACAACCGAAGCAATATTTTCCTTTCCGAAACCTCGAAATGTATTTTTTTTTGCTTAATCATTTAAGGCTGACCTGGTTATTTAGAGGCCGCAAGTTAAGCAATAAAACCTCAAAAGTTAAAGCGGCTGTTGTAAAATCTCGTCCCATTCGCGCAGGATGGCCTCCTTGTCAAAATTGCGCGCTTTTGCACGTGCCCCCGCCTGTAGCGTGAGGCGCAGCCCATCCTGCTCCAGGATTCTGAAAACAGCGTTCGCCATGGCGGCGGGATCGTCGGGCCCTACCAAAAGTGCATCCCGGCCGTCCTCGGCCAGGTAGGGAATTCCGCCCACATTGGTCGAAACCACAAAAAGTCCCAGGGCCATCGCCTCCACAAGGCTATACGGCGCATTGTCAACTTTTGAAGTATTGATAAAAATATCGCAATCCCCCGCAAGGGCCGCCCAACCGGTTTGCGAAAGTTTGCCCCGGTAATCCACATTTGCATCAAGGGTGGCCGCCAGGTTGTGAAGCGCAGGCCACATTTTGCGCGGATCAGGGCCCACCATCACGAGTGTGGCCGAGGGATATTTTTGACCTACGAGCGCCGCGGTCCTGATGGCCATTTCCGGGCAGGACATATCGCTCAGGCCTCGGACCCACAACAGCCTGGGCAAGGCCTGATCGCGTTCTGCAAATTGAAAATTTTCCAGGTTGACGGGGTTGGGAACAAGACGTACCGCAAATCCCGCATCGGCGAAAGTCTTTTGCAGATATCCTGACGGCGCCACGTTTATCATCGCTTTACCAAACAGTTTCCGGCAAAGCCGCGGTGAATCCCGCAACCGGCGCGGGAGGTTTCCGCCGTGCAGAATGGGAATGTACGCAAGGCCCAAGGCACGGCAAAGCATGGCGCAAAGCACTGCATACCAAAAATTTGCCGTACTATAGGTGTCAATCAATACCCGGGAAGCCCAATTTCGAGATTTCCAAACTGCGAACAGCATGTCCACCAACCGCACCGCCTTGGATTTTTGCGTGGAAGCGTATCGAAGTTTATACCCGCGCTGCTCCAAAAGAGGACCCAGCACTTCTATCCCGGTTAGGGAACTGCCGTGCCGCGATAGTTTGTTACCGAGATACAGAACGTTCATACGGAAGGATTTTGAGCAGGGCCAATGAGTACACGAACGCCGGGGCAGCCAGCCTCATGGCAGCGTGATTGATGGTAAGCAGCCAGAACATCAGGCAGCACAGCAGATAAATGTGGTATTTGTTGTCCAGATAAAGAACCAGCGGTGTTCCCAGCAGGATGAGCAGTATAATTACGCCAAAAGCACCGTGTTCCCCAAGCAGCCTCGTCACCTCATTGTGTGAAAGGACGGTTTTCCCGGTTTGAGCCTCGCGGATTTCCATTCCTTTGCCCAACCCGATTCCAAATACCGGATTGTCAAGGAAGGCGGCAATTTCACTCTTGGAAATGTCTTCGCGCCCCGTCAGGCGGCTTTCCTTTACGCGGCCCATCGCATCCTGATTGGCATATCGCTTTTCAATCATCCCGCCGGTTTCCATTGCCGTGTAGGCCCAAACAAGCGCCATTCCGCCCAGGACAAACGCCGTCAGGTACATCATTTTAAATTTGCCGCGGCTGTTTACCCGCATATAAGTGATCCAGACCAGGATTATAAGCATGACGACCCCGGTTATCATTCCGCCCCTGGAAAATGTTACAAGCCCCCGGTAACCCACAATAATGGCGAGAACCACGTTTATCAGAGCAAGGATTTTTGTGGGCGATGAGAGCAGCATCCGGCTAAAAAAGATGAACATTCCCAGCCCAAGCATTGTCGAAACCTGGTTGGGGCCAAAACCGCCCGATGTTTCAAAATTGGATCCTGTACCCGTTATTACATCGCGGATATTCGGAGTGTAAAGAAACAGATAAGTCGCGCAGGCCACAATGGGAAGCCCAATCATCAGCATGATGGTGCTGAAGTGTTGCAGGCTTATTCGGCGTGAATAGGTATAAAGTGCCGACAACCCAAGGCACAGCGGGCCGGAAAGGTTGAATGAGATGACTTTGCGGATATCGGTATCGTAATCCAGGACATAAGTGGCAAGGATGATTCCCGGCACCAGCAGTGCCATATAGATCCAATACGGTATGGCCATCCGGGAAAACCCGCTAAAATACATGCCCAGGACAATAAACACCATAACCCCGTATTTGGAGAATTCATAAAGCAGGTTTCCGCCGGTCATCCTAAGGAACACCTCGCTTCCCACAATGTAGGCCGCCACAAAAAGCACTTCTTGATTGCGGTTTCGGTTTTTGAGCACCCAATACAACCCCAGCCCGACCATCAGCAAACCGTACAATTTTGAAAAGGCGGGAATGATGTAGATCACAAAACCTATCGCCACATGCAACAGGACCAGAAACAGGTAATTTTTCTCGAGCCGGTTCATAGGGTTTTGATCCAGGTGAGGTATTTGTCAATGACGGCTTCTTCCGAATTGTTTTCGCGAATGGTTTGATGGAGCGCCTTGCCCAGTTGTGCCCTCAGCCCCGGATGGAGAATCAGCCTGACCAGGCACTCATAAAAAGTTTGCGAATCCCCGGGCTGAACCATGAAACCGTTTTCACCCGATTGGATAATTTGCGGGATCTCGCCGACCGCAGTGACAACCACCGCCTTTTGGTGCAACCCGAATTCCAAAAGCGCAACCGGAAGCCCTTCGCTTTTTGATGTGAGGATGGCGATGTCGGCCTGGCGGATAATGGCGGCAACATCATCCCTTGTCCCGTAAATATAAACATGGGAAGTAAGGTCCATTGACTTAATGGCGTCTTTTACCATCGCCGAATACGCATCGCCAAAATCTTTGCCAACCAGGTGAAAGGTCCAGTCAGGATGTGACTTGTTGGCCATCCGCGCGACTTCCAGCAACATCATGTGGTCTTTTTGCTCCCTGAGATTGGCCAGGCAGACAATCCTTTTTCCCGGTGTTCCGCGCAGTGCTTCGCCGGCTGGTGCGGTTAGTTCACGATGCGTAAAATTGGCCAGGTAAATCACACTCCCGCAGTTGAGTTCCCGCATCGCCCACTCCTTAAGCTGATGGTTCACCACAATGATGCCTTTAAAAAAGAACGAACATGTTTTTAGAACGATGGACTCACGGGAACGCAAAAACTCGCTCATCCCGTTGTGGTCATGCCAGACAATTCTCAACCGCGGCAAAAGCAAGCGCACCAGCGTCGCGATGAAATATGAACTTGAATGTGCGTGGATAAATTCGATTCTGTTTTTAACACAATAATCCCGCAAGGCCATCAGCGCCTTATAGTCGAGCGTGCGGCGGCGCCTCAGGAACAAATATTCGACCCCGGCGGCAATATGCGCCTTGAGGCTGCCCTCGGCACGAGTGGCCACCAGGCCTGAAAATTCGGTGTGCGGCAAAAGCGCATTGGCATAGTTGACGGCCATCCGCTCGGCGCCGCCCACTTCCAACGAATCAATAATCTGGACTATCCTCATTGCGCAGTCATTTCCACAATTTCACGCTCGAACAAATCTAAGGTAAATTGCCTGGACCACCTCATTCCGTCATTGGCTAGTTGTTCAAACAAAGCGCTGTTTTTCAACAATTGAAAAATGGCGGCGGCATCCTTTTTGGCATCCAGGCCCAACAAAATGCCTCGCTCACCATGCCCCAACATATACGGTACGCATGAAACCGGTGTGGCCAGCGCCACG
>JAEZGB010000168.1 GCA_023437485.1 Bacteroidota bacterium
TCCATGGACAGCGATTCAAAATGCCCGCCTGAAATCTCCCTGAACTGCTTCACATCGATCCAGCCTTCATATCCGTCAAACTGCACCCGTATGCGCGCCCACTGCCTTTGGCGTTCAAGCACTTCAAAGTGCTCGCCAAATAAAAGTTGCGAAACAATCTCGCTGCGGTCATCTGGTTCGGCCCTGAGCGGCACGATGGCCAGGTTGCATATTCCGTGCATTTAATTCTTTTTTGCGAAGCTGTTTCCGGCTGTCCGCTGTATCTTTTTAGGGCTGCGCCGCTAAAAAGGATGCCGCTTCCATCCGGGCTAGGGCTTTATCAATTACGCGCGCTCAATCACGATAGCCGAAGCGCCGCCCCCGCCATTGCATATTGCCGCCGCTCCGATTTTCGCATCGTTCTGTATCAGGACATTGATCAGCGTGATGATGATCCGCACCCCTGAACAACCCAGCGGGTGCCCGAGTGAGACTGCGCCACCGTTGACATTCACCTTCGCCGGATCCAGGTTGAGGATCTGCATGTTGGCAAGCCCAACAACCGAGAACGCCTCATTAAATTCAAAATAATCCACATCCGAGGTTTCAAGCCCTGCCTTTTTCAATGCCTTTGGCAAGGCAAGGGCAGGAGAAGTGGTGAACCATTTGGGTTCCTGCTCGGCATCGGCGTAGGAACGGATGTAGGCCAGCGGTGTCAAACCCAGTGATTTGGCTTTCTCCTCGCTCATCAGGATTACCGCGCCCGCTCCATCATTGATGGTCGATGCGTTTGCGGCCGTAACGGTTCCGTCTTTGGTAAATACAGCGTTTAGCGAGGGAATCTTGTCGAGTTTCACGTTGGTATATTCCTCGTCGCGGGAGACCATCACAGGTTCCCCACGGCGCTGCGGTACCGCTACCGGAACCACTTCATTATCAAACTTCCCGGCTTCCCAGGCCCGTGCCGAACGCTGGTAGCTTTCAATGGCGAACTTGTCCTGGTCCTCGCGTGATATTTTGTATTCAGTTGCGCAGGCATCGGCGCAAACACCCATGGCGTTGTTGTCATAAGCATCGGTCAGGCCGTCCTTTTGCATTCCGTCCAGCATTTGTGCGGGTCCAAATTTGGTTCCGGCGCGCATTTGCACGTAATGCGGGATCTGGCTCATGGATTCCATGCCGCCGGCCACAACGATTTCGGCATCACCGGCCAGGATGGCCTGCGCGCCCTGCATGACGGCTTTCATTCCTGATGCACAGACCTTATTGATTGTGGTGGCAGGAACGTTGTCGGGAAGGCCTGCGAGCCTTGCGGCCTGCCTTGCGGGAGCTTGTCCCACACCGGCCTGGACCACGTTGCCCATCAGGACTTCGTCAACTAAATTTTTATCGAGGTTGATCTTGTCCAGTGCACCTTTGATGGCGACGGCGCCCAATTGCGGGGCGGTCATTGAAGAAAGGGAACCCATAAAGCTTCCAATGGGCGTGCGTGCAGCCGAAACGATGACAATTTTCTTATCCATGATTTGATATTTGGGTGCGAATTTACCAAATTCAATCGATTTCGCCGCGTGTTGTGCAGGATTTTGAATGGAATTCCTACCTGTGGCCCCGGGTGCAGCGGCATCCTTTTGCGGCTCTTTTGTGCCGAATGAAAACTTGGTTATGCGTGCCGCAAAAGATACAGCGGAACACGGGCAAAGCCACCCACAAATTTGTAGATAAAAGTGAAGTTGTGATTAAAGTAGCAATAAAAAAAGTGCTGACAGGCAGCACTTTAGTGATCGCACTAGGATTCGAACCTAGGACCGCCTGCTTAGAAGGCAGGTGCTCTATCCAGCTGAGCTATGCGACCTTGATCGCTTGAAGGAATCCGCTCGCGGCGCTCGCGGTACAATATTGCTCGCTGCGCTCGCTTTACCTGACCATTGGCAGAAACGCTCGCTGCGCTCGTATCCCCTTCCAATAGGAAGTTTG
This sequence comes from Bacteroidota bacterium, assembly GCA_023437485.1. GTDB lineage: Bacteria > Bacteroidota > Bacteroidia > Flavobacteriales > Flavobacteriaceae > Flavobacterium. The sequence goes on from JAEZGB010000168.1 coordinate 1,957, forward strand.
GACGGCAGGATTACACGCTGTCGCTCGTGATCCTGAGTAGGGTGTGATTCCACAAATCCCACCGCCTTGCGGCGGCGGCGGATTTTTAATTCACCGCCCTTACCATAGGAAGTTAGGACGGGCGTTAAATTAAAAATCCCTTTTGCTGCGCAAAAGGGATTTGTGGTCGGGGTGGCAGGATTCGAACCTGCGACCTCCTGGTCCCAAACCAGGCGCGATGACCGGGCTACGCTACACCCCGAAAATACCCGCGGAGAGTAAGGGATTCGAACCCTTGGTACAGTTTCCCGTACGCATGTTTAGCAAACATGTCCTTTCGGCCTCTCAGGCAACTCTCCATGCTAAGAACTTCGCTTTTTAAAGCGGTTGCAAATGTAACCTCAAAATTAAAATATTGCAAACTATTGAGTCTTTTTTTATTGAGATTCCATAGTGATTTTATAAATGCACTCGCTTTCAAGACCATAGGCGCGAAATAATTATTGCGTAATTTGCAACACATGAAACCACTTTCACTAATTGCGCTTTTGTTTGCCATCCCCGGTTTTTCGCAGCCCGTTCAGGATACGGCATTTGTCCAGCTAAGCGACGGGTTCGTGCTGGACATGAAATATGCAACGAACGATAATTTCCTTAAATCGGCTGTTTATGAATGCCAAAAGTGCCTGCTCAGGAAGTCGGCTGCCGATGCATTGTTAAAAGCACGGCAGGATTTTGAGAAACTCGGGCTCAAAATCAAAATCTTTGATTGTTACCGCCCTAGGGATGTTCAGCAAAAAATGTGGGCCCTGGTCCCCAATCCCATTTATGTCGCCGATCCCTCAAAAGGCTCGATCCACAACCGGGGAGCGGCGGTGGATATCACCCTTGTGGATTCGGCGGGAAAAGAACTGGACATGGGAACCGGTTTTGATCATTTTGGCCCCGAAGCGGCTCACGGTTACAAAAAACTTCCGCTAAAAGTCAAAAAGAACCGCGAATTACTCCGGACCATCATGGGCCAGAACGGGTTCAAAACTTTTGAATCGGAATGGTGGCACTACAATCTGGAGGGCGCATCGGCACTTCCGCTAGCGAATAGGAAATGGAATTGCGATTAATTTTCCACGCAACGCAGATGATCAATAAAATATCGCTCCGGCGTATAGGTAATTCCGTCGGTTTCAGAAGTAAAACTTGGCCGGATCACAAAATCGGATTTTCCGGTGGCGTATTTGATCCGCAGTAATGATACATTTGATTTTTTGAGCTCGTCGTAGGAATCTTTTACAAACATAAAATAGCTGCTGATGATGCGGTTGTTAACATCGTCAATGCGCACTGTAGTTCCGCAATTATCCTGGTCTAGGTGAATCAGCGGTACAATTTTACCGTTGTCAAGCTGGAGGAATATCCTGGAATTTTTGTCAAGGCAATTGGCCGGGATAAAATCAGTGCTTTTTTGCACAAGTTGAAGATTGAGCATGGGCATGCCATCGCTCTGCACAAGTGAAAAATACAAAAGCGTCCGGCTGTTACCAAAGACCTTTTCATGCATGAGGTAATCCTTGGTGGATTTGTAGACGCCCAGTGAATCGTTTACTTGCATTGCGTACTCACAGGGCTGTTGTGCCGCGGCCGGGAACGCCGTCAGCAGGAAGAACAATATCCTTTTCATCATCCGATTTTGCTGCAAATTAAAGCTATTTTTTTCTCGTTCAGGCCGGTTGTGAAAAAACAGTAAACATCACCGCCATCGGCAATTTTAAACCGCTTGCGCAAACTGGCGACATCGAGCGGAAAATTGCGCGCAGCCACGTTGGCCTTTTTCAATTGCGCCAGTTCCTTTTGACCTTTTTTGTCGAATTCTATTGTGCGGTCAATCCGGAATACACGCCCCGGAAAATCCACTATTCGATCTGAAGTAAACAGGTGCGAATGCCGGTGGAGTTTGGGCAGGCCATAGTCACGCGAAAGTGGTCCGAACCCGCCGGACTTCATGATTGCGGGATTGGGTTCATACAGGTATTGAAGCGGCGGCGAGAGAGGCGCCTCAATTTCCTCGCGCGGATCGAAACTCCAGGCGGGCTGCGGCGTTCCAAGGTTTACGGTGCGGATATTATAACTTTCCGATCCCTTTTGAAGATCGAACAGGATTTCGCGCACTTCATTGTTAAGCGCAACAATATGAATGTCCGACACGTGTTTTAATTGTGCAACCGCCGCCGAAATATCCATAATGGGCGAGGCCTTGACCAGGACCCTTTTGCTGCGGGTAAAATATTCGTCCAGCAATTCCGGCACGTTCGGGGCGCAATCACTTAGCAAAAAAACCTTTCCTTTTTGTTCATTGCGCCGTGATGGATCTACATAGATATAGTCCCATTCGGGTCTTGAACGCAGAATTTGCAGCCCGTCGCCAATTTCGCACCGTACATTGTCAATACCCAACAAAACTAAATTGTGCGACACGATGCGGGAAAGCTCACCATCAAGTTCGCAGTGGGTTACCTCATCAAAGTTTTTTGCAAACATCGCATCGTCAACTCCAAAACCGCCGGTGAGGTCAATCAGGGTTCCGCCCGATATCAATCCGGCTTTGTAAATGGCAGTGGCTTGAGACGATGCCTGTTCCAGCTGCACCTTGCGCGGGTAGAGGATTCCCGCAACGCCATGCCAGGCGGGCAACTTTTCAGACGCTTTGGACAATCCGGAAATTTGATCCAGAAGTTTCAAAAAAGGAATTTCGGGAAACGGATTTTTTTGCAAAGCGAGTTTGGCCAGGTCACTGCGTTGATGCTGGCGTATGAAATCCTGAACTTTATTATCTAACAGAGGTGAAAACATGCGCAAATTTCGGGTAAATCAAGTGAATTTGGCCCAACTTTCCCAATTTGCACCTTTGGCAGATAAAAGAGCGCCGTCTGCCGATTAAATTGGGCAAAGAATGGTGAATTTTCTAATTTATGAAAAAAAAAGCTATGCGAATACTCATACCCCTAATTGCCCTGATGGCAAACTTTTCCTATGCCCAGGCGCCTTCCATCAATGAAGTCCTTTCGTCCAATACAAGTGTGAATACTGACGAAGACGGCCACTACAGCGACTGGGTTGAACTCTACAATCCTCATCCGCAGGCGGTATCCCTGAACGGTTATGGCCTTTCTGACAATCCCTCGGCGCCGTTTAAATGGACATTCCCCGATGTGGCGCTTCCCGCCGGTGGGTACCTGCTAATCTGGTGTTCTGATAAGGACCGTGCCATCGCCGGAAATCCGCTGCATACCAATTTCAAGATCAGCGCTTCGGGCGAAACCCTGGTGCTCACTTCGCCTGATGGCGAATCGCAATCATTGAACCTCCCAGCTCTCAATGGCAATACTTCCTACGGCCGGGTTCCCAACGGAAGCGGTGAATTTTTGCTGTTAACCGAGGTCACGCCGGGCGCTCCAAACCCTTCTTCCGGTAGCCTTGGCGTGCTGCCAAAGCCCGAATTTTCCCACGCTCCGGGCTATTTTACCTCGCCCTTTAGCCTGGAAATTTCCTCGCCCGACCCTCATGCCACAATTCTCTATACTCTTGACGGTTCAAAGCCTGATCCGGGAGATCTTGCAGGACGGACCTATCAATACAAAAACAGCTATCAGGAAATGGCAAACCAGTCGTCCGGGCCAATGCTCACTCAGAGCATCCAGACCCACACATATTCGTCGCCCATTGAAATCGTCGATCGCTCGGCGTTGCCCAACAAGATTTCGCAAATCAGTTCCACGCAACATTTTGCACCGGTGTATTTGCCTGCGGCGCCCATTTTCAAGGCTACCGTCGTGAGGGCGATGAGTATCCGCGAGGGTTATACCAACAGCCCGGTAAGCACCGCGACCTATATCGTCAACCCCGCCGGTACGGGAGTTTTCAGTTTTCCGATGCTTGTTTCGCTCAGCGTCGATGAAGATGCTCTTTTTGATTATGAAGAGGGGATTTACGTGGCGGGAGCCGAATTTGATCAATGGCGCCAGGACAATCCAACCGTCAACACGACACCTTATAATTTTGAGGCAAATTTTTACCGCAAAGGCGACGCCTCAGAGCGCAAGGCCCATGTTGACATGTTTGTTGACGGTGTCCAGGTGATCAATCAGGATATCGGGATCAGGCTCTCGGGGGATTCCTCGCGGGCATGGCCAAGCAAATCGTTTCAGCTGATTTCAAGATCGGAATACGGTGCCGGCGCATTTAACTTCAACTTTTTCCCCGAGGTGGCAACGTCCGAATTCAAACGGCTGTTGTTGCGAAATTCCGGGAATGACTTTCGCCGAACCATGTATCGCGACGCATTGGCGCACCGCCTGGTAGCCGATTTGATGGAAACCCAATCCTACCGGCCCGTGATAACGCTATTGAACGGCGAATATTGGGGAATCCTCAACCTTCGGGAACGATATGACCGGTTTTATTTCAAAAACCTGCACGGCATTGACGATGGCGATCTGGATCTTTTGGAAAATGACCTTACGGCCGAGGAAGGCGACCAGGAACATTACGAGGCGATGGAGTCGTTTTTGCACTCCAACAGCCTTGCCGTCCAGGACAACTATGACT
>JAEZGB010000177.1 GCA_023437485.1 Bacteroidota bacterium
GTTCATCACCATGATATGCGCCACGGTAACCTCGCCGCGGTTGGCCCGGACATCGTGAACCTTGATCAGGTGGTAGCCGAAACGGCTGCGAACCGGCATTGAAATCTGGCCCTTGGGTGTGTTGTAAGCCGCGTTCTCAAAGGCGTATACCATGCGAAAGGCGGTAAAGTAACCCAAATTGCCACGGTTGTCTTTGGCCGAAGGGTCCTGCGAATGCATCACCGCCAGGTCTCCAAAATCTTCGGCTGCAAGCGCCTTGGTGCGAATTTCCATCGCCTTGCGGTAAGCTTTGAGCGTATCTTCGGGTGCGGCATTCTCATCTACCATGAACAGTATGTGCGAAGCGTTGATTTCCTTTTGCAAACGGTCATATCCTTCCTGGACCAACTCATTGGTCACTTTGGAATCAGTGACGTAATTCTTGGCGAGCTGGTTGCGGTAAGTGCGCAATTCATTTTGATACTGCGGGCCGTTTTGCAAACCAAGCTTATTGGCTTTGTTAATCTTGAGTTTGTACCCGATGTACAAATCCAGGTACTGATCCAGGTCTTTTTGCGATTCATCCTTGACCAGATCCAGGTTTTTCCTGTAAACTCGGGCGAACTCATCGGTGTAGTAGGGTTTTCCGTCAATGGTGAAAAGGACTTCTTTGGATATTGCCTGTGCCTGTGCGGTAATCCCAAAGCACAATAGCAATCCGGCCAGCAAGTGTTTCAATTTCATCATAAAGTTCTGTGTGTTAATCTACTACGGGCAATGCAGGGCATCGGCCGAAATTAAACTGAGCAAAAATAGCAATTCGGCATCATTATGCAACCCTGCCCTATCCTATTAACAAAATATTATTAGGATAGAATGACACGCAAAATCAGGATTAGCAAGGGTTTGCGATAACGGCGGGGAACATCGGCACCAAAACCGGGCACAATCCCGCCAATTGATCAATTAATGCTATTTTTGCACTCCATTTTACACAGGATGAATTTTATAGACGAAATAAAGCGGCGAAGGACCTTCGGGATCATTTCGCACCCCGATGCCGGAAAAACCACCTTGACTGAAAAACTGCTTCTTTTTGGCGGCGCGATCCAGGAAGCCGGTGCGGTAAAAAGCAACAAGATCAAGAAAGGGGCTACGAGCGACTTCATGGAAATTGAGCGCCAGCGCGGGATCTCGGTATCCACATCAGTCCTCGCGTTCAATTACAAGGAAAAAAAAATCAACATTCTCGACACTCCCGGACACAAGGATTTTGCCGAGGACACTTTTAGAACCCTGACGGCCGTTGACAGCGTGATCGTGGTGATCGACGTGGCAAAGGGGGTCGAGGAACAGACTGAAAAACTGGTTGCGGTTTGCCGGATGCGCAACATCCCGATGATTGTATTCATCAACAAACTCGACCGCGAGGGAAAAGACGCCTTTGACCTGATGGATGAAGTGGAACAAAAGCTCGGCCTGCGCGTCACGCCGCTTTCATTCCCCATCGGAATGGGCTATGATTTTCAGGGAATCTACAATCTTTGGGAGAAAAACATCAACCTTTTTAGCGGTGACAGCCGAAAGAACATCGAGGAAACCATCGCTTTCTCTGACCTGCAAAATCCCGAACTCGAAAAAATAATTGGCGCGGCGCCGGCCACAAAACTTCGCGAGGAGCTTGAACTCATTGACGAGGTCTATCCTTCGTTTGACCGCGAACAGTATCTTGCAGGGGAACTCCAGCCCGTGTTTTTTGGTTCGGCACTTAACAATTTCGGGGTTCGCGAACTCTTGGACTGCTTTATTGAAATCGCGCCGCCGCCAAGGCCAAAGGAGTCTGAAAGCCGCGTAATCAACCCCGATGAGCCCAAAATGACCGGTTTCGTGTTCAAGATCCACGCAAACATGGACCCCAAACACCGCGACCGGCTCGCGTTCGTCAAAATCGTTTCAGGGACGTTTGAGCGCAATAAGCCCTACCTGCACGTACGGCTGAACAAAAGCCTCAAATTTTCAAGCCCCAACGCGTTTTTTGCCGAGAAAAAAGAAATCGTGGAAATCTCTTACCCCGGCGATATTGTGGGATTGCACGATACCGGGAATTTCAAGATCGGCGATACGCTGACCGAAGGCGAAAAAGTGGTTTTCAAGGGTATTCCAAGTTTCTCCCCGGAGCACTTCCGCTACATCAACAACGCCGATCCGATGAAAGCCAAGCAGCTTGAAAAGGGTATTGACCAATTGATGGATGAAGGCGTGGCACAACTTTTCACCCTTGAGATGAACAACCGCAAGGTCATCGGAACCGTCGGCGCGCTACAGTATGAGGTAATCCAGTACCGCCTCGAGCACGAATACGGCGCAAAATGTACCTACGAAAATTTCCCCGTACACAAGGCGTGCTGGGTCAAGCCAGACGATCCCAAAAATGACGAATTCAAGGAGTTCAGGCGAATCAAGCAAAAGTTTTTGGCACGTGACAAGTATGACCAATTGGTCTTCCTGGCCGACTCAGATTTCACAATCCAGATGACACAGTCCAAATACCCGAGCGTGAAACTGTATTTCACTTCAGAATTTGATTAGATAGTGTTAAATTCAAAAAATTGAAAATCAGCCCTTTAATTTTTAGAAATCGAGTTATTATCTTTGCCGCCCCTAAATCTGTGAAATGAAAAAGAATTTGCTCCATTTCTATATCTGGACTACCGTACTTTTTTCTGATTATGTGATGTTCGCGCAATTTGGCGAGCCCAATGATGATTCGGACCCGGACACCGGAATTCCGGTTGAGGGCGATGACGCGCCAATGGCTCCCATCAACGGCAAACTGATCTTTTTGGCCCTGACCGGCGTATTGTTCGCCTTTTACGCATTTAAGCGCCGCAGGCACGCGGCCTGATTGCCGAAGAGTCAAAACATTAAACCGCAATAATTTATGCGGCAATTATTAATCCGGGAGATTCTTGAAAGGCCTGCGTAAATTCAATTGCTGATGTCCGTGAAATTTGACGTACTGAAAGAAGCCAAAAAAGTCTGGAAAGAAATTTCAATGCAAGGAACCGTTGAAGGCAGCGAGCTTGATGCCCCAATGCCCAAACACCTGCTCGATTTTTTTCACATCGGCAATTACTATATCTATCTCTTTGACGTGCTCAATGCCAGGTTTGAGTACATCAGCCCTGACCTGGAACGGGTGTCAGGTTATCGCCCTGAGCAATATGACCTGGAATTCCATTTTTCAAAAGTCCACCCTGAAGACCTTCCCGTGATCCTGGATTTTGAAAATGCCGCTGTCGAATTCTTTCGCGCGCTTCCCAATGAAAAGATTACCAAGTACAAATTCAGTTACGATTTCCGGATCCGGCACGCCTCGGGCCATTACATCCGAATCCATCAACAGGTTTCCACACACCGATTTGACCCGTCGCAAAATATTCTCATCACTTTTTGCGTCCACACTGATATCACGACGCTTAAAAAAGACAACACTCCGTCGCTTTCTTTTATCGGCCTTGACGGCGAACCGTCCTACATTAATGTTGACGTCACAAAAAAGTACAGCGCCCAAAAACAGGTGATTACCCGCCGCGAACGTGAGATATTGCAGCTACTCCTTGCCGGCCACCAGTCGGCAGGGATCGCAGGCCTGCTTAACATCAGTAAACTCACCGTGGACACCCACCGAAAGCACTTGCTGGCCAAAACCAATTGCAAATCCAGCATGGAAATGGCCGCCAAAATCGTCAGGGAAGGCTGGCTCTAGGGCGTGCCGGCGCTGATGATCTTTCCTCCGATTAAAATTTTGCGGGGCGCCGTCGCGCTTTCCGGCTGTATCTTTTGTGGCGAGCGCCATCTCACACCCATTTATTTTACGGCGCCACAAAAGGATGCCGCCTGCAATCGCTCACGCAGGAGTGCGTAAACGGCAAACTTACCAAGCCTAAAATAAAGCAGCAACAGGTACGCACTTCAGCCCCTCGATATCGACTGACAACTGACAACTGACAACTGACAACTGACCACTAACCACTAACAACCAGCAACAAAAAAAGCCTCCCGAAGGAGGCTTTTAGTTTAAGTGAACTGATGGTTATCTCTTCACAACGCGAAGCGTTTTGACTTCTGCTCCCTGGCTCACAACAACGTTGTAAACACCCGCCGGGTAGCGGTCTCCAATTTTCACGTTTTCAAGAGCCGAAACCTCAACCTCCCGTGTCTCAACCAAACGGCCTGTCATGTCAAATACCCTGATGGATACCGACTGATCAGCCGAGGTGGTCATTTGCATGCCAAAGGTATCGG
>JAEZGB010000026.1 GCA_023437485.1 Bacteroidota bacterium
GGTCATACCCTTGTTCTTTGTAGGGCTTGCACTTGCGGGCCTCATCGGTTTTATGATTTCGCTGATATTGCGCAAACCGGCCGAACTGCAAAAACTCGTCTACAACCAGGCGCGCAATCTCTTAAAGAGCGAAGTGCGTTTCAAGGCCATTTTTGACCACGCGCCGATTGGGATGGCCCATATTGATGTCAGGACGGGAAAATTCCTTGAGGTAAACGACAATCTTGTTTTGATGACCGGCTATACTGAAACCCGGTTGCGCGCCATGGAAGCTGCTTCATTGACCCATCCCGATGACAAGGAGGAAGAACAGCGTCTACTTTCGGCGATGTTTGACGGAAGCCTCCGCGGGTTTTCGATGGAAAAGCGCATCAACACCAACAGCGGCGAATCAATTTGGGTGAACTGCACCGCGTCACCTTTGTGGGCAGTCGGGGACTCACCCAATACGTTTATCGCGATATTGGAAGACATTTCGATTAAAAAGGAAGCCAAAGAACAGGTTGCTAAAAGCGAGGCGCATTTCAAGAGCCTTTTTGAAGACTCTCCCGTTGCGCTTTGGGAGGAAGATTTTTCAGCCGTAAAGCAACGCCTCGAGGAGCTCGGGCTAATGGGGAGGTCTCCCAAAACGGTGATGACCTATTTGCGGGAGAATCCGGAAGAAATTTACAACTGCGTATCACGCGTGAAAATCCTGGACGTGAACAACGAATGCGTGGTGCTGAATTACCCCAGGACCAAACAGGAAATTATTGAGGGAAGCCTGATCGAACTTCTTGACCAAGACTCAAAAGCGGGGTTCGTGCGGCAACTGGTGGCGATCTGTTCAGGCGTGAGCGGTATTGCGATGGACACCAAACTGCGACGCGATTCAGGCGAGGTCCTGGACATCCATTTGCGATGGGGCGTGATGCGCGGTTATGAACACACCCTTGAACGCGTCATGATCTCGGCCGAGGACGTCACCTCGCAAAAAGAATCGCAGCGCATCATAAGCAGTACGCAAAAACGCATCGAGGCATTGATCAATACCGTGGACGGAATAGTTTGGGAAAGCGATTTTGACTCGTACTTTTTTACTTTCATCAATAAAAAAGCCGAAGAAATCACCGGTTATCCCACCGAACAGTGGCTTGGCGAACCTTCTTTCTGGGCCTCGACCATCCATCCCGAGGACCGTGAATGGGCCGTGAAATATTGCGCCGAAAACGCCCGCAAACGCCGCCAGTACGCCTTTGAGTACCGGATGATTCACAAGGACGGTTCAATATTATGGATACGCGATATTGTCAATGTCGTGCATGAAGATGGCCAGCCGGTCAGCCTTCGCGGGATCATGATCGATATCACCAAAACCAAGGAAGCTGAGCAGGATTTGAACAAATCACTTGAGCTGGTGACCGAACAAAACGAACGGCTTCACAATTTTTCATATATCGTCTCGCACAACCTAAGATCGCATACGGCCAATATCCAAAGCATCGCCAGCCTGATAGAACACGCCGAATCTGATCAGGAACGCCTTGAAATGATCGGGATGCTCAAGACCGTTTCGGGATCGCTCAACGATACGATGATCCACCTCAATGACCTGCTGAACATCAAGGCCAATATCGGTTTGGGCAAGGAACCCCTCAACCTGCGCCAATATATTGACAATACGCTCACGCTTTTGAACGAGCAGATTTCAACCCGTGAAATTCAACTCAAATACGAGGTCCCGCCCGATACCGTCGTGGAATACAACCCGGCTTACCTGGAAAGCATACTGCTGAATCTTTTGTCAAACGCAATCCGGTACAGTGACCCGGCGCGCAGGCCCGAGATCTCGATTATCTGGGCTGAATCGGACGGGCAAAAAACACTCACGATTGCCGACAACGGAATCGGGATTGACCTGCAAAAACACGGCGAAAAGCTATTTGGGATGTACAAAACCTTTAACGGCAACCCGGATGCGCGCGGAATCGGGCTCTTTATTACCCGCAACCAGATCGAGGCTATGGGCGGATCGATATCGGTGACATCTACTCCCGGCCAGGGCACTGCCTTTACCGTTGCATTTTGTTAGATAAATTATAACAAAATGCAAAAATTCTGTAACGGTTTCGAAACAGAGTTAAGGAACTTTGAAACAGTCCGGTAAAGCACGGGCCCGCAATCAAAGTCCCATTTATGCAGCTTAACATCAAAACGCCCGGCTCGGCCGATGAGGTAACCGCCTTGCGAACCTTATTTGAAGATTACCTCAAGATGGTATACTGGTCAGAACGCGCGCTTGCTCCGGCATTTTCGCACATCATCGGCCAGATAAGCTCGCGCGACATTGCCCGGATCCTGATGCTGCACACCGCCAATACCAACATCCATGTGGACAGGCTGGAGAAAATCTTTAAAAGTATCGGAATCCCGGCCGGTGAAAAAAAATTCGAACCCATTGAGAGTTTTTTGGGCCAGATTGACTTGGTGATTGCGCAGACGCAGATGGGGGCCGTGCGCGACGCGGCGGTGATTGCCCTGGTCCAGCACGTGATCCACAGCGAGATTGCCTCATACGGTACTTTAAAATCATTCGCGCTGACCCTGAAGGAGGAAGATGTGGTGGTCCTGTTGGACAAAAATCTTGAAGACGAAAAAGACCTCGACCTGAAGCTTTCGGAAATTGCAAAGGCGTATATCAATGACGAGGCCGCAAATAAGGAATTCTGATGAAACCGAAATCATTCCCCAAACAAAAACAAAGGCTGCCGGGGCACGAATCAAAAATGACCCCCGAACCGGAGGTGATCCGTGAAGATTATCGCGGCAGCGGGAAGCTTGACGGCAAAGTCGCCCTGATTACCGGCGGCGACAGCGGTATTGGCCGAAGCGTTGCCGTGCATTTTGCAAGGGAAGGTTGCGATGTGGCCATTGCTTACCTCTCAGAAGATGACGACGCGCGCCAGACCCGTGAGATGGTGCGCCGCGAAGGGCGTAAATGCGTAATGTTCAAAGGCGATTTGCGCAAACCGGCATTTGCCAAAAAGATTGTGGAGCGCACTGTGGAAAAACTGGGAAAACTCAACATCCTGGTCAACAATGCCGCGATGCAGGTACCGCAAAAGGAACCTGGCGATATTTCAGCTGACAATCTCAGGGCGACTTTTGAAACCAATATATTTCCGTTTTTCCATACCGTGTCCCAGGCCCTGACCCATCTATCCAAGGGCGGCGCCATCATCAATACCACCTCGGTTACCGCCTACCGCGGCAGCGAGCATCTTTTGGATTACTCGAGTACCAAAGGGGCTATTGTGACCTTTACCCGATCGCTTTCGTCGATGGTGGTTGACAAGGGAATCAGGGTGAACGCTGTAGCTCCGGGACCCATCTGGACCCCATTGATACCGGCGAGTTTCACCGCAGAGGAAGTGGCAAAATTCGGGAAGGACGTGCCCATGAAACGCGCGGGGCAACCCTCGGAAGTAGCACCCGCCTACGTGTACCTGGCATGCGCCGACAGTTCATATATGACCGGACAGGTCTTGCACATCAACGGCGGAGAATTGATAGGAGGATAACCAATAAACAATAGAACCATGAAAAAGAACATGATTTTAGGCATCGCAGCCGGAGTTGCCGCAGTTGCGGTAGCCACAATGATCGCCAAGAGAAACGGAACACTTGAAACACTTTTGGACAAGATTCGGGACCTGGCCGACAAGATGGACCGGTTTGATTTTGAGAAATACGGGATGAACGATGTGATTCCCAAAGGCGAAGATTCAAACGTTAGCAGAGGCCGTTCCAAATAAAAAAAGCATCCATACCGGATGCTTTCGATTTTTATAACTTTCAGCCGTCAGCCGTCAGCTTGATTTCGGTCAGCCCTAATGTTTTTGGGTACGCAGGCCCTTAAGACTTTTTGTTTTGATTAACGTACTATCAATTTCGTGACCGATGACTGGTGGGCATCCTGTACCCTGGCCAGGTAAACTCCCGGCGGAAGGGAAATTGGGATTACCGTTTCCCCATAAACGTTTTGGCTCATGACCTTGATCCCGCTGATTGAATAAAGTTCCAGCAACGCGCCGCCTTCAAGGCCTGCAACCTGGATGGACTGGCTGGCAGGGTTGGGAACGATCGCAAAACGCACCTGCGCCTGCACCGGCGTGGACAGGCTAAAGGACCACGTTTGCCCGTAATTCGCTCCAAAAATATAGTCGGCCAGCAACGGATAGTCAATAAAAGGGTTGCGGTTGTGTTGCCAGGCATATACAACGTTGTTGCGGTTCATCTCAAAATCGTCGGCGGGATCCTGCTGATTCCAAAGCAACAGGCTGGCAAGATCGGCCATTTGGCCCATCGTTGTGTCAGGCGGGTTTCCATTTACCAGGCTCAGTGCGCTGTAACGTACCGCCATATAAAACAGCGACCGCGCCACATCGCCCTTCCAACTGCCCTGGTTTCCTGCCGGGCCATTGTAATCAGTCCCGTAATCGCGGTTGCTCCTGGCAGAATTTTCGGGCCCGTCTTCCGCCCTGATGTGGTGCGCATCAGAATGTCCGGCCGCGATATCATTGGCATCGGTACTGCTGTATATATCGATTCCATCGGCAGTGGAAGAGGTGGCGTTGGCGAACCCGCCGCGCGATTGCGGGAAAATATGTTCGCGGTTCCATGTTCCAACATTGCTCGAGGTGGTCTGGAACAAATATTTCGCCCTCGGCGCCTCGACATACATCATCCAGACCTGGTTGCTGTTGAGCGGGTTTTGATCGGCCTGTTTTAAAATGATTTCGGTATCGCCGTAATTGTGTTCGCGCACTACTGCCGGATTGGCAATGATGTCCTGCAATGCCTGGCGCAAACTTTCACCGGAAAGCCCTTCAAGGCTGGAATAATAATCCTGCGGCGCGTTGGATTGCACAATCCCGAAAGTCGGATTGAGCGGCGTTCCCCAGTCGGCTACCGTAAAGTCATTGTCGACCACGCGGACTTCAACAAAATCATTGAGCCGGTTGAACCCGTCGGGCAAAGCCCCAAAACGCACCACGGCAAGTTCGTCGCCATCATCTACCGTATCGTCGACCACGGTCACTGTCCTTGAAGTTGAATTTGAACCGGCAGGAATCAATACCGAAAGATCGGCCGAATAATCCGCTGAATTGAAACTTGCGTTATTGAGCGTATAAGAAAAGGTCAGATCGGATGCCACAGGCTGCTGCGCGGTAAAAGTGATGATAAACTGCTCACCTTCATTTATCAAGGTACTGCTCACCGAAATTGCAATGCCGTTGAATGCGATCCCGCTGCCGTCATTGTGCGCTCCAGGCGTGGGAGCCTTGACTTCATAGGTGCCGTCGGGTTTGCGCTGAATGGATTGGGTCGTTCCTTGTGAATTCATGTTTTCATTCACCTGGATTGATACCCCTAAAAGTTGCATCAGGGTGGTGGCCGGCGGATCAGAGGTATCATAGACCAGGGCATCGATCAAATTCGACGATGTGGCCAGGGTTCCGTCGGGAAAATCTGACGAACTGCCAACGTACAGCGCCACGGCATCGGCACCATTCTGGATCACGCTGGTAGAGAAAAGGCGCTCGGGTACGGGTGAAACCCCAACATTGCCGATGAGCACCAGGCCGTTGATATCGGTAGAAAGGCCGTCCAGATCCAATGTAAAATAGCTCCGGTTGCCCATGCTGGAGGTTTCGGAACCATTATAAAACACCAGGACATAACCGTCAAGCGGAAAATTCGGTGTGTCACTTTTAAGTTCGACAAATTCCTTGTCATCAGTACTGGGTGTGTCTGAATCAAGTTCATTGATCACGACCTGCGCTCGGGAGGCAAAACCCGTCATCAATAGTAAAATGAGTAAATACTGTTTCATCAAATAAGGTTTAAACCCCGCAAAGGTAGCGCATCAGGCTTAGCTCCTGGCCCCTGGAATCATAAAACTTTGGACGGCAGGTGTTAAAATGACAAACAGCTTACGGGATTAATGTACTTTTGCGCGAAATTTTTTTTATGAGAAAGGTAGCCCATTACCGCAGCCTGCTGGGTGTTGACAAAGACGCGAAACTTGCCCAGCTGAAAAGTATTTACCGCAGCTCGATGAAAGAATGGCATCCTGACCGCTTTCACGGCAACCCCCAAGGGCAAGCCGAAGCTGAGGAAAAAAGCCGCGAAGTAATTGAAGCGTACCATTTCCTGGTGAGCATCAACCCCGAAACTCTCGCACTGGAACTTCCCGGGTACCGGGCCACCATTGCCAATGCCACCCTATTGGATTACCAGTATGATGCGGCAAGGCTCAAAGTATTTTTTTCCGACAGCAGCGTTTACGAATTTTTGAGCGTCCCCAAAGCCACCTATGTCAAGATGATCAACGCCGATTCGCCCGGCCGTTTTGCCAAGCGACATATTTACGGCAATTTCCCCTACCGCAAGATTTCAAACGCCGAATAGGCTAACTTTGCGACAAATCCTATAAATGGAGATATTCGCATATTGCAGCGCTCTGGCGATTGGGCTGATCATGGGCCTCTCGGGCGCGGGAGGCGCGATTTTGACCGTTCCGGTGTTGGTATACCTGGCAGGAGTTGAACCCGTGGCCGCGACCGCGTATTCGCTTTTCATCGTGGGGATCACATCACTTTTTGGCACCCTGCAAAACCTGCGCAAGGAAACGGTGATGTTCAAAACCGGGTTTTTATACGCCCTGCCGTCAGTGGCCGGGGTATTCCTCTCGCGCCGTGTTTTGCTTCCCATGCTTCCCGATACAATTTTTACAATTGGCGGATTCAGCCTTTCCAAAGGCGCATTGCTGATGGTGATTTTTTCGGCGCTGATGTTTTTGGCGGCGCTTTCACTGCTGCGCAAAAATCCTCCGGCCGATGGTAAGGCACGCAACCGCGCACTGCTCGCGCTGCAAATTTTCCTGGCGGGAATGGTAGTGGGGCTTGTGGGCGCCGGCGGCGGATTTTTGTTTGTCCCGATGCTGATTTTTATCGCGGGGATGGAGATGAAGAACGCAGCGGCCACCTCGCTGATGATCATCGCGCTCAACTCGGCAGTGGGTTTTGCAAGCAGCGCCGCGACCGTCCGGTTTGACTGGATGTTTTTGGGAATTTTCAGTACAGTGGCCATTATTGGGATTTTGGCCGGGATTGCCCTGGCGCACCGGGTGGATGACCGCCGGCTCAAGCGCGGCTTTGGCTGGTTTGTACTGGCCATGTCCATCGTGATTTTCGCTACTGAAGTAATCGTGCCCGTAGTGATGTAGTTTTTGCCCCTGCATCGGCACCAAAACAATAACTTAATTTTTTGAATGTCACCACACGCGCAATAGTGGCAATTAGATACTTTTGCATAGAATTTTAAAACAACCCTATTTAAATGAAAAAACGATTTTGGATCTTGCCCCTCGCAGCGTTGCTGGCATTTTGCAGTAAGGTATCAGAAAACCAATATGTGGTAACCGGCACCATCAAGGGCGTTCCTGACGGGAAAAACGTATTTCTTGAAAAGAACGATGAGCAACAGGGATTGATCACCGTGGATACGGCAGTGGTAAAAGACGGGAAATTTGTTTTTGAAGGCGACGCCCCCGAAGCCACCATGTACGGAATCCAGGTTGAAGGTGTGAAGAACAAGGCGTTTATTATTTTGGAAAGCGGCAACATCGAGATCGAAATCGAGAAAGATTCGATTTTCAAGAATAAGGTTACTGGTACGTACAACAATGAGCAGCTTACAGAGTTCAACAACCTGAGCGCGAAGATTTCAAAAAAGGTTCGCGAGTTTGAATCCAAAAATACCCAAAAGCTCATTTTGGCGCAGAATGCAAAGGACTCGGCAACCATCAAGCAACTTCAGGCGCAGTACGAGGAATTGCAAAAGGAAATGGAAAGCAATACCTTTAAATATATCGAGGAGCACCCCAAGTCTTTTGTTTCGGCGCTGCTGATCCAGAACATGTTCAATATTTTTG
>JAEZGB010000032.1 GCA_023437485.1 Bacteroidota bacterium
TTCATATTGTGCCGATGCCTCAACCGAAAAAAGCCAAACGAAAAGAAAAACGGGGGCAAAAAGGGTCTTCAATTTCATGCCGCCCGTTTAGCAAGTACTTTGCCAAAAGGATGGGCCAAAAAGTTAAAAAATTTCCATCCTAGCCACACATTCCCGAAGTTCAGCGTCGAGTTCAGGATTGGTGATCTTTCCTTTTTCCAGATCAAAATTCTCATTGAAAGAAGGCAGCGAGAAAATTTCCCTGATGTTTCCGCCATACCGGGGAAGGCTGAGTTTGGCCGCCTCCAAAACAGTTGCCCCTCCCCTCTTTCCAGGGGAAGCCGCCATTAACAACATGGGCTTATCGGCAAAAACCTGTTTTTCCTGCCGCGAAGCCCAATCATAAATATTTTTGAACGCGACACTAAAAGCACCGTTGTGTTCGGCTAACGAGAGTACTATGATGTCAGACTGCTGCAATTTGTCCAGGAAAGCCCGCGCGATGGGCGGTTTGCCAAGTTCCCTTTCAATATCGACTCCAAATAAAGGCAGTTCGAAATCGTTTAGGTCCAAAATCTGGACTTCGGCCTGTTTAAAAAGACCGGCTGCATAGACGGCGAGCCGTTTGTTGATGGAAGTCTTGCTGTTGCTTCCTGCGAATGCGACAATTTTCATAGGATTTTTTATTCCTAAGTTACGCAAAGTTGCGCAGCAAACCTTGATTGATCAAAAACGTTACACGTTAAACCTAAAATGCATCACATCGCCATCCTTGACAATGTACTCCTTGCCTTCCACCCGTAGTTTTCCGGCTTCCTTGACCTTGGCCTCGGTACCGAATTTGACGTAATCATCATAGGCAATCACCTCAGCACGGATAAAGCCCTTCTCGAAGTCGGTATGGATGACACCGGCGGCCTGTGGGGCTGTATCGCCCACGTTGATGGTCCAGGCGCGGACTTCCTTGACACCGGCCGTGAAATAAGTTTGTTGGTTGAGCAATTTATAAGCCGCGCGGATCAAAACCGACGCGCCGGGTTCGGCAAGGCCGATGTCGTCAAGGAACATCTGGCGCTCCTCGTAGATTTCAAGTTCGGTAATGTCGGCCTCTGTGGCAACGGCAAGCGATATAACCTGCGCGTTCTCGTCCTTGACCAGTTCCTTTACCTTCTCAACATAGTCGTTGCCTTTAACCGCCGAACCTTCATCGACATTGCAAACGTAAAGCACGGGTTTGGTAGTGATCAACTGAAATTCCTCCATCATTTTGGCCTCGTCGTCATTTTTTGGCTGAACGGTCCGTGCCGATTTTGCCTGCAAAAGCGCCTCGCGGATCCGGTCCAAAAGGGCCTCCTCGGCCTGCGCCTCCTTGTTGCCGGTCTTGGCTGCGCGGCGCGTCTTCTCGAGGCGTTTCTCAACCGTTTCCAGGTCCTTGAGCTGAAGTTCGATATCGATGGTCTCCTTGTCGCGGATAGGGTTCACATTGCCGTCGACATGGACAATGTTGTCGTTGTCAAAACAACGCAAAACATGGATGATAGCGTTGCATTCGCGGATGTTGCCCAAAAACTGATTGCCAAGGCCCTCGCCCTTGCTAGCGCCTTTAACCAGGCCGGCAATGTCCACGATTTCAACTGTCGCCGGCTGAACGCGCTCGGGCTTGACCAGCTCGGCAAGTTTCTCGAGCCGTGGATCGGGAACATTCACCACACCGATGTTGGGCTCGATGGTACAAAACGGGAAATTCGCGCTCTGCGCCTTGGCATTGGACAAACAATTGAAAAGGGTTGATTTGCCCACATTTGGCAATCCGACAATTCCGGCTTTCATAATCAGGTTTTAAAAGTCTGCAAATATACGGTTTTGGCAGGCAAACGCGCGGCAGAATTATATAAAAGTATGGCCTAATCCTGTAAGGAAAATGCCGCAAATCAGGATAACTTTGTTAAAACTCAAAAAGTTGATAAAATGAAAAATATTGCTTTTGCCGTTATAGCCGGGATTATATCCTTCTCGCTACATTCTCAAAACACCAACACTACCAGTGTTAGCCGCACCACCACTACCACCATCAAGGATTCGGAAGGCGAAAAAAAACTCGTCAAAAACGAAAACGTGAATGAAGTCCAGAATGTCGAATTTCACAATGCCGAATCAAACGCGCTCAACAAAGACGTCAAGCCAAGCCCGGTCCAGGTTACTGCTACAACTTCGGTAACATTGCCCGACGGGACCACGAGGATGGTCGATGTAGACCGCTCGGCCTATTATTCATTAGGCGGAAACCGCTACAAAATGGCACTTGACAAAACCGGATATACCCTTTTGGACCCGACAGGAAAGCGTGAGGCAGTACTTCGTCAAACGCAGAACAACAATTTCATTTACCGGACAAAAGACCGTACCTCGTTTGGGTATTTTGACGCCAACGGCAACCTGATTCTTGAAACCTATGACGACAAAGCCGACAAGATCACAGTCGAAACCTTTACCAGAATGCCATAATTGCCTTATTACCAAAAAAAATCCCGGTCAGTCCGGGATTTTTTATATCTATTCGTTATGCAGGAATGCCTGTCGGTTGAGCAGGGTTTCTTCGCTTTCGACGTGATTCTCGTCCGGCACGCAACAATCCACCGGACAAACGGCGGCGCATTGGGGCTCCTCGTGAAATCCTTTGCATTCGGTACATTTGCCTGGAACGATATAGTAAATATCCTCCGAAATTGGCGTTTGCGGGGCGTCGGCGTCCACGGTTTCACCCGAAGGCAGGACCACCTTTCCTTTCAGTGCAGTCCCATCTTTGTAGCGCCAGTCATCGGCACCCTCATAAATGGCAGTATTTGGACATTCAGGTTCGCAGGCGCCGCAGTTGATGCATTCGTCGGTTATGATGATAGCCATAGGATATCGAGGAAATTTGAAAAATTGATAAATTTGAAAATGCCAAAAATACCCTGAACGGACATTCGTAGCTACTTCGCTATTGCTCCGTACTATTTGGCCCTGTGGGCTCGGGTCGACGTTCGACTTTCGACTTTTCGTATTTTTGCACAAAATTACCCCCAAATCCGTTTATACGCAAATCATTTATGACTTTAGAAAATAAAATAAAAGCGTTCGCCACGCTGGGAGAATTTTTGTCTCAATTTGGGGAGCAACCTCCTGTTTTTAAGGACGATATACCGCATAACAATCAGTTTTTTGACCGGCTAAAATCGGAAATTTCCCTGTCCCAATCGCGCAACGGATGGTTTACCCCTGAGCAGGTTCGCTTTGCGTTGGCGTCCTGGGCTCAGGCGTTGACCGAGCGCAATCTCAAAAAGTGGCTGGATCCATACACGATTACTGACAAACCTGCCAAAACCGTGGGTTTGGTGCTGGCAGGTAACATTCCGCTGGTGGGATTTCACGATTTCCTTTCGGTGCTCGTCACGGGAAACCGGGCGTTGGTCAAGCTCTCTTCGACCGACCAAAAACTGCTGCCATTGCTGGCCGGCTACCTCATCGCCGTTGCACCGGATTTTGCGCCGATGATCAAATTTACCGAGGAAAAACTCGAAGGCTTTGACGCGGTGATAGCCACGGGCAGCAATAATACTTCGCGGTATTTTGAATATTATTTTCGGGACGTGCCTTCCATCATACGTAAAAACCGCAATTCGGTGGCGGTGCTCACGGGAGATGAAACCCGCGAGGAACTCGTCGCGCTCGGTGAGGACATTTTCAGGTATTTTGGCCTGGGATGCCGCAATGTCTCCAAACTCTTTGTTCCCAAAGGATATGACTTCGCAGGATTTTTTGAGGCGATGTACAACTATCGGGATATTGTCGAATATGAAAAATACGCCAATAATTACGACTACAACAAAGCCGTCTTCCTGATGAGCCGCTTTGAGATTTTGGACAATGGCTTTATGACACTCAAGGAAGACCCGGCGTATGCTTCGCCAATTTCCAGCGTCTTTTACCAATATTATGATGACCTGGAACAATTAAAAGACAGGCTTGCAAAGGATTCCGACGCCATCCAATGCGTGGTTTCCAACACGGGGCTTTCGGGAAGTTTGAATTTCGGACAGGCGCAAAACCCGCAACTCTGGGATTATGCCGATGGTGTCGATACCATCAAATTTCTCACCGCGA
This sequence comes from Bacteroidota bacterium, assembly GCA_023437485.1. Taxonomy (GTDB): domain Bacteria; phylum Bacteroidota; class Bacteroidia; order Flavobacteriales; family Flavobacteriaceae; genus Flavobacterium. Next base: position 4,126 of record JAEZGB010000032.1, read on the forward strand.
TTTAAAATTATGGTAGTTTTAAGAAGCTCGGTGCGCTGAATTCGCCACGGATTCCCGAAATTTGGGACACTAACCAACAATCGATGAAAATCCATAATTACAGCGCAGGCCCCTGCATACTCCCGCGCGAAGTTTTTGAGAAAGCGGCCGCGGCCGTGCTAAATTTTCAGGACAGCGGACTGTCCATTCTTGAAATCTCCCATCGCAGCAAACCTTTTGAAAACGTCATGGAGCAAGCCCGCAGCCTCGCGCTCGAGCTCCTGGGCCTGGAAGGCAAGGGTTATCAGGCCCTTTTCCTCCAGGGCGGCGCGAGCATGGAATTCCTTCGCGTTCCCTACAACCTGATGCGCGTTGGCGGAAAAGCGGCATACCTGGATACCGGGACCTGGGCCAGCGGCGCAATCAAGGAAGCCCGTACGTTTGGGCAAACCGTGGTTGTGGCATCGTCCAAGAGCGACAATTACACTTATATTCCCAAGGAATATTCAATTCCGGAAGATGCCGACTACTTTCACTGCACGTCCAACAACACCATATTTGGAACGCAGATGAAGGATTTTCCCGAAAGCCCGGTGCCGATGGTATGCGATATGAGTTCGGACATTTTTTCGCGCAACCTGGATTTTTCCAAATTTGACCTGATCTATGCCGGAGCCCAAAAAAACATGGGCCCTGCGGGCGTAGCGCTAATTGTGGTGAAGGAATCGCTGCTAGGTAAAACCGGCAGGCAAATACCGTCGATGATGGATTACAAACTGCATATCGACAAAGATTCCATGTACAATACTCCGCCTGTCTTTTCCATTTATGTTTCGCTTCTAACCATGCAATGGTTACAAAACTCGGGCGGGATCACGGCAATGGAACAAATCAACCAGGCAAAGGCCACACTGCTTTATGATGAGATTGACCGCAATCCGCTTTTCCACGGAACGGTGGACATTGAAGACCGTTCCAATATGAACGCGACGTTCCTGCTTTATAACCCGGAATTTTCTGCAACTTTTGACAAGATGTGGGCCGATGCAGGCATTTCCGGCATTAACGGGCATCGGTCGGTCGGGGGATACCGCGCCTCGATGTACAATGCTCTCGGTTTGGAAAGCGTTCAGGTCCTTGTCGATGTCATGAAAGAACTTGAGCGCCGCGCCTAATAACTATTTAAAAACGATACATGAAAATATTGGCCAACGACGGAATGTCGCCCTCAGGCATTGAAGCCCTCACCAAAGCGGGGCATGAAGTTATCACTACCAAAGTCGCCCAGGAACAGGTGGCGAATTTTATTAATCAAAACAATATTTCGGCCCTTGTGGTGCGCAGTGCGACCAAGGTTCGTCAGGAGATCATTGACTCCTGCCCCGGTCTCAGGATTATTGGCCGCGGTGGCGTGGGGATGGATAATATTGACGTTGAATATGCCAAAAGCAAAGGCATCCACGTAATCAACACCCCGGCCGCGTCGTCTGAATCAGTTGCCGAACTGGTCTTCGCGCACCTGTTTACCGGCGTGCGGTTTTTGCATGAATCCAACCGCGAAATGCCACTTGAAGGCGATACGCAATTTGAAAAGCTGAAGAAAGCCTATGCCAACGGTGTGGAATTGCGCGGAAAAACACTGGGGATTATTGGAATGGGGCGGATTGGCAACGCTGTGGCCCGTATTGGGCTCGGTTTGGGAATGAAGGTAATTGCCGCCGGGCGATCGGAAAAGACCTGCCCGGTGCGCATGGATTTTTACAATGGCCAGAGCATCGAGGTGAACATCACCACCCAGCCGCTGAATGAAGTATTGCGCGTGGCCGATTTTCTTTCCTTGCACGTCCCTGCCCAAGACGGCTATCTGATTGGCCAAGCTGAGTTTGAAATGATGAAGGACGGCGTGGGGATTGTGAATTGCGCACGCGGCGGCGTGGTAGATGAGGTCGCGCTGATCGAAGCCCTGGAAAGCGGAAAAGTTTCTTTTGCGGGACTGGATGTTTTTGAAAACGAACCCAACCCTGCCATCCAGGTGCTGATGCATCCTTCAATCTCGCTTTCGCCTCACATTGGGGCGGCCACCTTGGAAGCCCAGGACCGCATCGGCACCGAACTCGCTTCGCAGATCAATGAGCTGGCTCAAAATCTTTCCTAGCTGTTAAAACAATACGGGTTTTCATCTGCCTTGCTTAACTTTATACAAAAAGGCGATGAAAACTCTTTTACCCCTATTGATATTGTTTGTGCTTTCGCTTGCGTGCAAAGCGCCGGCATCCCGCACCATAGTTGACAGCGGGACAACCGCGGCAGCCGATACCGTACGGATCGCCAATGATGACTTGCAGTATGAAGTGATCATCATCGATCCGGGCTTCAACACCTGGCTTACGGTTAACGCCAGGCCACGCAATTTTTATTCACAGCAATATATGGAGGTGCGCAACCTGGCCTGGGTACAGGGCTGGAACAGCAAGTTTCGGGAAGGCGGCCGACGCAACCTTGAACTGTTTTCGATGCCGATCGATTACCAGGCCGGGATTGACTATGGGTATGAAGTGAATTATCTGATCTTTAATTACCTCACCTATTTCCAATTAAAAAATAATGTGCGCTTAGGCGGCTTTGTACCGCGGTATTAAAGTTGTAATTTTGCGCCATGAAAAAGTTCAGGCAGCGCTGGGGCATCACCTCCAACTTTCAGATCGCCGTCATTTTGTTGGTTTTCGCCTTAACGGGCTCAACATCGGCCTATTTGTCAAAACCAATCCTGGAATGGATGGCACTACATCAGGACAAAATCTCGGGTTGGATTTATTATCCGCTCTATATTATCCTGATTTTTCCGGTTTACAAAGTTCTGCTCATCGTCTATGGAACGCTCTTTGGCCAATTCACCTTCTTTTACGCCTTCCTTAAAAAAATGCTCCGGGGAATGGGGCTCGGTTTTATTCTCGGGCGCTAATCCTGCTTTTTCCATACGTAGGTGTAAAACCACATCAGGGTAAAACTCGGAACGAAGTCGGTCATGGGGATTATTTCTTCCAGAAACGAGAAAATACCCGCTGCTTTTCCTGCTTTTCCTTTATACATCCAGGCCATCAGCAATCCTGAAATGGGCGCCCAGATCACGTCGGAAAAATCGCCGATAAGCGGAATCGTAAAGGACAGCATCCCGATGGCGTCAAAGATAATTCCAAGGTACAGATTGCGTTGTTTGAACGAATTTTGTGCCGTTGCGGCGTTTGCCAGTGATTTCATTTTTTTAGCTTTTCCGTATAATTGGCCCGAACCTTTTCCACCTTTGGGGTGATGACGTAACTGCAGTAGGATTGGCCCTTGTTACGGGCGTAATAATTCTGATGATAGTCTTCCGCGGGATACAATTTAGGCGCCGGCGAAACCTTCGTAACAATCTTCTTGCCAAAGGTTTTGGCCTGATCCAATTGAGCGATATAACTCTCAGCCAGATTCTTTTGCTCTTCGGAATGATAAAAAATCTCGCTTCGGTATTGTGTGCCGATGTCATTGCCCTGGCGGTTGAGCGTGGTGGGATCGTGCGTGGCGAAAAATATTTCCAGCAGTTCCGCATACGTTACCTTCGCGGGTTCAAAGCTAATCCGGATCGATTCGGCATGACCTGTATCGCCATTGCTGATTTCCGCATATGTTGGGTTTTGGGTTTGCCCGCCCGTATAACCTGAGACCACTGATTTTACGCCATCGAGCTGAAGGAACACCGCTTCGGTACACCAGAAACAGCCACCTGCAAAAGTTGCCACCTGCAGCCCATCTTGTGATTTTTCAGAATTCATCTGTACTGTTGGATTTGAGGCCGATGGTTTCCCGAAACAGGCAAAAGCCAACGCAACAACGGGAAAAGCCAATAATTTACTGATCATTTTTTGCGCTAATTTAACCATTAACAAAGGTTTGCACCCGGGGTTAACGAAACTTTATAATCGGTACATAACGTTGCCCGTTTTACAGATATTGCCTATTTTGCGGGCATGATCCAAGCCCAGAATATCCGAAAATCGTATGATAAGGTCGAAGTCCTAAAAGGCGTCGACCTCTATATCGCCAAAGGTGAAATCGTTTCCATTGTGGGAGCCTCGGGCGCGGGGAAAACAACTCTTTTGCAGATTCTTGGAACTCTGGACAGGCCCACGATTGCCACTGATACACAACTTCATGTTAACGGACAGGACATTCTGACTTTGAATGACCGCAAACTCTCGCGATTTCGCAACCTGAACCTGGGATTCATCTTCCAGTTCCATCAGCTCCTGCCTGAATTCACGGCGCTGGAAAATGTCTGCATCCCTGCATTCATCGCGGGCCGCAAGCGCTCTGAAGCCGAAGCCGAAGCCAAAAAACTGCTCGGCCACCTTGGGCTCTCGCATCGTACTTCGCACAAACCCGGCGAACTCTCGGGAGGCGAACAGCAGCGCGTGGCCGTCGCCAGGGCATTGATAAACAAACCCGCTGTCATTTTTGCCGATGAGCCATCGGGAAATCTTGATACCGCATCGGCCGAAAATCTTCATAAGTTGTTCTTTTCCCTTCGCGACGAATTTGGCCAGACCTTCGTCATCGTTACCCACAATGAGGAACTTGCCAATATGGCCGACCGCAAATTGGTGATGGTCGACGGCCGGATCTATGCCGAAATGCAGCTCGAACTCTGATGATTCCCACCGAAGTCAAAGACCTTCTCGACTACAAGGCCGCCCAATACAACAATCCATCGTTCATAGAGAGCGATCCGGTGAGCATTCCGCACGGCTATGGAAACCCGCACGATATCGAAATTTCAGGTTTCCTGGCCGCGACAATTGCCTGGGGCGGACGAAAATCGGCGATAGCAAGCGCAAAAAAAATGATGCATCTCATGGACGATGCGCCTCACGATTTTGTAT
>JAEZGB010000066.1 GCA_023437485.1 Bacteroidota bacterium
ATGCTGAGCCGTGCCATCACCCTGGCCGAAAGTTCCAATCCACAGGATTTTGAACGGGCCACCGAGGTCATTTCGGCGTGCATGCCACGGTCGGGAAAATCAGTGCGGGTTGGCATTACCGGGGTGCCCGGCGTTGGAAAAAGCACCTTTATAGAGGCATTGGGGCTTACCCTTATTGGCATGGGGAAACGAGTCGCGGTTTTGGCTGTGGATCCAAGCAGTTCGGTATCAAAAGGTAGTATTTTGGGCGACAAGACTCGGATGCAGGAACTTGTGCGCGAGCCAAATGCGTACATCAGGCCTTCGCCCTCGGGCGAAAATCTTGGCGGCGTGGCAAGAAAAACACGTGAGGCTGTTATTTTGTGCGAGGCTGCGGGCTTTGACGTCATCTTGATTGAAACTGTAGGCGTGGGACAAAGTGAAACGGCGGTAAGTTCCATGACCGACTTTTTCCTGTTGCTGAAAATCACCGGCGCGGGCGATGAACTCCAGGGAATCAAACGCGGCATCATGGAACTCGCCGACGCGGTAGTGATCAATAAAGCCGACGGCGGAAACCTGACAAAGGCAAGGCTGGCCCGATCTGAATTTAGCCGCGCACTGCATTTTTTTCCGCCAAGGGAGAACGGATGGCAACCCAAGGCGCTCACCTGCAGTTCAGCGAATCGCGAGGGCATTACTCAAATCTGGGAAATGATAGATGGATTTGTGCGGGAGATGACCGCAACAGGTGACTTTGCCAAAAAAAGGGCGGGGCAAAACCGGTATTGGATGCTCGAATCAATCCACTCAAGCCTGCAATCGGAATTTTTTAACCATCCGAAAGTCCAGGCAATGTTGAACGAACTTGAGCCGCGCGTTGCCAACGGCAGCCTCTCGCCTTTTACGGCCGCCCGGCAATTGCTGGATGTTTATTCGGCAACGCGTCAATCTTCGTAACGCGATACTTCCCGGTCATAAAATTCATTTGCCTCGGCAATAAGGCCCTCCATGATTTGATTAAGTTCGCCTTCGTCAAGATCATCGGCATCTTCCATAAACTCGACCTCGTCGTCCTTCAAATTGATGATGAACCGGGGATAATCAAGGTGGATGATAAAAATATCGTCAGGAAAATCAGTGTTGTCGCCCAGCAGAAATTTAGGTAATTCCATTGTCGTGGTTTTTGTTTTGTAAAATTAGTTTTTTGGTAAGCTTTTCAAACCGGAAGTAAAGGAAAATTGCTGCAGCCGTAAGCCCTGCCAAAAGTCCTATCCACACTCCCACCGCGCCCAGCCGGGTGTATTTCCCCAGGTAAAAAGAAATTGGGAAACCGATGATCCAGTACGCAACGAAAGTTATGTACATGGGAACCTTAACATCCTGCAGGCCGCGAAGCGCCCCAAGAACCACCACCTGGACCCCGTCGGAAATTTGGAAAATGGCCGCCACTACCAAAAGTTGCGAGGCAATGGCGATGACTTCACGGTTGGTAAGCAATTGGTCTACCCGATCCATATTCAGGAAAAACTGCGGAAGGTACTGGTGAAAGGCTAAAAACAACAAGGCGAACACCACTTCGATAAGCGCGGTAAGCAGGAAAATGGAACGCGCAACCACCACCAATTGCCTGAAATCCTTTAATCCGCGCTGGTTGCCCACCCGAATCATCGCCGTCACGCTCAGCCCCATGGCAAACATAAAGGTCACCGTGGCAAGGCTCAACGCAATTTGATTGGCAGCCTGGCTGGTCTTGCCAATATTGCCGCAAAGCCAGATTGCCGCCGTAAACAGCGCCACTTCAAAAAGCATCTGCATTGAGGATGGAAAGCCGATGTTGATGATTTTGCGCAGCAGCCTTTTGCTGATGTTGCGAAACTTGAACCCCTTGAAGTATTGTTTGAGCGCCTCATGCCGGGATAGTATTACTTGCAAAAAAACCACCATCAGGATACGGGAGATTACGGTTCCCAGTGCCGCGCCCACGATCCCCATGGGAGGAAAGATCCAAAAACCGTAAATAAAAAGGTAGTTAAAAATAACGTGGACAATATTGGCCATGACGATGGCGTACATCGAATATTTGGTCATCGACATCCCGTCGGCAAATTGCTTGTAACCCTGGTACATTACCAGTGGAATCAACGAAAAAGCCACCCAATCCAGGTACGGCACGGCGAGAGTTATGACTTCCTGCGGCTGATTCAGGAAAACCATCAGCGGCTTGGCCATCACCACCACGGTAAATAGCGCAAAACCCAGCAGGGTGCACAGTAGTAATCCGTGCTGGAAAGCGGCCCTGATCCGGTGCGAGTCCCCGGCAGCATCGGCCTCGGCCACGATGGGCGTGATGGCTGTTGAAAAGCCAATTCCGAGTGACATCGCTATAAATATCATCGAATTGCCCAAAGACACCGCAGCGAGTTCCGTACTACCCAACCTGCCAACCATGATGTTGTCAACTATCCCGATCAAGGTGTGGCCCAGCATGCCCAAAATGACCGGATACGCCAATTTTAGGTTATAGCCAAACTCGCGTGTATAACGACTAAAATCCATTTTTAAATTTGCCGCAAAGGTATTGTTTACTGGCAAAAACCATTGTTATTATTTGCTCAATCTGTTAAAGAAAATCAAACCATTTTGCCAATTTTTAGCCAAAATTAGTTCGTCGGCTAAAGTTCGCAAGAATTGAAAAATGCATGACAACTCCAATATTAACAGGATTTTACGCCAAAAACTTCGAGTGAAAATTTTAAGTGGATTTTTCGCACATTGAAATTATGTAAAAGCGATCTCGAACCCTCGTTCTAATTTAGCCGAAACAAAAATTTAACCTATGAAAACTGCTAAGATGAACCGACTATGGACAATGGTACTCGCTCTTTTTGCGACAGCCACGATGCAGGCACAGGACGTGTTGGCCGAGGATCCGAACTATGATCAAGGCTGGAGACTGGGCCTTGGGCTTAACGGCGGAATTGTAACCGATGACCTCTACGATTGGTCACTCGGAGCCGACGTAAGGCTGCAATATGATTTTAACCGCAGGATTTCGATCACCATGACTACCGGTTTTACAAACCTGTTTATCGGTGACAATATTCCTGATCTTGGATTCATCCCGGTAAAGGGCGGATTTAAGGTATTCTGGTGGGAAGATTCATTCTACGCGCTTGCCGAGGCCGGTGCTGCCTTCCCAATCACCAATGATTACAGTGGAAAGGTTGATAATTCACTGTTGCTTAGCCCGGGTATCGGATGGGCAAACAAATATGTCGACCTAAGCCTTCGATATGAACATTACACTGATTTTCCGACGGAAGATGGCGGCAACGGCGTTGGACAAGTTGCGCTCCGCCTCGCCTACGGATTCAGGCTCTAACCCTTCTTGCCCTTAAAACACAACTAACCAAAACCCTTGAAGAAACGCCCCGGAACGGGCGTTTTTTTTTATGCAAATAGTCATTTTTCAATATCGCGCAGGCTTTCCATTTTTTTGTGCGCCAAAAATCCTTTGATGTCTTCAAAATGTTCTTTGACGCGCTTATTGCCGAATTCAAATACCTTTTCGGCCAGGCCATCAAGAAAGTCGCGATCATGCGAAACCAGGATCAGCGTGCCGTCAAAATCGCGCAGGGCGTCTTTGATGATGTCCTTGGTCTTCATGTCAAGGTGGTTGGTGGGTTCGTCCAAAATGAGCAGGTTCACCGGTTCCAGCAACAGCTTGATCATGGCCAGGCGCGTTTTTTCGCCACCTGAAAGCACCTTTACCTTTTTCTGGATGTCGTCGCCACCAAACATAAAGGCGCCCAAAATGTTTTTTATTTGAGTGCGGATGTCTCCTACCGCAATCCGGTCAATGGTATCAAAAACCGTCAGGTCACCGTCAAGCAGTGAGGCCTGGTTTTGGGCGAAATACCCGATCATGGCGTTGTGGCCAATTTCGACCTTGCCCGAATCGGGAGCAATCTCCTTCATGATCGCCTTGATCATTGTAGATTTACCCTCGCCGTTCTTGCCGACGAATGCGACTTTCTGGCCCCGTTCAATTACCAGGTTGGCATCGCGGAAGACCACATGGTCGCCGTAACTTTTACACAAATCCGAAACCACGACCGGATATTGCCCACTGCGGGGAGAAGGCGGAAACTTGAGCCGCAGCGCCGAGTTGTCAACCTCATCGACCTCAACCGGAACCAGTTTTTCCAGCATCTTAACCCGTGACTGCACCTGCAGTGTCTTGGAATAGGTACCCTTGAAACGCTCGATGAATTCGGTATTTTCGGCAATCATTTTTTGCTGTTCCTCATAAGCCTTAAGCTGGTGGGCACGACGGTCTTTCCGGAGTTCCAGGTAATGCGAATACTTCGCCTTGTAATCGTAGATGCGTCCCATGGTGACCTCAATGGTGCGGTTGGTGATATTGTCAACGAAGGCTCTGTCGTGGGAAATTACCATCACCGCCTTGGCCGAATTGATTAAAAAATCTTCAAGCCACTGGATCGATTCGATGTCCATGTGGTTGGTGGGTTCATCCAAAAGGATCAGGTCAGGTTTGCGGAGCAGTATCTTGGCCAGTTCTATACGCATGCGCCATCCGCCTGAGAATTCTGAAGTTGGCCGCGTAAAATCATCACGCTCAAATCCGAGTCCTTTTAGCACCTTTTCAACCTCGGCTTCATAATTAACTTCCTCAATCGAGTAAAATTTTTCACTGACTTCTGACACGCGCTCGATGAGCTTCATGTAATCGTCGCTTTCATAATCAGTGCGAATCGTAAGCTGTTCATTGAGCGCATCGATTTCGGCTTTCATATCAAAGATTTCCTGAAAGGCTTTTGAAGCTTCTTCAAAAACAGTCGACTCGTCTTTGGTGAGCAGATGTTGCGGCAAATAGGCAATTACAGTATCTTTCGGCGCCGAGATACTCCCGCCGGAGGGTTTGTTTACTCCGGCAATGATCTTGAGCAACGTAGACTTGCCCGCACCGTTCTTGCCCATCAGGGCGATCTTGTCGTTTTCGTTTATCGCGAAAGAAACTTCGCTGAATAAGGTGGTACCGGCAAATTGTACCGAAATGTCATTAACAGTTATCACGTCCCTTGGAATTAAAAGGCGCAAAGATAGTGCAGAGCAATGTAATGGCGATGTTTTTATTTTGGCCTCTGGGCTTCGTACCAGAGCTCGGGTTCGCCCTCATAGAGAAATGTTTCGGTGTGCCGAAGTCCGCATTTTTCAAGGACGCGTTGGGATTCGAGGTTTTTTGGCGATGTATAGGCGCAGATGGTATCAAGCTTCATTTGGTTAAAACCAAAATCCACCCAGGCCCTTCCCGCTTCAGTGGCGTAACCCATTTCCCAATACTTTGGGATAAACCGGTAACCGAGGTCATAAAAACGCGCGCGGCCATTGACGTTCTTTTCAACCTTTAAGCCGCTCCAACCCAGAAATTCACCGGTCTCCTTAAGAATTACCGCCCACCGGCCAATGCCGTATTGCCGGTACTGGTCACGCAATCCGGCGATCATGTCACGGCACTCCTCAATGGTCTTGACCGGTTTTCCGCCCAGGTAACGATGCACCTCGGGGTCTGAATCAAGCTGGAAAAATCCGCGATCATCACTGATCTTGACTTCCCGCAACAATAGTCTTTGAGTTTCAAACGATGTCTTCATCCTGGGTAAAATCAATTAATGGCGCGTCCTGGTCAAGCAACTTGTCGGCGAAAAACTCAACTTTTTCAGTAAGTACCGAAGTAAAAATCACGCGTTGCACACGAGCGATGCTTTGTGATATTCTCATGATGTGCGGCTCGCGGCGGTCAGCCATCAAAAGCTGCGCGTCATCAACTGCAAAAATACGCAACCGGTTGATGTTAAAGCCGGCGGTTCCAAAAAGCTCACCGAGTTTTACCGGCGTCCCCACCAACACATCAATACCCAGCGAGATCAGGTTTTTGTCCTCGTCCAAATTGGTCTTCTCATGGGTACCAAAAATCCGAAGCCCGTTGCGGGTGTTTATTTTCTCAAAATCTTCAATAAAGGTAAGAACGGCCTCGCGGTCACGGACAAATACCAACGCGCGGGGCGATTCTTCGCCCGGCGAGGCCAGTTGCTGGATAATCGACATGGCCAAAAGCGTGGTCTTTCCCGTTCCTTCGGGTGAGGCGATCAGGCAGTCGGCGCCACTTTTCAACAGCGTAAAGCACTCGGACTGCATTTCCGTGGGCTCACTTAATCCAAGCGAGATTAGGCTTTCGCGAAGTTGCGGGTTTATTTTTTTCAGTTCCATTATTTACTTGCAAAAAGGCGGACGTCGTCTTCAGAAATTTCGTTGCCGCCAAGGATGATGAGCCGTTCAATGACATTGCGAAGTTCGCGGATATTGCCCGTCCAGTCATACTGTTGAAGCAATTTAACTGCGGGATCCGAGAATATTTTTGGTGCATTTCCCTGCTCTGAGGCGATCATCTGGTTAAAGTGGCTGATGAGCATCGGAATGTCTTCGCGGCGGTCATTGAGCGCCGGAACGCGGATCAGGATCACGGCAAGGCGGTGGTAAAGGTCTTCGCGAAAACGGCCCTCGGCAATCTCCTTCTTGAGATCCTTGTTGGTTGCCGCCACTACGCGCACATCCACCTTGATGTCCTTGTCGGCACCCACGCGCTGCACCAGTCCCTCCTGAAGCACGCGAAGCACTTTTGCCTGCGCCGGAAGGCTCATGTCGCCAATCTCGTCCAGGAAAATCGTTACCTTGTCGGCGGCCTCGAATTTGCCCGCTCGGTCGCGAACCGCCGATGTGAACGCGCCCTTGACATGCCCAAAAAGTTCGCTCTCAATAAGCTCGCTCGGTATGGCAGCGCAGTTGACCTCGATGAGCGGCGCCCCCGAACGTTCGCTTTTTTCATGCAATTGGTGCGCAACGAGTTCCTTGCCCGTTCCGTTAGGTCCGGTAATGAGCACTCTCGCATCGGTGGGGGCCACTTTGTCAATGATATCTTTTATGTGGTTGATGGCGTCGCTTTCACCTATCATCTCATAGTGGCGGCTGACCTTTTTTTTGAGGATTTTGTTCTCCACCACCAACTGTTTCTTGTCCAGGGCGTTGCGCACGGTGTTGAGCAAGCGGTTCAGGTCAGGGGGTTTGGAGATGTAATCAAAGGCGCCAAGCCTCATGGTGTTGATTGCCGTTTCCATGTCGCCGTGGCCTGAAATCATGACCATCGGGATTTCCGGTTTTATTTTTTTTACAGCTTCCAACAACTCGACGCCGTCCATTTTGGGCATTTTGATATCACAAAGCACCAGGTCATAATCATTGTTGGTGATTTTGTCCAGGCCGGTGATTCCGTCGGCGGCTTCGTCAACCTGGTAGGTTTCACTTTCTTCCGATAAAATCTTGATGAGCACCCGGCGGATGGAGGCTTCGTCTTCAATGATGAGGATACGGGACATGAGAGGAATTGAAAATTTTGAATTTTGAATTTTAAATTTTGGGTAATCGGGTACTACAAGATACGAATTTGTATTGTTACCTGTAAATTATCAAGGGATAACGTGATCCCCTAGCCCCGATGGGAGCGGCAGCCTTTTGCCTTTTAAGACCTAAGGTTTTTTTAACACCTTGGGGCTGGCAAAAGCTATAGCGGACAGCGGGAAAAAGCTCCTGAAAGTCATTAGTTATCAGTTGTCAGTTTTATAGTTAGTGGCCAACTATCATTTTGGCCGGCTTGACACAACCTCAACTGATAACTGATGACTGACGACTGACGACTGACAGCTGACAGCTGACAGCTAATACTTAAGCCACTTGAATATCTCCTTATACGTCGGCTTTTTCCCATACATCAGGATTCCGACGCGGTAAATCTTGGAGGCGAACCACACCACCAGTAAAAATGTTCCAAAAAGGATGGCCATGGAAAGTGCGAGCTGCCACAACGGGACGCCAAACGGGATGCGCATCAGCATGACAATCGGCGATGTGATCGGTATAAAGGAAAATACTGTGGCGACGGTTCCGTGCGGATCATTCATCACGGTAAAAAACCCAATATAAACGCCCAGGATAAGTGGCATCATGATAGGCAAAAGGAATTGTTGCGAATCAGTTTCATTGTCGACGGCGGCGCCGATTGCGGCGTAGAACGAGCTGTACAGGAAATAACCGCCGATAAAATATATGACAAAGGCAATGATGATGGTGGCGATGGGAAGGTCCCAAAGTTCGCGAAGGTAAAGCTGCATGGTGCTCATTTGTTGCTGGGCCTGCTCCATAACATCGGGCGGCACGCTGGCGGCAGGGGCTGCCGAAACGCCAAATGATGCCGAAGCAAAGAAAAGCAACAATACCCCGATGATGGCCCAGATTAGAAATTGCAGTATCCCGGCAAGTGATGTCCCGATGATCTTGCCCATCATGAGTTGAAAAGGACGGACCGATGAAATGATGATTTCCACGATTCGGTTGGTCTTTTCCTCGATGACGCTTCGCATGACCATGTTGCCGTAAATGATGATGAACATCATGATCAGATAACCAAATGAGCCGCCAATGGCAATTTTAATCTCGTTTAGCCCACGGACGGTTTCCTCCCCGGTCGATTTTTCAATGGCGATGTCAACCGATGCCTGCGCACGGCGGATGGCGGTGGTATCAAGCCCGGCACTTACAAGGTTCGCCTTGGTCATTTTGTCGGCGATGGTTTGCTCCATGCTTTCAAGAAACATCATTCCGGGGCTTTCGCTTGAAATATAGCGGATTTTTCCCGGCACCGCGGCCGAATCGGATTTTGGGATGTGAAGTACGCCTTCATAATAGCCGCTGGTCACACTGTCCCGGATCACGGCGAGGTTTGCGGTGGAAACATCGACGAAGTTGTATTCATCGTCACTGACAAAACTGCCCGAGAACTGGCCGGTCTGGTCATGGATGGCAACGGTGCGCACATCAGCTTTCATCGAGCTCAGGTAGGCCACGAAAGCCGCGATCCCCACAAAGAGCAACGGGCTGAGAAACGTCATCACGATGAAGGACTTGTTGCGGACCTTGGCGTAAAATTCTCTTTTTATGATTAGTGAAAGGACGCTCATTTTTTAGGATTTGCTGACTGACTGGATAAAGATATCATTAACGCTCGGGATTTTCTCAACAAAATGAGTGACCTGGCCGCGTGAGGTAAGTACCTGCAGAAGGTCATTGGGGGTCAAAGTGCCCAATTGGACACTGAGCTTAAGTTCGTCGTTGAGCGATTTGAAATGGGTTTGGGCCACCTTGAACTTTTGGGTAAGGTCAAACATAAGCCCTTCCACATTACCGGTAAGCACGCCCACCTCAAAGGTATTTTCCCGGTACTCGCGCTTCACGTCGTCAAGTTTGCCCTCAATGAGCTTGTTGGATTTATGGATCAGCGCGATATTGTCGCAGAGTTCCTCGACACTTTCCATCCGGTGAGTGGAAAATATGATAGTGGATCCGCTTTTCTTGAGCGCGAGGATTTCATCCTTGATGATGTTCGCATTCACAGGATCAAACCCGGAAAACGGTTCATCAAAGATCAAAAGCTTTGGCCGGTGAAGCACCGTAACCACAAACTGTATCTTTTGGGCCATTCCCTTGGAAAGCTCCTGGATTTTCTTGTTCCACCAGCCTTGTATTTCCAACTTGGCAAACCAGTACTCCAGTTGTTTGCGCGCCTCGGCCTTGGACATTCCCTTCATCTGCGCCAGGTAAAGGCATTGTTCACCAACCTTCATCGATTTGTAAAGCCCGCGTTCTTCAGGCAAATAGCCGATGTGCCGTACATGGCCGGGGTTCAGCACCTCGCCGTCAAGCAGCACCTGACCGCTGTCAGGCATTGTGATCTGGTTGATGATCCTTATCAGTGAGGTTTTTCCGGCGCCGTTTGGCCCAAGCAGCCCGTAAATGCTTCCGCGCGGCACGCTGAGAGAAACGGCGTTCAGGGCGGTATAAGCGCCGTACTGCTTTACCACCTTGTCCACTACTAGAATATTGTCCATCCAAAAAAATTTGTGTAAAAATAGCGATTCCGACGAGGTTGCAGGAATTGTTTTAATAAAAAAACCCACCCTTATTTGCACAAGGATGGGAAAAATTGCTATGAAAAAGAAATTACCAGTTACCTACTAGTAATGACCCAAATATAGAAAATGTTTTTGAATCACGAAAACATATCCTTAACTTTTTCAAAAAAAGATTTGTCTGATTTTTCAGGATTTGGGACAAAGTTTTCGTCCTTGAGATTTTTTTCAAAAAACTCTCGTTGCTCACGGTTGAGCGTTTTCGGCGTCCACACGTTGACATGAACCAAAAGGTCGCCGTTTCCATAACCGTTCAGGTTCGGAACGCCTTTGCCTTTGAGCCTCAGTATTTTGCCCGATTGAATCCCCTCTTCCAGCCTGATCCGCACCTTGCCGGTCACCGCATCGATATCTTTGGAAACTCCCAAGGCCGCCTCGCTGAAGCTGATGTAAAGATCCAAATGCAGGTTTTCGCCTTCGCGTTTCAAGGTTGGGTGTTCAACCTCCTCAATTACCACGATCAAATCGCCCGGAATTCCGTTGCCAGGTGCGTCGTTCCCTTTATTGGAAACCTTGAGCTGCATTCCCTCGACCACGCCTGCGGGGATTTTAATTGAAACGGTCTCGTCATGCAGAACCAGTCCGTGAGCATCTGCCTCTTTTGGCTTGCTTTCAATAGTTTGCCCTGTACCGCCACATGCGGGACAAGTACTGGCAGATTGCATCCTTCCCAAAATGGTATTGGTCACCCGCATGACCTGGCCCTGCCCATTACAGGTGGAGCAGGTTTTGTAACGCACTCCCGGGGCCTGGACCTTGCGCTTAACCTTGATCTTCTTTTCGACGCCGTTGGCAATTTCCTCAAGGGTCATCTTGACCTTGATACGAAGGTTGCTGCCTTTGACCCGCCGTTGTCCGCCACCTCCGCCAAAGCCTCCGAACCCTCCGCCACCAAATGCACTGCCAAAGATATCGCCAAACTGGCTAAAGATGTCTTCCATGTTCATGCCGCCGGGGTGGTGGCCAAAACCGCCATTTTCAAAGGCCTGGTGGCCATACTGGTCATATTTCGCCTTTTGCTGCGGATCGCTCAGCACTTCGTAAGCCTCGGCCGCAAGTTTAAAGTTCTCCTCGGCTTCCTTGTTCCCCGGATTTTTGTCGGGATGGAATTCGATCGCCTTTTTGCGGTAGGCTTTCTTGATTTCTTCGGGCGTGGCGTTTTTGCTTACCCCCAGGACTTCATAAAAATCTTTCTTCATCTTAATGTTTTTTATTGGCCAACCACTACTTTCGGGAACCTGATGATGCGGTCGCCAAGTTTATAACCTTTCTCCAGGACATCCACGATCTTGCCTTTAAGAGAATCCTCAGGCGCCGGAATCAGGGTAATGGCTTCGGCAAAATCGGCGTTAAATGGATCGCCCACGCCTACCTCGACCAACTCAAGGCCTTTGGCCGCAAGGGTTGCTTTTAGTTTTTCATGTATCAGCTGAACTCCTTTAAGGAGCTGCTCATCGCCTGCCTTGCCTATTTCCAGCATCGCGCGGTCAAAATCGTCCATGACCGGCAACATTGCCAGTAAAACTTCCTGATTGGCTGTTTTGAACAATTCAAGGCGTTCTTTGGCGGTGCGCCGTTTGTAATTTTCGAACTCGGCAAACAGGCGCAGGAATTTGTCCTTTTCTTTTTCGAGCTCCTGGGCCAGGCCATCATTTTGGCCTGCTTCGGGCTCTACGATCAATTGCTCGCCATTGGCATTCTGCTCCAGCGTTTTCTCATCAAACTCCTGTTGGTTTTCACTATTTTCCGTAGTCATTTCGGCTGTATTTAAATTTGCTGTTATCTTAGGTTTCGCGCGCGGTTTGCAAACTTACTACCAATTGACGGTTAAATGCCAAATTGTCACGAATTAAAAAATAGCCCCTTTACCGGATTTTCAATAATTTTAATAAGTTTTTACACAAGTTTCTATAATTTTGTTAATGATATAAATTTATTGCTTATGAAAACGACATTACTCTCTGCTATTGCCATTTGCCTGCTAACGGTCACATCCTGCAAAAAGGACAAGGCCGAAACCGCCGGCGAAGCCCGTGACGCGAGCGCGCCGTCAGAAAATGCCGAAACGTATAACGTCAACACCTCGACATCGGTCATTGAATGGACCGGGTCTAAGCAGGTGGGCAAGCACTCCGGAACACTACGACTTTCTGGCGGGTCCATTTTTGCCGAAGGCGATCAGGTCACGGGTGGAAACTTTACCATTGACATGAATACCATTAGTGTTTCGGATCTTGAAGGCAGTGACAAGGCTGATCTCGAAGCCCATTTGAAAGGCCTTACGATGGAAAAAGCCGACCACTTCTTCAATGTCAGGAAATATCCGGAGGCGAAGTTTGAAATCACCAATGTATCGACCGAAACCGGAAAATCTTCAATTGAAGGCAATCTGACCATTAAGGAAACCACCAAAAACATTAAATTCCCGGCCATTGTGAACATCAGTGACAAAAGCATTTCGATAACCAGTGACACATTTGTCATAGACCGGACAGAGTGGCGGGTAAATTACGGTTCAAAATCAGTTTTTACTGATCTTACTGACCAGTTTGTCAACGATGAGATCGAGGTCCGGGTCGTGGTTAAGGCTTCCCGATAGGTATTTTGGTAAGCAGATCTTTTAAAGCCGGTCCGGCTTCGGGAAATTTGAACCGATAGCCGGACCGTATTATTTTTTCGCTGCTCACAAATTGGCCTTCAGTGAGCAATGCCGACATTTCGCCCAACATCATCCTCAATATGGCCCTCGGGACTTTGGGCAGCCAAAGCGGCTTTTGGAGTACCGATGCGATTTGGCGGGTCAGGACACGTTGGCTTACCGGCCCTGGGGCCACGGCGTTGTAAATACCGTCCAGCTTTTCTTCAATCACCTTGACATAAATGCCCACCAGGTCATCAATATGTATCCAGGATACAATCTGGTTTCCGCTGCCCAGCGGAGCGCCAAACCCCAATTTAATGGGCTGGACCAGTTTCTCCAACGCACCGCCAGCTTTTGAAAGTACCAGCCCGGTACGCACTTTTGCCACGCCAATCCCGAGTTTTTGAAATGCATCGGCCTGCTGTTCCCATTGGCGTACTACCTCCCCGGCGAATCCGTTAGGGGCTCCGGTAAATTTCTCATCATAGTGTTCAGTAAGGCTGTCAGGATAAATTCCGATACCCGATGCCGAAATAAAATGCGATACCCGGTGAATTGAAGTTTCCAATGCCCGATAAAGAACCTGTGCCGATTGAACGCGGCTGGAGATGATTTCACGTTTGTAGGAACCTGTCCATCTTTTGCCGATAGTAGCGCCTGCCAAATGGACGACGCATTCCACTCCGCTAAGCGCGTCGGGATCGAGCGTGCCGCGCGACGGATCCCAAACAAATCCGCTTGCGCCGGCAATCGAACTGGTTTTGCGGGCCGAAGTGGTTAAAAAACGTATGGCGTGCCCCCGTTGCAAAAGCAGCGCGACCAGGTGACGCCCAACCATACCGCTGGCTCCGGTGATAAGAATGGTCATGGTTTTATTTCAAATTTACGCCACAACGCCTTCAATAGGTATGTTTAAGGCGAATTTAACGGCTGTTTACTTTTAATGCTCCAACTTATTGTATGGACTGAAACAACATCGCCAGCCTGATCCTTGCCAGTTGAAGTAAGTTCGACGATTTGGGATTGCCCGGACAGGGCGAGTTCCACCGTTTGGGCTACAGCCTCACCATCAAAACAAATAAAGGTAATCCTGCCGACCGCTTTTTTAAAGTATTCTGCGCGCAGGCCGGTAACAAGCATTGAAGCGGGACGCCCGCTCCGGCGGATGGCACGCATCAACAGGATTCCGGTAGAGAGTTCGGCGGCCATGGCCTGAACCGCAAAATACATCGAACCAAACGGATTTTTGCTGATCCATTTAGTAGGCGCCGTAACCACGGCGCTGTCGGCGCCCACTTTTCTTGCCCTTACACCGCATACAAAGGCTGCGGGCAATTTAAAGAGAAGGAAAGTATTGATTTCGTGCGTATTCATCATCAAATTTTGACCAATTTAGGAAAACAGGTGGAATCTGAAGCTGTTAAAAAAAGGTTAATATTAAGTACTGTGCAAAACAAGATACCAAAGTTTAGATATATATTTGCATAAGAAATTACAAGCTAATGGAAGTTAGCAGCTACTAAATAGTAGTTTTAATATTTAAATCGATAAAGATGGAAACCACAACCAATAATTGCAAGACCCTGGCAGCCCTGACGCACTTAAGTGCCTTGAGCCAATACTTTTTCCCCCTGGGAAATTTCATTCTTCCGGTGGTCATCTGGAGCGTATCGCGCCGGGGCTCGGAGTTTGTGGACGACCACGGAAAGCAGGCGATCAATTTTCAGCTTAGCATTTTTCTGTATTCGCTTGTTCTGGCCATCATCGCGATTCCCATCCTGCTTTTCACCATATTCAAAAATGTTCCCTTTTCAGTGATTGCCGACGGCGGCGAATTCGCCTACCATTTATCTCCCGCCAACATTACCGGGATAGTCATCATCGCGGCCATTGCCGTAATGCTCTTTATACTGCTAAAAGTAGCCGAGTTTTTCCTGATCATCTTCGCCTCGGTCAGGGCAGCCAATGGCGAACCCTATAATTACCCGTTCAGCATCAAGTTTATCAAGTAGTTTCAATCACCAATCAATCAAACCGCCCTAATCAGGCAAAAATCAAAAATCATCATCAATCACCCGGGGCGTAACAGCTTGGAGCGTCTGGGAAAAAAATCAAAATCATGTTCAAAATCATCACATCGCTTAGCATGTTCCTAGTGGGACAGCTGGCACAGTCACAAGATCAGGTTCAACCCTTTAACAAAATCCACGCGGTGGGCAACGTCCAGGTTATCCTGAAAAAATCGCCGGTAAACGCCATCCAATTTATCGAGGGAAGCGGTCAGGCATCGGCCGAGGTGGCCAAAGGCGTGCTCACCATCCAATCGGCCCCCGGAGGCGCGGCAATCCTCGAGGTATCGGCAATTGAAATATCCGAAATCGTGGCAAACGGCGCGTCGGTGCGAATCCAAAGCGGATTGTCAACTGAAAAATTGGCCGTAAAACTTACCCGCGGCGCTACGATCCACGGGAATATCGAAACCAAAAAAGCCAGCGTAAGTGCCCATGACGGCTCAGTGGTCTCGGCAAGGCTCAATACAGA
>JAEZGB010000143.1 GCA_023437485.1 Bacteroidota bacterium
TCAAAAAATTTATATCTTTGCCTCGAATTAATAATTAACCTTTTACACTAAAGTAAGATGAAAAAAGTATTTTTTAGCCTGGCTCTTGTAGCTGCTATCACTTTGGTTTCATGCAAAGAAACTAAAACTGAGACTGAAGAAGTAGTTGTTCCAACTGAGGAGGTTACGCCAGTTGAAGAAGTTGCTCCTGCAGCTGACACTGTTTCTGTTGAAACTACAACTACTACTGAAGAAGCTCCTGCAGCTGCTCCAGCTCAGTAATTTAAAGTTACCGACAAAAATGAAAGCCCCGCATTGCGGGGTTTTTTTATGCGCATTATTTTGGGCGTGTCCCTACGGGCCGCGCTTTCGGCGGTACGCGGTACCTTGCCTCAATCGCTCACGCGCATCCTGCCGCGAAACGGTTTCCGCTGCACACCGGCGCAAATGCCGTATAAAACAAAAAACCCCTGCAACATTGTTACAGGGGTTGTTTCGTTTAAATTTTGTACTCAGAGCGGGACTTGAACCCGCACGGGCATTTCTGCCCACTGGATTTTAAGTCCAGCGTGTCTACCAATTTCACCATCCGAGCAGACCAACTTGGAGCGAAAAACGGGATTCGAACCCGCGACCTCGACCTTGGCAAGGTCGCGCTCTACCAACTGAGCTATTTTCGCATTTCATTCTGGAAAAGAACCGCAATACTTGTTCGGTATTGCGAGGGCAAATTTAAAACATAAATTCATTTATGCAAAGGAAAAACTGAAAAAAATTGCACCATCATTTGTATCAATTGCCCAGTATTCTCTTGAGCTCATTGAGCTTCATCAGGGCCTCCACAGGAGTCAGGGTATTTATGTCAAGCTCAAGCAATTGCCCTTTAACCTCTTCCAGAAGCGGATCGTCAAGATTAAAGATACTCAACTGCATGTCAGGTTCGCGCAACAGGTTTGCTCCCGCCAAAGCATCGCCCGAATGATCTTTTTCCAATTTCTTGAGCAGGCGTTTCGCCCGCGAAATCACCGTTTGCGGCATTCCCGCCATCCTGGCCACATGGATCCCGAAGGAGTGCGCGCTGCCGCCTTCCACCAGTTTCCTGATAAAAAGCACATTGTCCTTCAACTCCTTGACCGAAACATTAAAATTCCTGATTCGCGGCATCGAACTTCCCATTTCGTTGAGTTCGTGATAATGGGTTGCAAACAAGGTCTTGGGTCTTGCCGGATGCTCATGCAGGTATTCGGCAATGGCCCAGGCAATCGAGATTCCGTCATAGGTACTCGTTCCCCGCCCTATTTCATCAAGCAGCACCAGGCTTCGCTCTGAGATATTGTTGAGAATTGATGCGGTCTCATTCATCTCCACCATAAAGGTCGATTCGCCCATCGAGATGTTGTCGGATGCGCCAACGCGCGTGAATATTTTATCCACCACGCCAATCCTCGCCGTCGATGCGGGTACAAAACTCCCCATCTGCGCCAGCAATACGATTAACGCAGTCTGCCTTAATATCGCCGATTTCCCTGACATATTTGGCCCGGTGATCATGATGATCTGCTGGCGTTCGCGGTCAAGTTCAACATCATTGGCGATGTACGGAGTACCCACGGGCAGTTGTTTTTCTATTACCGGATGCCGGCCCTCAACAATCGACAGGTCAAAATCGTCGGTTATTTGCGGGCAAACATACTGATTGTCAATTGCGAGCTTTGCATATGAACATAGGCAATCAAGCTGTGCGACCAGCGATGCGTTTTCCTGAACCGGGCGGATATATCCGGAAATCCAGGAGATCAATTCATTGAACAATTCATGCTCCAACTTCTGGATCTTTTCTTCGGCGCCCAGTATTTTGGCTTCGTATTCTTTGAGTTCCTCGGTAATGTATCGCTCGGCATTGACAAGCGTCTGTTTGCGAATCCACTCTACCGGAACTTTGTCCTTGTGCGTGTTGCGAACCTCTATATAGTATCCGAAAACATTATTGAACGAAATCTTGAGCGACGAAATCCCGGTGCGTTCCGACTCCCGCGCTTCGATCCCCTCGAGATATTCCTTTCCTGAAAATGATATGCTGCGCAAATCATCCAACTCAGCATTGACCCCCGTTGCGATCGCGCCGCCTTTTGAGATGGCCACCGGCGATTCAGCATTCAGGGTAGCCCCGATCTTTTCCCGAAGCACCTGGCATTCGTGCAATTTTTCGCCTAATGCCTTTACCGACGGTTGGCCAGAATCAAGCGCAAGCCTTCGCATGGGAACAATCGCGTCAAGCGATTCCTTGAGCGAAACCACCTCACGGGGCCCGGCCTTTCCCGTTGCGACTTTTGAAATCAGCCTTTCAAGGTCAGCGATGCTCTTGATCTGGTTGCGAATGGCCTCCAGCGAATCGCGATTTTCAATCAGCCAGGCCACTACTTCGTGGCGCTGCCTTATTTGGGCAATATCCTTCAGGGGAAGCGCCAGCCATCGTTTCAAAAGACGTCCACCCATGGGTGAAATTGTCTTGTCTATAACCTCCAGCAGGGTGACGGCGCCGGGATTAAAAGAATGATACAGTTCCAGGTTGCGAATCGTAAAACGGTCCATCCAAACATATTGGTCGCGCAGGATCCGGCCGATTGTCGCAATATGCTCAAGTTTATCATGGCGGGTTTCTGACAGGTAATGCAGCACGGCACCCGATGCAATGATGCCATCTTCAAGGTCGTCAATCCCGAAACCCTTTAGCGAAACCGTTCCAAAATGCGCGTTGAGTGACTGAAGCGCAAAATCGGGAGCAAAAACCCAGTCGTCGAGGTAAAAACTGTGGTACCGCTCGCCATAACTATCCCTGAACTTTGCCTTTTGCTGCTTGCAGACCAAAACTTCGCTCGGCGAAAAGTTCTGCAAAAGTTTGTCAATGTATTCCGAATCGCCCTGTGCGGTTAAAAATTCGCCGGTGGAAACATCGAGAAACGCGATTCCGAGGCATTTCTTTCCAAAAAACACCGCCGAAAGAAAATTATTTGACTTGGATTGAAGCACCTCGTCGTTGAGCGATACCCCGGGGGTAACAAGTTCGGTGACCCCGCGTTTGACGATGGTCTTGGTCATTTTTGGATCTTCGAGCTGGTCGCAAATCGCAACGCGCAACCCGGCCTTGACAAGTTTGGGGAGATAGGTATTTAAAGAGTGGTGCGGAAAACCCGCGAGTTCAGTCTCGCTTTCAGAGCCCGCACCGCGTTTGGTCAAAATGATGCCCAAAATCCTGGCGGCCCGGACAGCATCCTCGCCAAAAGTTTCGTAAAAATCGCCTACGCGGAACAAAAGGCATGCATCGGGATACTTGCGTTTGATCTCGTTGTACTGCTTCATCAAGGGCGTTTCCTTCGCCTGCTTTTCTTTCGCCAAAATCAATCGAATTATTTTTGTAACTCGGGCGAATTTAAGATTTTACGCCCAAAGCCGCAGGGAAATAAATAAAATATTTTGCGTGATTTTCACATTCCCCGATTGATTTTTTTATAGATTTGCTTTCAAATTCTAATAAAAATTACGATGAAAAAAGTAGCAATGCTTGCACTGGTGGCCTGTTTTGGAATCACGGCGGCAAACGCCCAGTCCAAACCAGCCAAGAAGGCCGCTCCCGCCAAAACCGAGGCAGCGCCAAAAGCAGTTGACGGCCCGGGAATCCAGTTTGACGCCGAGGTGATTGACTACGGCACCATTTCACGCAACGCCGATGGAAAGCGCGATTTCGTGTTTACCAACAACGGCACCAAACCGCTTATCATCACCAATGCCACGGGATCCTGTGGTTGCACGGTCCCGACCAAGCCTACCGAGCCCATCATGCCCGGCCAAAAAGGCGTTATCGGAGTAAAATATGATACCAACCGCGTGGGTCCGTTCAGCAAAACGGTAACCGTGACCACTAATGCTTCGGAAACTGCCAAGACCCTGACCATCAAAGGGAATGTAGTGGACGACACCAAGGCTGCGCCCCAAAAAAGCTAAATTTACGAACACTATAAAATAAAGCTTCTCTTCGGGGGAGCTTTTTTATTATGCGAAAACTTGAAAACAGTGAACTCGGCCGACTTTCGGCCCAAGAGTTCAAAGAATCAAAAAAAACACCCCTTATCCTGGTGTTGGATGATGTGCGCAGCCTGAACAACATTGGGTCAATCTTCAGGACTGCCGACGCTTTCCGGGTTGAAAAGATCATTCTTTGCGGCATTACGGCAACTCCGCCTAACAAGGAAATTCACAAGACCGCATTGGGAGCCACCGAGAGCGTCCACTGGGAATATGTAAAAGCGATCACCGATGCGCTGATGACCCTGCGCGCCGATGGTGTCAGGGTGTACGCCCTTGAACAGGTTGAAGGCGCGGTGATGTTGGACCGGTTTGTTTCGGATTCCAATTTAAAGTACGCGCTGGTCCTGGGAAATGAAGTTCACGGGGTTTCCCAGGAGGCAATCTCACATTGTGATGGATGTATTGAAATACCGCAATTGGGAACCAAACACTCACTCAATGTGGCGGTTAGCGCCGGCGTGGCGGTGTGGGAGTTTTTCAGGCAGATGGCGTGCTGATCTTGTGGGAGATTTCGTCCAGGATAAAAATGTAATCTTCCTGGTTCCTGACAAAATCCAGTTGCGAAACATCGATGACCAAAACATTCAGGTCTGGTTGCGATTTGATATAGTCCAGGTATCCGCGGTTGATTTTTTCAAGATACTCGGCAGGGATCTCCTGTTCATAGTCCCTTCCGCGCTTTTTGATGTTTTCCAATAAGCGCTGGCTGTTCTGGTACAGATATACGTACAGGTCAGGCTTAGGCATCTCGCGGTAGATGATATCAAAGAGTTTGCGATACAGCCGATACTCGTCTTCGGTCAGGGTGATGTGCGCAAATATCAGCGATTTGAAAATGTGGTAATCGGCTATCACAAAGTCCTTGAACAAATCAAATTGGGCCAGGTCGTCGGCAATCTGCTGATACCGATCGGCCAGAAATGACATCTCCAGCGGGAACGCATAACGCGACTGGTCGCTGTAAAATTTGGGCAGGAACGGGTTGTCGGCAAATCGTTCCAAAACTGTTTTGGCGTTCAGATCTTCGGCAATGCGGGTGGTAAGCGTTGTTTTGCCCGCGCCTATGTTCCCTTCGATGGCGATGTAATTGAACCGCTCCAGGCCAAGTTTGCCAAGCGGCGCATCCAGTTTTGCCACCGGCATGCACATTGCCTTGTCTGAGGTGATGTTGAGCAAATCGGGCAAATGTCTTTGCAGGACCGGATGGCGCCAATCCAGTTCGAGATCGCGCATCGGCAACAGCACAAACAGCCTCTCCTGCATATGTGGGTGCGGGACCGTGAGATCGCTAAGCGAAACGATGTCTTCATTGAAAGAGACGATATCAATGTCAATAACCCGTTCGGCATATCCTGATTCGCTCCGCACTCGCCCCATTTCATGCTCGATGGCCAGTAATTTTTGCAACAGCTCACGCGCTTCAAATACCGTGTGCACCAACAGCGCACAATTGTAAAAGGCTGCGCCGTCAAACCCCCAGGCCGGCGATTCGTAAACTTTTGAAACACGCACCACGGTAGCTGCACCCGAATGGATCAGGCCCATGCACTTTTCAAGGTTTTCCATGCGGTCGCCCATATTGCTGCCCAAAGACAACACGGCCGTATGCTGCTGTTTCATAGTGATTTTTCCTTTGCCGGGAATATTGGCGGGACGTGGGCAAAATAAGCAAAAGAATTTCAGAATTAGGGTATATTTGCCCTCCGGTTGATAACTATTTTGCCGATAAATTTGCCGTTATGAGATTTCTTGGAAACGTACTTGCAGTAATCGTGGGCCTGTTCCTGTTTTTCGCCCTGTCATTCTTTATGCTGATTTTGATCGCGGCAATTGCCGGAAGCGGAAGCGGTGAGGTCAAGATAAAAAGCCGTTCGGTGCTGGAACTTGACCTGAGTGGCGTGAGGCTGGACTATGCCGGAAAAAGCATCTACAAGGAATTTGATTATGCCGAGGTGGGACACGACGGGGTCTCCGACATGATCCGCGCAATTGAAAAAGCTGCCGATGATGAACGGATCCACGGGATTTCCATCCTCAATAATTTCTCTCAACTGGGACAGGCGCAAACCAAGGCGGTGCGCGATGCCCTGATCGAGTTTCGGAAATCAGGCAAATTCGTCTATTCCTACGCAAGTGTTTATACCCAAAATGACTATTACCTGAATTCGGCCGCCGACTCGGTTTACATCAACCCGGTGGGAATGTTTGATTTCAAGGGCCTGTCATCCGAGGTCCTGTTTTTCAAGGGGCTGCAGGAAAAATCAGGCATTGACATCGAGGTGGTTCGCCACGGCAAATACAAAAGCGCAGTAGAACCATTTCTTCAAAATTCGATGAGCGAGGCCAACCGCGAACAAATCACGCAACTGCTGCAATCGGTTTGGGAAGCGATGGCAAACGATATTTCGGCATCGCGAAACATTCCGGTTGCCAGGCTGGACTCAATTGCAAGCGGGCTGTACGCGCGCACCCCCGAAATGGCGCTTCGCGAAAAACTGGTGGATGTGGTGGGTTATGAAGACCAATACAACGACATGATCCGCAAGAGGCTTGGCGTAGGTGCCGACAAAAAGTTCAACCGTGTCAAGATCCGTGATTATGCCGAAAAAATCGGATCCTCGGCAGGTGACTATTCCAAGGAAAAAATTGCGGTTATTTATGCCCAGGGCGAGATCCTTAGCGGCGAGGGCAGCGAAAATTACATTGGCGAAGGATCGATGAGGCGGGCATTGAGAGAAGTCCGGCGCGATAAAAATGTCAAGGCCGTTGTCCTGCGGGTAGATTCTCCCGGAGGAAGTGCGCTCACCTCCGAATTGATCTGGCGCGAGATCGAATTGACCAAAAAGACCAAACCCGTAGTAGTGTCAATGGGCAACCTCGCGGCATCGGGCGGATATTATATTGCCTGCGGGGGCAACCGAATCTTTGCCGAAGCCAACACCATCACGGGATCGATCGGGGTTTTTGGCATGCTGCCCAATTTTACCAACCTTTCCCGGCGCATCGGTATCAATGCCGAACAGGTTTCCACGCATAAAAACGCGGCGGGCTACAGCCCGTTCAGCCCCGTTGACCCCGCTATGCGCGGTTATATCCAGCAGGAAGTTGAACGCATTTACACCACCTTTGTAAGCCGGGTGGCCCAGGGCCGGAAAATGCCTGTAGCGAAGGTAGACAGCATTGCGCAAGGCCGCGTGTGGACGGGAAAACAAGCGCTTGACAACGGTCTTGTTGACGAGATTGGCGGTTTGGACCAGGCGATTGCCGAGGCGGCCAAACTGGCAAAAATCAAAAAATACCGCATTGCCAATTATCCGGAATATGAAAAGAATTTCCGCGACCTATTGGCGGGGCTGGGTCTGCCATTTATGTCAACTGAATCGATGATCGAAAAGGAAATAGGTGCCGAGAGCTACCAAATTTTGAAAAAGGCAAAGGCGGCCACCCAAAGAAGCGGCGTCCAGGCATGGATGCCTTTTGAACTTGTCGTCAGGTAATAATTAACCTCAATTTAAAAGCGCCCGGTTCAATAAGCCGGGCGTTTATTCGTTTATATATTCTAAATTTGTTAGGAATAAACTGAAAAATAATGGTCTGGAAAATCTTGAAAATAACCGGAATTGTCATCGTGTTGCTGATTGTCGCCCTATTTGCGCTGCCCTATTTTTTTCAGGACGCGATCAAGGCCAAGATTGCTTCCACCATCAATGAAAATGTTGATGCCACGGTTTCCTTTGCCGATGCCGACCTGAGCCTGTTCAGGAATTTTCCGCAGGCCAGCGTGAATGTTGACCAATTGCTAATCATCAATAAGGCGCCATTTGCCGGTGATACGCTAGCCGCTCTGGGCGATGTAGATTTTTCGATGTCAATCAGGGAACTTTTCAAGGGCAATGACGAGCCGATAAACATTGACGGGATTTCGGCCCAAAATGGCGTGGTCAACATCCTTTTCAATAAGGACGGTATCGGGAATTTTGATATCGCACTGGAAAACGCCAAGAAAAAAGACGATGGCAAAACCGACCCGATGGCCCTCAAGATCAAGCAGTACAATGTTGATAACTTCAAGTTCCGGTATTTTGACGAGCGCTCCGGGATCAACCTGGTGCTTGATAGCCTGTACCACTCGGGAACCGGCGATTTTACTGAAAAACAACTGGACCTGGTGACCAAGTCGGCGACTAGGGTTTCACTTGATATTGACAAAACCAATTTCATGAACAGGGTTCCGATCACCCTTGACGCGGTGCTGGACATCGACATGGAGAACAGCAAATACGCCTTTAAGGACAACAAGGCATTGATAAACCGGCTTCCGCTTGAATTTGACGGATACCTCAAACTGCTTGACCAGGGGCAGGAATATGACCTCACGTTCAAAACGCCAAGTTCTTCCTTCACGAATTTCCTGGCGCTGATCCCATCAAAATATTCGGGTAGCCTGGCCAATGTGAAAACCAGCGGAGATTTTACGGTCAACGGTTTTGCCAGGGGAATACAGTCAGAAACCACGGTGCCGAAATTTAACATTGCCATCGCCTCAAACAACGCGTCATTCCAATATCCTGACCTGCCCAAGGC
>JAEZGB010000067.1 GCA_023437485.1 Bacteroidota bacterium
CTTGTACATCGGGAAATGGGTGATTTCCATTTTGTCCAGGTAAATTTTCCCGCTGTTGGGTTTCACCAGGCCTACAATCATGTAAAAAGACGTGGTTTTCCCGGCACCGTTTGGGCCCAAAAGCCCCACAATCTCGCCTTGGTTCACTTCGACGGATATGCCCTTGACCACACTGCGGCCCTTGTACGTTTTGATTAGGTTTTCGGCTCGGAGGATCATTGATTTAATTTGAAAATTTGAAGATGTGCAAATTTGAAAATGACCAAATTAGTGGCAAAGTAACTAAAATGGATATATTGGTATCGAAGCCACTCAATAATTTATTATTTAATTAAAACTGAAAATGAGTCGGGCAGGGCTGCAGTTCCATTTTCAAATTTTCAAATTGGCTAATTTTCAAATTGTTCCAGCGCTTCCCAAAACTCATACGCCCTTCTCAAATGCGGGATTACGATGGTTCCGCCTACCAGGGTGGCGATGCTTAGGGCTTCCATGATTTCTGCTTTGGTGAGGCCTTGCTTGTGGCAGGTTTCCAGATGGTATTTCACGCAGTCGTCGCAGCGCAATACTGCCGATGCAACCAGGCCCAGCAGTTCCTTGGTCTTCACATCAAGGGCTCCGGGCGCGTAGGCATTGGTGTCAAGGTTAAAAATGCGCTTGATGACTTTGTTGTCGTCCTGCAGCAACCGCTCGTTCATGCGGGCCCGGTAATCATTGAATTCCTGTACGATATCAGACATTGGTAAGTTCTTTGGCTTTTTGATTGCGGATCACCAGTGCCGCGATGTGGATGCTCGCCTCATAAATCACAATCATCGGAATCGAGACGATGATCTGGCTAACGACATCGGGCGGAGTGACAATCGCCGCGACAATCAGTATGATGACGATGGCGTATTTGCGGTACTTGCGAAGGAATTCAGGTGTGACCAGGCCCAGCCTTGCCAGAAAGTAAATTATGATGGGAAGTTCAAAAAACAACCCGCAGGCAATCACAGATGTCTTGATCATCCCAATGTAGGACTGCAAGTTAAATTCGTTCTTGATGACGTCTGACACGGTAAAGGTCGCGAAGAAGTTCACCGACATCGGCACGATGACAAAGTAGCCAAATACCACGCCCGCGAAAAACAATAGCGACGCGACTGAGATAAAAACTTTCGCGTGCCGCCGCTCCCTGTCATACAGAGCCGGCCGGATAAACTTCCACAATTCCCACAGTATATATGGGAATGCCAGGATAAACCCCGCCGTGATACAGGTCCAAATCAAAATGGTGACCTGCCCTTCCATATCGGTATTCTGGATTACAAATGGCATTTCGGTCACGCAGATGGCGTCCTCAAAACCCAGCTTTTGTGAAAGTTCGCAAAAGGTGCGGTAGGTAATAAAATCAGGTGTGGTGGGCCCAAAGATGATGTCGTCAAAAATAAACCCGCTAAAAAAGAAGGTGATGGTGGCCGCGATCAACACCGCAATCGTGCTGCGTACCAATAGCCACCGAAGTTCCTCAAGGTGGTCGAGGAAGGTCATTTCATCGGGGTTTTTGCGCACACGGGCCATTACAGAACGCCCTCCTTCAGGATATCGTGCAGGTGCAGCACGCCCTTGTATTCATCGCCGTCAGTGACAATGAGTTGTGTTATTGAATTGTCTTCCAATATGTTGAGCGCATCGGTCACCATGTGTGCCATTGAAATTGTTTTGGGGTTGCGCGTCATGATCTCGGCGGCCCGCACATCCCTGATTGAATCGCGGTCGCTGAGCATGCGCCGGATATCGCCGTCGGTAATGATGCCGATTACTTTACCGTTGTCAACAACCGCGGTTACGCCCAGCCTTTTTTCAGAAATTTCGAAAATGGCCTGGCGGATCGGGCAATCGGGCGAAACCATGGGTTTGTGCGTCTGGTCAAGCATGTCGCCCACCCGCAGCAATAGTTTCTTGCCCAGTGCACCGCCCGGATGGTATTTGGCAAAATCCTCGGCTGTAAAACCCCGCATTTCCATCAGGCACACCGCCAGCGCATCACCCATAACCAGTTGTGCCGTTGTGGAATTGGTGGGCGCGAGATTGATCGGATCGGCCTCGGCGGCAACGGTTGTGTTGAGCACCAGGTCGGCAGTTTTGGCCAGGAAGGAAGTCACGTTGCCGGTCATGGCGATCAGCTTGTTGCCAAAACGCTTGAGAATGGGCGCGAGTACTTTAATCTCGGGGCTGTTGCCGCTTTTTGAAATGCAGATGATCACATCGTCAGGGCCAATCATGCCAAGGTCGCCGTGAATGGCCTCGGAGGCATGCAGGAACAGTGAAGGCGTGCCGGTGGAATTCATGGTGGCCACTATCTTTTGCGCAATGATCGCACTTTTTCCGATGCCTGTAACAACAAGCCGGGCCTGCGTGTCATATAAGAGTTGCGCGCACAGCGCAAAATCCTCGTCCAAAAGATTCGTAAGGCCTGCAATAGCCTGACTTTCAGCTAAAATGGTGCGCTTGGCAGAAGCGATGATTTTTTCTTTTGGAAGCAATTTGGAAGCGTTAGAAAATTTGTGCGAGTAAAAGAAAGTAGTTATATTTATGTGTTGCAAATTTAGAGAAAATACCTTTACCCCAAGAATGAATTCAACCGAAATTGACATACACGCCGCGCTAAAAAAGTATTTTGGTTTCAGCCAGTTCAAGGGCCTTCAGGAGCAGGTTATCAGAAGCATCCTTTCCAAGAAAAACACATTCGTCATTATGCCCACAGGGGGCGGCAAATCACTTTGTTACCAATTGCCCGCGCTGATGCAGGAGGGGACTGCCATCGTGGTTTCGCCCTTGATTGCCCTGATGAAAAACCAGGTTGATGCCATCCGCAGCCTTTCTCATGAAACCGGCGTAGCGCACGTGCTCAATTCGTCGCTCACCAAGGGCGAGATTGCGCAGGTCAAGAAGGATATTTCGGCCGGTGTGACCAAACTGTTGTACGTCGCCCCTGAATCGCTTACCAAAGAGGAGTATGTTCAATTCCTGAAAGGCGTTCCCATCAGCTTTGTGGCCATTGACGAGGCGCATTGCATTTCTGAGTGGGGGCATGACTTCCGACCCGAATACCGCAACCTGAGGCACATCATACGCCAGTTGGGCGAAATCCCCGTCATCGGACTCACCGCGACGGCTACGCCAAAAGTGCAGGAAGACATCCTCAAAAATCTTGATATGCCTGATGCCAACGTGTTCAAGGCATCGTTCAACCGCCCCAATCTTTATTACGAAGTTCGGCCCAAGACCAAGAACATTGAATCAGATATCATCCGTTTTATAAGGACCCACAAGGGGAAATCCGGGATTATCTACTGCCTGAGCCGCAAGAAAGTCGAGGAAATAGCGCAGGTGCTGCAGGTTAACGGAATCAGCGCCGTGCCTTATCACGCAGGTCTGGACGGCAAGACCCGCGCCAAGCACCAGGATATGTTCCTGATAGAGGATGTTGAAGTGGTGGTGGCAACCATTGCCTTTGGAATGGGGATTGACAAGCCCGACGTGCGGTTTGTGATCCATCACGACATACCCAAGTCGCTCGAAAGCTATTATCAGGAAACCGGGCGTGCCGGACGCGATGGGGGCGAAGGGCATTGCCTGGCCTACTATGCTTATAAGGATGTTGAAAAACTGGAGAAGTTCATGGCCGGAAAGCCTGTTGCCGAACAGGAAATCGGTTACGCGCTTTTGCAGGAAGTGGTGGCCTACGCCGAAACGTCAATGTCGCGCCGCAAGTTCCTGTTGCATTATTTTGGCGAGGAATTCGACCTGGAAACAGGCGAGGGCGCCGATATGGACGACAATGTCCGCAACCCCAAGCCCCGCAAGGAGGCGCAAAAGGAAGTGGTCAAGTTGTTGGAAACCGTCCGCGATACCAAGCATTTGTATAAAGCCAAGGAAATCATCTACACGCTCATCGGCAAAGTCAACGCCGTGATCAAGGCGCACCGTACCGATGCCCAGCCGTTTTTTGGCAGCGGTGACAATTTGGAAGAAAAACACTGGATGGCCCTTATCCGTCAGGTTTTGGTGGCCGGATTGCTCAGCAAGGACATCGAGACCTACGGCATTTTGAAGGTTACCGATAAAGGCTTTGACTTCCTGCAGAATCCAACCTCGTTTATGATGAGCGAGGACCATGAATATTCGCACGGGGACGACGATTCGATCCAGACGGCGTCGCGATCGTCAGGAACGGCCGATGAACGTTTGATGGGAATGTTGCGCGACTTGCGCAAAAAAGTTTCCAAAAAACTGGGAGTGCCGCCTTTTGTAGTGTTTCAGGATCCTTCACTGGAGGACATGGCACTAAAATATCCGGTTTCGGTTGCTGAAGTTTCCAATGTTCACGGAGTGGGCGAGGGCAAGGCCAAGAAGTACGGAAAGGAATTTGTGGAACTCATCGCGCGGTATGTCGAGGAAAACGAGATCATCCGCCCCGACGATCTGGTGGTGAAATCAACGGGCGCCAATTCGGCCAATAAACTTTACATCATCCAGAACATTGACCGCAAGCTCTCGCTGGACGATATTGCATCGGCCAAGGGCATGACCATGGACGCGTTGCTCAAGGAAATGGAACAGATTGTCTATTCGGGAACGCGGCTTAACATCAAATACTGGATCGACGAAATGCTCGACGACGACCAACAGGAGGAAATTCACGATTATTTCATGGAATCCGAATCCGACCGAATCGAGGATGCGCTCAAGGAATTCGAAGGCGATTATGATATTGACGAGTTGAGGCTGATGAGGATTAAGTTTATCAGTGAGGTGGCGAATTAGCTGTCAGTCATCAGTCATCAGTCATCAGTCATCAGTTATCAGTTATCAGTTGTCAGTGATAGCAACTAATAACAATCTTTCCGTACCAGCATTTGCTTCAACAAATATAATTTATGATGTTTTAGATATCGGTTGTACATTCCCTAAATCAAGGAAATCAAATGGAAAAGCGACCTGGTTTTTATGGTGGGCGAGGAGGAGTTCGAGGAATTGGCTGCGACTGCAGGCTTCAAACCCGCCCCTTACATGGCGAGGCACCACTGGGTTTTGATCGAAGATGTATCAAAAGCGAAGATTAAAGATTGGAAACAGTACATTGAAACTTCCTATAGCCTTGTTTTTGAGAAACTTCCGTCAAAGAAAAAAGCCGAAATTAAATTGCAATAAATTACATTTGACCTAAACATTAAGGTCAGATGAAAACATTTTTTGCGGCATTTATTTTCCTTTCTGTTGCCGCCTTTGCGCAAAATCACCAATGCCCGTGTGAGCAGATTGGGCTGGAAGCCAAATGGGCCGCCGAGAATGCCGTCAAGTGTTATTTGATGCCGGTGCCGAGGGATTCGAATCCTGCACCGGGAAAATACTATCTGGCGGTGGCGGTCGCCGAATCGCAGGGCAAACACGAGCCCTTGCTTTACCTGCACGGAGGCCCGGGGATCGCGACGCTCGGCAATCTGCCAAAATATCTAAAATCGGAGACTTGGCAGCGGATCCGCGACCAACGACCCTTGATCTTTTTTGATTACCGCGGAACCGGCGCATCACAACCCGAACTTTGTCCCGGCCTGGAAAAGGAACTGGCCGAAGTATCCGTGAAAATGCCGGCTTCGGAATTACACGCCTACAAACTCGAGAAACTTCGCAAGTGCCGCGCCGCCCATTTGGCCGAGGGCATAGACGTGGCGGCCTTCAGTTCCAACCAGTCGGCTCTTGACGCCGAAGCCATCAGGAACCTTTTGAACATCCCCTTGTGGAACGTCTATGGCGTTTCGCACGGCAGTACAGTGGCCCTTAACCTTTTGCGAAACCATCCGCAATCAATCAGGGCGATGATTCTGGACTCTCCTTTTCCGCCCAATGCGCCCTGGCTTGATTTTGTTCGGCCATTTGCCAAAAGTTTTGAGAATCTCGAGCACAAGATAGCTGCTGACCCGACGGCCCGTGCGCGCTTTCCCAACATCAGGGAAACCTTTGCCAGTGCCGTTGAATCACTCAACACTCAGCCCCTGCAAATCGCAATCGATGCCAGTGGGAATACGCGCCCTTTTACCGGGAATGATTTCGCGTGGAGCATCTGGTATGCGATGCTCAAACCCGTGGCGCTGCCGGTGGTGCCGCTCGCCATTTCGGAATTTGAAAAGCGCAATGCGGCAATTGTCATGGACTGGATGACCGCCTTTAGCGATCCCGAGGGTTTTGGGAAGTTTTCAGATTTACAGAGCAAGGCGATCCTCTGCTATGAAGGTTCGCCGAAAACCGCCGACGACACCAAGGAATCGCTGGCCAAAAAGTATCCCGAATTCGCAGCGTTCAATATCGATTTCGAGGACGATCTGTGCGCCGTTTGGCAACCCAAGAGGGCGCCTGCCAAAGCTTTTGAACCCGTGGTGAGCGATGTTCCGGTGCTCATACTTTCGGGCGAATATGATCCTGTATGTCCACCAATATTTGGCGAACTCGCGTCCAGGACGCTGCCTCGAAGCACCTTTCTATCTATACCGGCCGAGTCACATGCCGCGATCCACGCCGATGATTGCCTCCGAGGGATTGCGATGGACTTTCTCCTGAATCCCGAAGTGAAGGTGAATACGCAGTGCGTGGCCCGCCGGCCGAAGATATTGTTCGCGACTGAAGATCTAAAATCGGAACTGGAGAAGATCAAGAACGTACGAAATTCCAGAAAATAATCAATCCTGAAACAATTCTCCCCGATGCGGCCGTAAAGCATCGCGAACCGGGATCATGGAGCTTTCCTCCACAACCATCCATGCGGTGGCATGCGCCTCCCCCAAACGGTCTGTTCCCGTGATTTTAATAGGCAGGGCCCTGGCATCGATATATTCCTTAAGGTGTTTCTCGTGATGTTGGGCCGTGATCTGGGCGTCCGGTCCGCGAAAATCCCAGATGAGTTTGATTTTGCGGTTCATGTGGCAAAGATACCTCTGGTTAGGCAAATATTTATGTTGGCGCAAACAATCTCGAGGCAACGTATCGGACTGATTGCAGGATTCGTCGGTCCTGGTTTGTTTTTGAATATTTTGGCGAACGGCCGGGCTATCCGCTCCAATCTTTCGGGCCGCGTTTCACGGCGGCCCAAAAGGATTTGCTTCGCCAGTTCGGCCTTTGGCCTCGGGTGCGCTGCTATCCCTGTCGCGAAATCTGCTTATCTTTGCGCCATGCCCAAAGAATTATTGTTCCAGGTCACGCCACAGGTTGCCGCAAACCCCGAAGCCCTTCGCGCGGCCGCGGCCAAATGGCTGCAAACCTCACCCGATGATATTAACGAGGTTCGGGTACTGAAG
>JAEZGB010000068.1 GCA_023437485.1 Bacteroidota bacterium
ACATCCACATCCCCTTTTGCAAACAAGCCTGCCACTATTGTGACTTCCACTTTTCGACGTCGATGGTAAAAAAGGAGCGTATGGTTCGGGCGCTTGCCGATGAAATAAAGATGCGCCGCAGTGCTGAAAAAATTGAGACCCTTTATTTCGGCGGCGGAACCCCGAGCGTCCTTTCAGATGACGAAATCGCTTTTTTGATCCAGTCGGTTCGCGACAATTACCAGGTTTTGCCCGACGTCGAAATCACCCTTGAAGCCAATCCCGACGACCTCGCTCCCACTAGGTTCGAAACGCTTCGCCGGGCAGGAATCAACCGTCTTAGCATCGGCATCCAGTCTTTTTTTGATGATGACCTGAAGCTGATGAACCGTGCGCACGATGCGGGCCAGTCGCTTCAGGCGCTAACGATCGCCGTTCAGTTTTTTGACAACATTTCGATTGACCTGATCTACGGTATTCCCGGTTTGGACAACGACCAGTGGAAGGCCAACATCGATTATGCGCTTGCCTCGGGCGTGCCGCATATTTCCAGCTATGCCTTGACTGTCGAGCCGAGGACGGCGTTGCATAAAATGGTAGCCGACGGCAGGATCGCACGTCCATCGGACGATTTGGCATCAGAACAATTTGAAATCCTGTCCAGAACCCTCGCGCAACACGGATTTATTCATTACGAACTGTCGAACTTTGGAAAACCGGATTACTTCTCGAAAAACAATTCGGCGTATTGGCTGGGGAAGAAATACATCGGGATTGGACCGTCGGCGCACTCATACGACGGCATTTCCCGAAGCTGGAATATCGCAAACAATGCATTGTATCTCAAGGGAATGGAAGCCGGAGCGCGCAATTTCGAGACCGAGACACTCTCGCCCTCCGACCGCTATAACGAGGCAATTATGACGGGGCTTCGCACCATTTGGGGCGTTTCGCTGGAAACTATCGGGCAAAAGTTTGGCAGTGGAATGCTTGAATACCTGCTTTCGCGTTCTGAAAGATTCATCGCGCAAGGCTTGCTTGAGATTGAAAATGGCGCACTGCGCACCACGCAAAAGGGCAAATTTTTGGCCGACGGCATCGCCAGCGACCTGTTTTTGGTTAATTTGGACACATGAATATCCGTGCGACCGTAGAATACAACGGCCGGTCACTTTGGGCCGACCTGACCAAACCGCTTGACATTTCGCTGCCGCTATCGGCCGATGACCAAAACCCGATTGCCTGGTATCTGGAAAAACCCGTAATTGAACCTGTTCGAAGCGGCGATTGGATCGGAAAGGTATCTGAAGGAAAGTCGTCCACCAACTTTAATAATATCTTTTTCAACCCGCATGGCCACGGCACCCACACCGAGTGCCTGGGTCATATCACGCGCAAATTTTACAGCGTTCAGGACGCGCTTAAAGAATATTTTTTTGTCGCTGAACTCATTTCCATCCAACCGGAAACCATTGGAGAAGATTTGGTAATAACCGCGCAACTAGTGAAGAACGCGTTGAATGGGAAGGCGCCGCAGGCCATCGTCATCAGAACGCTTCCCAACATTGAGGAAAAACGCTCAATGAAATATTCAAATACCAATCCGCCGTATTTGCATTGGGAAGCGGCGCAATTTCTCCGGGAAATCGGTGTGGAACATTTGCTCATTGACCTTCCCAGCGTGGACCG
The DNA here is from genome assembly GCA_023437485.1 of Bacteroidota bacterium. Taxonomy (GTDB): domain Bacteria; phylum Bacteroidota; class Bacteroidia; order Flavobacteriales; family Flavobacteriaceae; genus Flavobacterium. The sequence goes on from JAEZGB010000068.1 coordinate 1,669, forward strand.
CGAGCACGACCAGGGCAAACTCCTGGCGCACAAAGCCTTCTGGAACGTCGCCAATACCGAACAACTCAATCACGATGCGCGCTACACCAGCACGATAACCGAACTTATTTTCGTCCACAACCACATCCCCGACGAAACCTACCTCTTAAACATACAAACGGCGCCTTTCGTCAATGACGCGGCGCCGTCCAGGCCTTTGTTGTTTAAACTTGATTAGTGCGTACGCATTTTGTCAAAAGTCGTCGTCAGGACTTTTTTCATCTTATCGGTGGCTCCTTTGACGGCAGCCTCGATCGTGTCGCCGTGGTTCACGACCGCAACCGGATTCAGGCCGGCGATACGTGCCTCCATTGAGCACCTTTTGTCTCCGGTGGTGTCTTTGTCGCTGTTTTCATCACCAAGAAAGACGTATAATCCGGTCACTTTATCTTCAAAACGGCTTAGCGAATTTGCAATTTCGCCGGACCAATACTCTTGTAGCCGCTGATAACCCTCTACATGGTTATCTGTGTTAAATTGAATGTGCATGATGTTGGTTTTTGTTTCAATAAAGTTACGAAATCAAATGCCGCCATTCAAGCAAAAAGCGGGGCATTATATTAAGATTATGATTTGTTTTTTGGGCGTGCCGGCGCCCCAGCGAATTATAAATTTTAAATTTTAAATTATAAATGGGGCGCCGTCGCGCTTTCGGCTTTATCTTTTGTTCGTTCCTCACAAAAGGATATGCTTCGCCAGTTCGGCCTGCGGCCTCGGGTCGCCTCTATCGCTCACGCGTACCTGAAGTCCACTGGACTTCCTCCTCTTAATCTCAAATGCTGTATCTTTTTTGGGCTGCGCCGCAAAAAAGGATGCCGCTGCCATCGCTCACGCAGTGCGGGGAAAAAATAATGTTTTGTCTTTCCCGGGAGTAGGGTGACGCCTGCGGCGCCGAGTGCCTACCGGCGGTTTTCTTTTGCCCCGCGCGGCAAAAGAAACAAAAACGCGCTGGCGGCTCTGTCCAAACCTTGATTTCTATGTCGCGCCGCTCCCATCGCGCCCTAAGCCGCTCGCCGTTCCGGCTCGTCTCGACGGGCGCTTCCAAAGGCCTGCGCTGCGGTAAGAGGCTATCGCCTACCTGA
>JAEZGB010000125.1 GCA_023437485.1 Bacteroidota bacterium
ACATACCGACCGGGTGGGTACCAGGCCCTTGAAACGCTTCGGCAGGAGCCGGCCCCCGACATCATATTTTTGGACTTGAACATGCCGGTGATCAGCGGAAAAGAATGCCTCAAATTATTCAGATCAATGCGGTCACTGGACACTGTTCCGGTGGTGATTTATTCCACCTCGACCGATCTGTATGAGATTCAGGAAACCAAAAGGATGGGAGCCTCGCACTATTTGTCCAAGACCCCGGCGCTTCACGAACTTACCAGCATCCTGCAAAGCCTGTTTTACCGGCGCAACCTTCCGTATTGGCTTAACCTTACCCTGGACAACGCCGAAGCTCATTATAAATAGTAATATAATCATGATAACAACCATTAGCGGAAAACCGCAAAACATGACCGAGATCGTGCTGGGTCAATTCAATAAAACAGCCGATGCGATGAAGCTGGACCCTGATATCAGGAAAATCCTTGGCATTACCAACAATGAGATCGTAGTCCATTTCCCGGTCCGGATGGACAATGGCAAAGTAGAGGTCTTTACCGGTTATCGGGTACAGCACAACAACGTGCTGGGTCCGTACAAAGGCGGGCTGCGGTATCATCCCTCGGTGGATATAACCGATACCCGCGCACTGGCCATGTGGATGACCTGGAAAACCGCGCTGGCGGGCCTTCCGTACGGCGGTGCCAAGGGAGGAATTCAGTTGGATCCGTCAAAATATTCGCAGGCCGAACTTGAACGCATTACCCGTCGTTTTGCTTTTGCCCTTGGCGACAACATCGGGCCTGAATACGATATTCCAGCTCCGGACGTCAATACGGGCGAACAGACCATGGCGTGGATTGCCGATACCTATATGTCAACGCGCCGCCCATCGCAGCGATCGCTTAACCAACATGTCGTGACCGGTAAGCCCGTTGGTTTTGGCGGACTGGAAGGCCGTGACCGCGCCACCGGTTTTGGGGTGTACCTCTCGCTAAGGCTTTACTTTAAATCGCGGGGCGAATCACTAAAAGGCAAAACTTTCGCCGTGCAGGGTTTTGGCAACGTGGGTTACTGGGCCTCCCATTTCCTTGAAAATGACGGTGCGGTCATGGTGGGTGTGCAAGATGCCAACGGTTCGGTAGCCAATCCGGCAGGCATCAGCGTGACCAAGTTGCTGGATTATACCAAGCACAACGGCGGATCGATCAGAAACTTCAATATGGCCAGACCGGTTGACAGGGAAGATTTCTTTTCAATCCCGTGCGATATTCTGATCCCGGCGGCATTGGGCAACCAGATCACGGCCGAAAACGCGTTCCGGATCCGGGCGACGGTAGTGGCCGAAGGGGCCAACGGGCCCACCAACAGCGAGGGCGAGTCGATACTCAGGGAAAACCAGGTCGATGTGATTCCGGACATCCTCTGCAACTCAGGAGGCGTGATTGGCAGTTACTTTGAATGGCTGCAAAACCGTTCAGGTGAGATTTGGCCACTGGACGAGGTGATGCAAAAAATTGAACGCAAGTTCCAGGCAACCTTTGAAAAAGTAAGCGCCATTGCATCAGAAGGCAAAACTGACATGCGTACCGCCGCCTACATCCTGGCGCTTTCGAGAATTGAAAAAGCTTATAAACACAGGGGAATCTTCCCATAAAGAAAGAAATATGAAATACGGAAACCTGATCGTAGACAAAAAAGAATTGATGCTTTTGCAGAAATTGTTGACACAGATGCCCAAACTGATGGACCAATCGCACCGCGTTTCCATTGACCGGTTGTGGGAAGAATTGAAATCGGCGAGCGTGGTGGATGAAGGCGAAATGCCGGACGATGTGGTTCGCTTCAACTCCCGGGTCACAATCCTTGACGCCAGGGGCAAACAGCACGCCTTCCAATTGGTGAGCCCCGAGCGCGGCAACATCGCCCAGCAAAAGCTTTCGATCATCGCGCCAATGGGACTCGCGCTTTATGGATACTCGCAGGATGATACCGTCCACTGGCAGTTTCCAGGAGGAATGCAGCAAATCAGGATCACCAAGGTTGAACAGGATTTAAAGACAGTGGCATGACCCAAAAGGAATTGGAACCGGACCTTCACATCGCCCACCTCCAGGGTGACATTGCGCGTTGGCATGAAGAGATCGAGCTGGTCAATATTGAACTGATATTTTACAAAAACCTGGTATCGGCGCATCAAAAGGAACAAAATTCATGGAATGCCGCCGATTATCAAAACCTGCTTGGAAGCATTGCCGATATCCAGGAGTACAACAAGAACTACCAGCGCCAGTTCCTGAAATTCTCCAATGAACTCCACAAGATGGACGAATGCCAGGACCTGCAGTGCGAGGCACATTTCGCGCGGAATTACTATGCGTTTAAAGACGAGATAGAAGGACATTTTACCCGTTACAAGCAGTTCAAGCGCAATTTGTTCACCTTTCTAAAAACGCGCTATCATTATTAAACGATGGATATGCATACAGTTCCATTATAATCATTAGCAGATGCAATCATTTTTAATCCTCCTCGGCTCGCTGCAGGGGAGGTTTTTCCATTTGGCACGGGTCGCTATTTTCGTGGTCATGGCCTGGATTGGCGGTCTCAAGGCGTTTCAGTACGAAGCCGACGGAATTGTGCCTTTTGTGGCCAACAGTCCCGTAATGTCATTTTTTTACCGTCATGAGGCTCCCCGCTATGCTGATTACAGGAATCCCGAAGGCAGTACAGTTGTAAAAAATATCGAATGGCACCGTTCAAACGGCACATACATTTTTTCTTACGGGCTCGGGTTGGTCATTGTGGCCATCGGGCTGCTCACCCTTGCCGGGATCTGGAATCCGCGTTTGGGCCTGGCAGGCGGGTTGCTAACAACCATCATGTCGATGGTCACGCTGTCTTTCCTGATCACCACGCCCGAGGTGTACGTCCCCAATCTGGGTGGTGATTTCCCGACTCCGCACTATGGTTTTCCGTTTCTATCGGGTGCGGGAAGGCTTGTCATCAAGGACATCATCATGCTTGCCACGGGACTGATCCTGGCATCCGAATCGGCACGTGAGATGCTTCGGCGGCCTGGTATTGCGAAAGCTTAATATACATAGACGAACAACAAGGTGAGTACTATTGAAAACAGTACATTGAGGACCAAGCCAATTTTGATCATGTCGCGCTGCGGAATGTACCCGGTACCGAATACCATCGCGTTGGGCGGCGTTCCAACCGGCAACATAAATCCGTAGGAGGCCGCGATGGTGGCCGGAAGTACCAGCACTTCCGGAGGCGTATTGGTGTGAGTTGCCAGGGCATAAAGCATCGGAATCAGCAATGCGGCGCTGGCGGTATTGGACATAACCTCTGTCAGGATAATGGTGAACAATACAATCAGCCATAAAGACAACACTTGCGGCGACCCGGCCTGCAGCGCCATAACCTTTACAATCAGAATGGCGCCCAACCCGGACTGTTCAACAATAACCCCCAGGGTGAGCCCGCCGCCAAACAACAGCAGGATGTCCCATCGGACCGATTCCAGAATCGCGGGCCAGCGCATCAGGCCCGAAAGGTAAAGCATCGCGACGCACCCCACGGCTACCAGGGCGCTAAAACCGTTTTGCAGCCCCAATGGCGGAGCAAGGACCCCTTCGGCCATCCAAAGGAATACCGTAAGGGCAAAAATGGTGAGTAGTTTAGTGGTTCCGGGTTTTAACTTTTCGGGGGCGGGAGCAGCCCCCACCGCGAGATTTTGGTTGGGCCGGAAGTAGAGCGCCATGGCCAGAACCATCAACGGAAAGGTGATCAGGAAAATTGGAAGCCCGTAACGGATCCACTGGCTGAATGACAGGTTCAGAATCGCAGCCCCGATCGCGTTTGGAGGCGTTCCGATTACCGTCATCACCCCGCCGATGTTGGCCGAATAAGCGATTCCCAGCATCAGGAACCTGGATTCGCCACAGGAAAAATCGCGTTGCGCCAGGGCAAGAAGCCCTATGCCCAAAGGCATCATCATTGCCGTCACCGACGTATTTCCGATCCAGCCCGCGAGAATTGCGGTGGCCAGCATCAGCATTACTGCTGCCCTAAAAAAGTTACCGCCCGCCATATGCATAAACCGCCTGGCCATAAATTGGTCCAGTGCCTGGGCCTGCAGTGCCCCGGCCAGCACGAAACCGCCCATGAAGAGAAAAATCACCGGGTTGGCAAACTCCGCAAAGGCGACCTTTACCGTTAAAAGCCCCAATATTGAAGCCATTACAGGAATCAATAATGCGGTCAGTGCCAATGGGATTGCCTCGGTCACCCAAAGTATTGCGGCAAATACCAAAACGGCAAGCGCGCGGTTGGGGCCGGGCTCCAAAACCGGAAACGCAAGCAGGGCCAGGGCGGCCCCCGCAGCCAGCGCAACAAAAGGCAATTTTGCAGGTGCGTGGGATGTGGGAAATTCGGCCATGGCAAAAAGATGATATCAAAGATAACAAGCAAGGTCTTATTTTGAAATAAATTCCGGCCCGAATCCCTGAACGCCGACAGCGCTGGCACCAAAATTCAAGTGCGGGCCGCTCACTGAAATTTTGTATCTTACGGTATGCAGATTTTTTGGAAGTACCTCAAACCTTACCGATGGAAAATTGCCCTGGCGATGCTTTTGGCCGGAGTGGCCCAGGTGCTGGCGCTTTATGATCCGATCATTTTTGGAAAAATCCTGGACGGCTATGCGCTCAAACCTTCGGGCGGGGAGTTCCCCTCGGGGATTGTGAACCTGCTGGTCCTGGCGATCGTCATCGCGCTAGGTGCCTTGCTCTTCCTTTCGCTCAAAGATTATGTTTTGAGGATGATCGTGCAGCGGTTTGGGATGGACATCTTTAATGAAGGGCTTCGGCATACGCTCAGGCTGCCATTTCAGGAATTCGAGGAACAAAGCAGCGGCGAGATCCTGGCCGTCCTGGTTAAGGTGCGCACGGATACTGAAAAGTTCATCTCAGCTTTTATCAACGTGCTATTTTCATCGTTGGTGGGAATCGGATTTTTGCTTTGGTACGCAATGACCAAACATTGGGCACTGATACCGGTATTCTTTATTGGCTTTATTGTCCTGGGCGGCATCACGAGCCTTTTGAGCCGTTCAATCAAGACTCTCCAAAGATCGCTGATGCGGCAAAATCGCCAGATGAGCGGGACCATAACTGAAAGCCTTCGAAATATCGAACTGGTCAAAAGCCTCGGGCTCACCTATTCTGAAATCAGGCGATTGCGGCAACACACCCGCGACATCTATACCGCCGAGATGCAAAAGGTAAAAAAGATGCGCACCCTGAGCTTTTTGCAGGGTACCATCCTGGTCTTTCTCAAGCAATCGATCCTGTTCATTCTTCTCTGGCTGATTTTCCGCAACGTGCTCTCGCCCGGACAACTGATCTCGATGCAGTTCATCTCAACTGCGCTAATCGGGCCGCTGCAGGACCTGGGCAACATCATCGTTTCATGGCGCGAGGCACAAACAGCCCTGTCGATGCTCAATTCAATATTGGAAAAACCTGTTGAATTCACGCCAAAAGACTACTTTCCTGCCGGGCCGGTTTCAAGACTTTCGTTCCAGGACGTGGTTTTCAGGCACCAAAACGCATCGTCAAACGCAATCCAGAATGTTTCCTTTGAGGCCAGGTTGGGCGATACCCTTGCCTTTGTAGGGC
>JAEZGB010000136.1 GCA_023437485.1 Bacteroidota bacterium
CCCGGCGATCAACCGCGAACTTGACACCGGATTTTCCCACATTGCCGTTACCGATACCAATCAAAAGCTGGGCTATCCCGCGCAGGTGCATCCGCGTGAGATCAACTTGTTTTACCTTACCGATGAAAGCCGAAACCGGATTGTGCGCGAGGGCGACCGCTTCGGGGTTGTGGATACAAACATTGCATTTACACCGGAACAAATCCAATCGGAACGTCAAAACCATCCCGAGCGATTTAGTCCCAACGTAATTTTGCGGCCACTGTATCAGGAAATCATCCTGCCCAACCTTTGCTACATTGGCGGCGGCGGCGAAATTGCCTATTGGCTTCAGCTCAAAAGTATGTTTGAAAGCGCCGATGTTGATTTCCCGATCCTTATGCTGCGGGATTCGGTGCTGCTCGCCAGCGAAAAACAGGACCGCAAACGGCAGGCTCTAGGCCTGGAATGGAACGATCTTTTTGCGGACGAAAGCGAGCATACCGCCAATCTGGCCCGCAAACACTCCAAACTCCAACTGGACTTCTCGGCTCAAAGGTCTGTGCTTGAAAAGCAATTTGACGACCTGCTTGAAATGGCCAAACAAACACATCCTTCCTTCCTCGGGGCCGTAAAGGCGCAGAAAGCAAAGCAGTTAAAGGGCTTGGAAAATCTCGAAAAACGGCTGTTGCGGGCCGAGAAGAAACAATTGGACGACATCATTGGCCGCGGGCTCGCCCTCAAAAGCGAATTGTTCCCCGGCGGCGGCCTGCAGGAACGGAAGGAAAATTTTTCCGCCTTCTACCTCGAATTCGGCGATCGCCTCGTGGAAAAACTGATGAAAAACCTCGATCCGCTGGATCCCAATTTCAGGATTATCGTCGGCGATTGATATTTTTTTTAGCCCTGATTCTTTTGGATAAGCCTGAATGCGTTACTTTTGCACGAAATTTAAAAAAATCAAATGGCTAACAGAACTTTTACCATGATCAAGCCCGATGCCGTTGAGGCCGGGAACATCGGAGGGATTTTAAATATGATTACCGAGGCGGGTTTCAGGATCGTATCGATGAAACTCACGCAGATGACCGTTGCCGACGCACAAAACTTCTACGCGGTCCACAGTGCGCGCCCATTCTTTGGCGAACTCGTTGAATTCATGTCGCGCGGGCCAATCGTGGCCGCCATCCTTGAGAAAGACAACGCCGTTGAGGATTTCCGCACACTCATTGGCGCAACAAATCCTGCCGATGCCGCCGAGGGAACCATCCGCAAGAAATACGCGAAATCAATTGGCGAGAACGCCGTTCACGGGTCGGACAGCGATGAGAACGCTGCAATTGAAGGCGCTTTCCACTTCGCCGGACGCGAAATGTTCTAAAAAATCTAACGTAAAGAGTAAAGGCTACCGGTTGGTGGCCTTTTTTTTTATTTTATTGGGGGCGTGCCGGCGCTCAACATTCGCCAAACAAACAGCCTGAAAGGCGCCGTCGCGCTCTCGGCGTTATCTTTTGCTCGCGGCCTCGCAAAAGGATGCTGCCTCCATCGCTCACGCGGCATTGTACCCTGATGGGTCAATCGCCAAATCTTTGACTGTCCCGCCAGAATTATCTCAGGACGACATCGGTAAGCACGCTGCGCCCAATTTGGTCATTGATCAATCGCACGATCTTGTCGCGCCCGTACTGCAATTCCTCGCGCAATACGGCCGATGTCAATTCCACATGCAGGGTCGAACCCCTGAGCGCAACATTGCGGGTGTAACTGTTGACTCCGTTTCCCATGACCTGTTTCCAGGCCTGGCGCACGGCCACCTGGTCGATTCCCGGCCCAAGCTTATTGCTGTCGATGATCTCTCGGATCACATCGCCCACCGCCGATTCAAAATTTTTCCTTTTCATGGCTTTAGATTCATGGGAACATGCCTTTTGTACCGATATTCATAACCCTGGGCATTGCGCAGTACCAGATGCGATGAATCTAACTTTATTACCTGCTCAGTCCATTTGATGTACTGCGCCCGGTGTTCGATGGTAATTTTACCGCCTTCGCCGGAAGTTACAAAAACCGAGTCAGGAGCCGCCGCGACGAAGTAATCACCGGTAAAATTGACCCGTACCTTGGTGCGAGTCCCCCGGTTGCCCTCCATGTTAAACTTGTCGACAATCTCACTGATTTTGTAATCCTTGACAGAACCATCGGCAAGTTGGACCTGCTCAATTTCCCACAGGCCATTGAGGTGCCGCAGGCTATCATCGTTGGCGGGCCCCGAACAACCGATCATGGCAGCGCACAAAAAAAGCAGAAGATTTCGCATGTTGCAAATGTATCCAAATACCGTGGATGCGCCCGCTATACTCTCATGCAAAATCGCCATCTTTATTGACAAAATTCAGAATATGAAAAATACTGCGGCCGCCTTGGTGGCATTGCTGATGGCCTCGTGCAGCACAACTTCTGACCCGAGAGTCACTGCACAGGATTATTTTCCGCCAAACTCCGGAGCCATGTGGCAGCAAATTTCGTTGCAGGAGCTTGGTTGGAATGCCGCGGCCGCCACTGAACTCGCCAACTACCTCGAGCAAAAAAACACCAAAGCTTTCATTATTTTGGTGGATGGCAAGATTGCAATCGAAAATTATTTCAACGGACACTCGGCAACTTCTCCCTGGTATTGGGCCAGCGCGGGCAAGACCCTGACCACCGCCGTCACCGGTATCGCCGAGCAGGAAGGACTGCTCGATCGCAGCGATTTGGTTTCGCACCACCTGGGCACAGGCTGGACATCGGCACCCCAGGAAAAGGAAAACCTGATTACGGTCACCAACCTACTTTCCATGAACTCGGGGCTGGATGATACTCTCGGAGACGATGTTTCGCCGGCAAACCTGCAATATGTCGCCGATGCCGGAACGCGCTGGGCCTACCACAATGTCTATGTAAAGTTGCAGGACGTGGTGGCCGAAGCATCGGGACAGGCATTTGGGGCGTACTTCAACGCAAAACTTCGGGACAGGATCGGAATGAGCGGAACCTGGATTTCCAACGGCGGGTTGCAGGTCTATTGGAGCAACGCTCGGAGCATGGCGCGTTTTGGCCTTTTGATGCAACGCAATGGCAAATGGCAGGACGAGGTCATTGTCAACCCGGAATATTTGGCCGACACGACTCAAAGTTCGCAGGCGCTCAACCCAGCTTACGGATATATGTGGTGGCTCAACGGCAAAAGTTCCTATATGCTTCCGCAAACGCAATTCACGTTTTCGGGCCCCATAATCCCGACCGCTCCGTCCGACATGTATGCGGCTATGGGCAAAAACGACCAAAAGATTTACGTCGTGCCGTCAAAGAAAATGGTGGTAATCAGGATGGGCAATACCGCCGACGGAAGTAATTTTGCGCTTTCGGATTTTGATGAGGTATTGTGGGAGAAGATTTCAGCGCTTTATGAATGACTAGGACTTGATGTACTTATACACCGCATAAATGCATACGCCCAGGCAGGCAATCACCACCGCCGAGTGTATGGAATCATTCACCGGGCGGATGAGCCAACCACTTAGCATGGCCACTACTCCGGCGCCAAGATAGAGATAGAGCGGCTTGATGCTCTTACCATTGGCTTTGCTTTTGGCTTTGGGCTTTCTCATTTAAAAAACGAATCGACGAATTCATATTTGTTGAACACCTGAAGGTCATTGACGCCCTCGCCCACCCCGATGTATTTGACCGGTATCTGGAACTGGTCGCTAATGCCGATCACGACGCCTCCCTTGGCCGTTCCGTCGAGTTTGGTCACGGCAAGCGCGGTAACCTCGGTGGCGGCGGTAAATTGTTTGGCCTGTTCAAAGGCATTTTGGCCGGTTGAGCCGTCAAGGACGAGCAGCACCTCGTGCGGGGCATCGTCGAGGACTTTTTGCATGACGCGCTTGACTTTGGACAGCTCGTTCATCAGGTTGACCTTGTTGTGCAGGCGGCCGGCGGTGTCGATGATGACCACGTCGGCGTTTTGCGCCACGGCCGATTTGAGCGTATCAAAGGCAACCGATGCCGGATCGGAACCCATTTCCTGGCGGACGATGGCCACGCCGGTGCGGTCGGCCCAGATTTGAAGTTGGTCAATTGCCGCGGCGCGGAAGGTATCGGCGGCGCCAAGGACAACCTTGTAGCCCTTGCTTTTGAACTGCGAGGCGAGCTTGCCGATGGTGGTGGTTTTCCCTACAC
>JAEZGB010000152.1 GCA_023437485.1 Bacteroidota bacterium
TTCGTAGACAGCGTGTTGTGATCCATAAATGATGCATTAAGTTGTATTGTAAACAGATTGCAAAAGTAAAAATTAAAATTCAGATACGTTTTGGTAACATCCTATTTTACGTTTTTTTACGAAGAAAGTCGACAAAAAGCAGCAACCACGCGCCAACCAACAGCATGCCGCCAAATGGCGTAACAAAAACTATCGGCCGGAAATTAAATCCGGTAATTGATGAAGTTGACAGAAGGTAAAGCGACCCTGAAAAAAACAAGATACCCACGGCAGTAAGCCAGGCCGCAATCTTTTTGGTTTTTGCCGACAGTACTCCCAGCGAACCAATCGCCAGCATCAGCAACGCGTGATAAAATTGATAGCGGATGCCTATCTCGAAAATGGCAATTTGCGAATCGGGAAGCGAATTTTTTAGCGAGTGTGCACCAAAGGCACCGAGGATTACGGCCATCATGCCAAAAAATGCGCCCGCGGCCAGAATTTTTCTCTCCATGACTGAGGTTTGAACAAAGATACTTCAATCGCGGCGAAAAACAGAATCGTTACATTTGCACCTAAATTAGCAGTAATGAGAAAAATCCTGATCGTCGGCGCCGGTCGTTCGGCATCGTCACTGATCCAATACCTCCTGGACAAATCAACCACCGAAGACCTTCACCTTATCATAGCCGATCTTTCGCCTGAAACCGCATCAAAAAAAACAGGTGGTCATCCGCGCGCCACCCCAGTAGGGCTTGACATTGCCAATATTGCCGAGCGGCGTTCACTCGTGCGCGATTGCGACCTTGTCAGCTCGATGTTGCCGGCGGCGCTTCACATCGAGGTGGCCCGGGATTGTATTGAATTTGGCAAGCACATGGTTACGGCCTCCTATATAAGTGATGCGATGCAAAGCCTCGACGCGCAGGCACGCGCCAATGGCCTTGTGTTCATGAACGAAATTGGCCTGGACCCCGGCATAGATCACATGAGCGCAATGAAAATTATTGACAGCGTTCGGGACCGGGGCGGCAAGATGCTGTTGTTTGAATCCTTTTGTGGCGGGCTCGTGGCTCCTGAATCTGATGACAACCTCTGGAATTATAAATTTACCTGGGCACCGCGCAACGTGGTACTGGCCGGCCAGGGCGGCGCGGCAAAGTTCATCCAGGAGGGCAAGTACAAATACATTCCCTATCATCGCCTGTTTCGCCGAACCGAATTTTTGGAAGTGGAAGGCTATGGCCGCTTTGAAGGTTATGCCAACCGCGATTCATTAAAATACCGAAGCGTTTACGGTCTTGATGATGTGCTCACCATGTACCGCGGAACCATCCGCCGGGTCGGGTTCTCCAAAGCCTGGAACATGTTTGTGCAATTGGGATTGACTGACGATACTTACATTATCGACGATTCTGAAAACATCAGCTACCGCGAATTCATCAACCTCTTTCTGCCGTATCACCCCACTGATTCGGTCGAGATAAAGTTGCGCCTTCAATTGGGAATTGAACAGGACGATATTATGTGGGACAAATTGCTTGAACTGGATCTGTTCAACCCCAACAAGATCGTCGGGCTAAAATCGGCCACACCGGCGCAGATCCTCGAGAAAATCCTGGCCGAAAAATGGACCCTGAACCCAACCGACAAGGACATGATCGTGATGTACCACAAATTTGGTTATGAATTGAATGGAAAGCAATTGCAGATCGATTCCAAGATGGTATGCATCGGAGAAGACCAGACTTATACGGCGATGGCCAAAACAGTAGGCCTTCCCGTTGCCATGGCGGCGCTTCATATTCTAAATGGCAAGATCACCACCCCGGGCGTTCAACTTCCGCTCTCACGCGAAGTGTACGAGCCTATCCTGGCTGAACTGGAAACTTTTGGCGTACAGTTCCGCGAAGTCGAAATGCCATACGTAGGCTACGACCCTGACAAACTCGTATCAATATAATAAAACCGAATTGGCAGGCAGATGCAGCTTGAAGCACTGTCAAATCTGCAGGCCGTGTCAGTAATGGCCGAAGCAAATAAAAAAACCCGCCATTAAGCGGGTTTTTTCTATTCTCGTCGGCCCATGTAAATCATAATGTAGTAGAGCAGCGTTGCAAGTGATCCGATGGCCGCGACCACATAAGTCCTGGCGGCCCAATTCAGCGCATCCGTCGCGCCGGCATGTTCCTCACGGGTCAGCATTCTTTTATTTTCCAGCCAAGCCAGCGCACGGTTACTCGCGTCATATTCCACCGGAAGGGTGATAAAGGCAAACAAAGTCGTGGCGGCAAAAATGACAATCCCGATAAGCAATAGCTCCGGAAACGTATTTATCATAAGTACCCCCGCGAGCAGGATCCACTGAACGATGTTTGAGGCCACCGACACAATCGGCACCAGTGTAGACCGCATCTGCAACCAGCTATAGGCCTGCGCGTGCTGGACGGCGTGTCCAACCTCATGCGCGGCAACAGCGGCCGCGGCGGCATTGCGCTGGTTGTAAACCGCCTCGCTCAGGTTTACGGTTTTGTCGGCAGGGTTGTAATGATCGGTCAGCCGGCCTGGGGTTGAGATAACCCGTACCCCGCGAATACCGTGATCGGCAAGCATCTGCTCGGCAATCTCGGCACCGCTCATATTGTTTTGAAGCCGTACCTTTGAATATTTGTCAAATTTCCTTTGAAGCCTGTTGCTTACAAGCCAGCTCGCAAGCATGATCCCAATGATCAGAATCCACATTCCCATAATTGATTTTTTTTTCGCCCAGTTAGCAATTTTCTTTCCAAATATAATCAAATGACAGGATGTCATTACGCGTTTAAATACTTTTAACCGTTTACAAACGAATATAAGCGTTTGTGGCGTTTCCCTGCGGGCCGGGCTCTTGCCTGTGCGCGGCACCTGGCGCGATCCCTAACGCACTACCGCACAATGCATCGCACAAAAAAGCGGCCCTTCTCCCCGCAACATCCTTCGCACTTTGCCGTTAAGGTGTAATCATCATCAATCAACATCATGCTAAAAAATTTCTTCATTCTTTGTTCGGGCGCCGACAAAAAGCTCCTGGACGGTTGTTCACCGGGTGAGCAGACCAAATTTGTGGGCATTGGCGCCACGGTTTTCTTTACCGCCTTAATGGCTTTCATCGCCGCGTCTTATGCGTTATACACGGTTTTTGACCAGGCCCTTCCCGCAATTGCCTTCGGCGCGGTGTGGGGTCTTTTGATCTTTAACCTGGACAGGTTTATTGTTTCCACTATCCGAAAACGCGATCGATTTTTGCCCGAACTTTTGCAGGCCACCCCTCGAATCGCGCTGGCGGTGCTGATCGCGATCGTGATTTCAAAACCACTGGAAATCAGGATATTTAAAAAGGAAATCGACACCATACTGCTCCAGGAAAAAAACGCGATGGCACTGCAAAACAAAAAAGAACTCACCGCCTATTATCAGGATGACCTCCGGCGCAACCAAGCCTCGATTGACAGTCTTAAAAGCGATGTTGCCCAAAAAGAGCGGCACGTCCACTCGCTTTACCAATCTTACATTACCGAGGCCGAGGGTACCTCCGGCACTATGAAAATGGGTAAAGGCCCGGTTTTTAAAGAGAAATTCGATCAATATCAAATAGCCCGTACCGAACTCGATTCCATGCGCGCGACTGCCGGCAACAAAATTTCGGCGCTGGAAAAAGACCTGGCGGGCATACGCGAAAATCTTGCGGGAAAAGTGAAATCGACCCAACCGGTTATCGATAATTTTGACGGGCTAATGGCGCGGATCGACGCCCTGGCCAAGTTGCCTCTGCTGCCTTCGCTTTTTATCATGCTACTGTTTTTTGCAGTCGAAACCTCTCCCATTTTTGCCAAATTGCTCTCGCCAAAAGGCGAATATGACATCAAGCTTGAGGATCTTGAAACAGCTTTGCAGACCGCGATAAGCCAGGACCGCTACCAGCGGGGATTGTTGGTCAAAACCAGCGCACAAATGCACGACCGCGTTTACGCCGATATTGCTCAGGATTCAGCACTTTTTGACCTGCAGCGCAACAAAGCAAGGGAATTGTTGGAGCTCCAGGCGCATAGTTTTGTCGAAAAGCAAAAACGGGCCCTTTAACAATCTACCAAACAGACCGCGAATTGCGTCCGGTCTCCGGCAGTTGCATAGCTCAGGTAACCACCGTGGGCCTCAATTATATTCTTGGAAAGCGTGAGCCCTATTCCGGCGCCGTCCTTGCGCGTGGTGAAAAACGGAAGGAAAATTTTTTCGCGGATCTCGGGCTCAATGCCTTTCCCGGTATCCGAAATCACTAAAAACAACCGGTTGTCCTCATGCTTTTTGGAGATGGCAATCTCTTTGTCCGGCCTGTCCCTGAGCGCGTGCATGCTGTTGGTTAGCAGGTTGATAATCACCTGCCCAATCTGGCCCCTGTCGGCAAACACAGGCGTGGCTTCCTGAACCAGGTTGTGGCAAACAATGCCTTCTTCCCTAAAAACAGGACTCATTACCTGAACGCTTTCACTTATCAGGCCGGCGAGGTCAAATGCCTGTTTTTCCGGGGTGGGCAACATGGTAAGTTTCCGGTAATTCTCAACAAAGGATTGCAGGTGATCACTGCGGTTGACGATGGTGGAAAGGCTTGCCCGGACATCGCCCAAATCTTCATCGGTAATTTGCGGCTGCGCAAGAATATCTTTCAGGCTTTGAGAAAGCGACCGGATTGGCGTGAGCGAATTCATCAGTTCATGTGAAATGATTTTCATGAGGTTGATCCACGCTTCCTTCTCTTTTTTCTCGATCACGCGCTGGATGGAATCCAACAGGACTATGTAGTATTCGCCCTCAGGCGACGAGGTGGCCGATGCCTGCAATATAAATGTTTGCGGTTCCTTGCCCTCCAACTTGACATTGACAGTTGATTTGCGTTCGGCAAAGCCCGAGCGCTCGATTTCGGCACAAAAATCAGGGAGATAATTGGCCAACAAACCAAAAGTGCCCACCCTGGGAACGCCAAAATACCGCGAAAAATAATCGTTCATCAAAAAAATCCGGCGTTCATCGCCTACGGTCTTAAGAATGAGGATTCCCGTATCGACATTGTTGAATATGGATTGATAAACCATCTCACGCGATACCTCGCTGAATTGGATGTTCTTTTGCCGATTATACAATTTGTAGAGATTCTGATATGCACCCACCTGATACTGCTGCGGAAACCCAGCCGAATAATCATTGTGCAGCATCGCGAGGATGGCCTTGTCATAAAACAGCAGCCCGGTCCGGATATAATGCCAAGCTTCGGCGCACAGCACAGCCCCGATGGTAGCCACAAAAAGAGCGGTATAATGAAATTTTTGAGTTAGCGCAAACGCAGCCACGAAAAATGCCGCCGCGATAAGCACCACCCGCCAGGAAAGGCCGGTAAATAGGCTGCTTTTCATTGCCCTTTCAGGTTATATTTTTCCATGCGCCGGTAAAGGGCAGCCCGGGAGAGACCCAATTGATCGGCGGTTTTGCTGATGTTTCCACTGTTGGCGACCAATGCCCTTTCAATAGCCGTTCTTTCCATATCGCTAAGTTCAGGGTTTGCCAAAGATTCCTGTGGCAGCGGTTCAAAATCAAGAATATCGAGGTCTGCGGCGGTGATTTGACCGGTGTCAGACAGGATGACCGCCCGCTCGATCTTGTTTTCCAATTCCCGAACATTGCCGTAAAACGGATACTGTTCCAACATGTTCAGGTGCTGATTGGAAAAACTCAGGTTTGGGTTACCGTACTTCGCTCCGATTTCCTGCAGGAAAAACCGGGCCATCGGCAGGATATCCTCGCGCCTTTCACGAAGCGGCGGCAACTGGATTTCCATGGTATTGATCCTGTAGAATAAATCTTCCCGAAAACGTTTGTTCCTGACTTCCTCGCGTATATCAATATTAGTCGCGGCAATGATCCGGAAGTCGACCGGCCTGGCGCGGCTCTCGCCCAACCGGGTCACGGTCCGGGTTTGCAGCACGTGGAGCAATTTGGATTGCAGGTGCAGCGGGATGTTGCCAATTTCGTCCAGGAAAATCGTTCCGCCATTGGCCAGTTCAAAGCGTCCGGGGGTATCGGCCTTCGCGTCGGTGAAAGCGCCCCGCGCATATCCGAACAACTCGCTTTCGAACAGATTTTCGCTCAATGAACCCAGATCGACGTGTACGAATGGCATTTCGCTGCGCGCCGAATGTTTGTGGATGTGGTGGGCAAAGACAAACTTTCCTGTTCCGTTTTCACCCAATATCAGCACATTGGCATCGGTCCGGGCTACCTTTTCGGCCACGGCGTATGCTTGCCGGATCTTGGGAGCGGTTCCGGTAAAGTATTGCTTGCCCCCGGTAAACTCGAGTTTCTTTTTTTGCCTTTTCCGGCTTTCCAGCACTGCGGCATCAACAGTGGCAACAAGTTTATCGTTATCCCAGGGCTTCATAATGTAATCAAACGCACCCTGCTTAAGCCCCTCGACTGCAGTTTCAACCTTTCCGAAAGCCGTCATCAGGATTACCATTGTATGTTCCGAAAGTTCCCTGATTTCCCGCAGCCAATGGATTCCCTCGCGCCCGTCTTCATATCCAATGCGATAATTCATGTCAAGCATGACCGCATCAAAGGAGTGTTGGCCCAGAAGTTCGGGAATTTGTCGGGGAACATTGGTGGTTATGACCGTCTCATAATATTTTTTCAGGACCATTCGGGCCGAAAATAAAATTTCTTCCTGGTCATCGACAATTAAAATGGCTGCCTGTTTTTTTCTCATGATGATGTGTCCGCTGCCGGACGGTCAAGTGTCCGAAAATGAACACCATGACTTAAACAAAAAAAGTTAAAATACTGTAAATAAGGACGTTACAGGTAGATAAAAGTTGTGGCACGATGTTCCTAAATGGGACGTCAACCAAAAAAGTATCAGATCAGATGGACACCGTTATCAAGCGTAAAAGTAGAAAAATTCAGATAGTTGCCGCGGGTGGCGCGATAATTTTGGCCTTGGGCACGCTGGCCTTTATTTCAGCCACCAATAAAAAATCGCTGAATGTGACCCGCGGCGAATTGCTGATCAAGGAAGTTAAAAGCGATTACTTTGAAGATTTCATTATTTTCCAGGCCAAGGCCGAACCGTTGAATTCGATGTTGGTGAACATCATCGAGGGAGGATCGGTCCAGGAAATATTTGTCGAAAACGGCGCACTGGTTACCAAAGGCCAGGCACTCGCCAGAATGTACAACCCCAATACCGAATTGGGCTACCTCACCCAGGAAACGGCCATCATTGAACAGATAAACAACCTTTCATCGGCCAAGCTCAACATCCGCAACCAGGAAATCAACCTCACCAAGGACCTGGTTGTGATCGAGCATGATTTCATCGACGCGAAGCGCCAGCACGATATCAATGAGCGACTGTACAAAAAAGACATCATTAGCCGTAACGAATACCTCTCATCACAGGAAAATCTCCGGTATCAGCAACGCCGCAAGGACGACATCGAGCTCAACATCCGCCGTGAGAAGATGGCCAACCGGATCCAAATCGAGCAAATTGCAACTTCAATTGCCACAATGCAAAAAAGCCTTGAAATCCTGCGCAGCAATAAGAAAAATTTCCTGATCACCGCCCCTGAAACAGGAAGGCTGACGTCTTTTGACGCGATCCTCGGCCAAACTTTCCAGGCGGGCCAGAGTATTGGCAAGATCGATAAAATGGACGGCTATAAATTGGTAGCTCAAGTTGACGAATTTTACCTCGAGAGGCTTGCCGAAGGCCAAAAGGGCGAGGTCGAGTTCAAAGGCCAGGTGTTGCCAGTAACCGTGACCAAAGTGCTGCCCGAAGTGCGCAACGGAAGGTTCCAGGCCGAACTTCAGTTTGAAAAAGGCCAGGACCGCCAACTTCAGCAGGGACTCAGCCTGGGCGTGAAACTTACCCTCTCCGGAAAGCAAAAGTCCGTGGTACTGCCCAAGGGAGCCTTCCACCATGAAACGGCAGGCAAGTGGATTTTTGTGGTCAATGGCAATTCGGCCGAGCGACGGGACATCAAAACCGGGCGTGAAAATCCATTTTACTATGAAGTCCTTGACGGGCTCAAACCCGGCGAACGGGTAGTGACGTCATCTTATGACCAATACGGCGAAATCGAAAAATTGAACATCACTGAATAATAATCTTAATCACTCAAAAAATGAAACAGTTAATCTTGATCTTGGCCCTGGTCCTGGCACCTTTGTCAAAAGCGCAGGACATGGAGACGCAACTTTACGCCGACCTTGTTGCCGCCGGAACCTACTTTGAAACCCCTCCAACCGATTCAAAATGGGGAAATACCAACACTAATAAGTCTACCCACGCCAAATTTGGCCGCTACGACGGAACCACCTACATCAAGCTAATCTCTTACAAAATGGAATTGGATGTTGTACTGGAATATGAGGTGGAACTCAAAAAAGGCAAACTGCAGATGGTGGTAGTCAATGAAAAAGATGAAGTACTTTGGTCCAGCAGCTTTGTGCAATCAGGCAAAGGTTCCATGACCGTCGTACTCGAGCCCTTTGAGGAATACCGCGTAAAATTCATTGGCAAGGGAGCCAAGGGCAGCTACAAATGCAACTGGAAAGCACTATAACCATTAACCGTTTATAATCGTTTACAAATGATAACCATCGAAAACCTCTCAAAAATTTTCCGTACCGAAGAAGTGGAAACCGCCGCGCTCAACGGAATTAGCCTGCAAATAAAACAAGGCGACTTTCTATCCATCATGGGGCCGTCCGGCTGCGGAAAATCGACATTGCTCAATATCATCGGGCTGCTGGATTCGCCTACCGGCGGCAGCTATACGCTCCTGGGACGTGAAATGGCAGGGCTGAAGGAAAAAGGCCGGGCGCAGGTCCGCAAGGAAAATATCGGTTTCATTTTTCAAAATTTTAATTTGATCGATGAACTGTCAGTTTATGACAACATCGAACTTCCGTTGATCTACAACAATGTCCGCGCCTCAGAACGCAAAGGCAAAGTCGAGGCGATTGCCGAAAAACTGGGAATTGCGCACAGGTTAAAGCATTATCCGCAACAACTCTCGGGCGGGCAGCAACAACGCGTGGCCGTGGGGCGTGCGCTGGTAAATGACCCCAAGATTATTTTGGCTGACGAACCAACGGGCAACCTGGATTCGCGCAATGGAAATGAGGTAATGGAATTGCTGACAGACCTTCACGCCAAGGGGGCAACCATTTTGATGGTGACGCATTCCGATTACGACGCATCGTTCTCACAACGGACCATCATGATGAAGGACGGTGTGGTATTCCAGGAAAAGAGCAACAAACGCCAGATGCAGGTCTGGGCCGAACAAACCACTTAAACCACAGCCATGATTTACAATTGGATCAAAATATTCCTTTATCACCTTCGCGCCAACAAGTTGTTTTCGGCGTTGAATATCCTGGGACTGAGCATCGGGATTGCGGGAGTGATCTTTTCAATGCTTTACTGGAACGACGAGCACGCCTATGACCAATGGAACCCCGAAAAGGATTCGGCATACCAGGTGCTTTTTGATGTTGACGGCAACTTTTGGCCCACCACGCCGGCGCCATTTGCGCCCATCGCCAAAAAGAACGTGCCTGAAATAGTGAATTACACCTATTTCAGGAACTGGTACATGACTGAAAACGTTACGGCAAACGGTAAAAATCATTTTACCCAGAAGATGATGTTTGCTGATTCGGCATTCTTCAGTTTTGTGCCGTTCAAGGTAGTGAAAGGCAGCGCAAAGGCTTTTCGAACATTACAGGACGCCGCCATTTCAACCGACGCCGCGCAAGCCATTTTTGGCGCCGCCGACCCCATCGGGCAACGCATCCAGGTGAGCAAACACGATTACACCATCAGGGCTGTGTATGAAATCCAAAGGCCTTCATCGCTGGAACCCAAAGTGGTATTGCCGCTGGATCTTTCCAACGATGCCGAAAGCTGGGGCAATTACAATTACGGGATGATGGTAAAACTCGCGCCAAAGGCCGATCCCCTTGCCGTGGAGGACAAACTTAACGCGGTGAACCTGGAGTATAATGTTAAGCCGCGCGCCAGGGAAGCCGGGATGAGCCTTGAGGATTACCTCAAAAAGTTTTCGGCCAACAAGGCGAAATTGGCCAGCCTGTCCGGCATCAGGCTTCATTCGCCCAGCTTGCAGGCTATGCCCGAGGGCCGGGGAAATTACCAGCTCCTGGTGATTATGGCCGGCCTGTCAATTCTGATCCTCGTGCTTTCATTGGTGAACTACATCAATTTGGCGACGGCATCGGCGGTGAAACGGGCCAAAGAAGTGGGCGTACGCAAGATCGTCGGGGCCGGCAAAACCCAAATCGTTGCGCAGTTTGTCTTTGAAACGGCCGTACTTACGCTCTTTTCGATTTTGCTTGCGCTTGCCATCGTGGAACTTTCCCTTCCCCATTACAATGAGTTCCTGGGAAAATCGATGTCGCTGGGAAGCCTTTCGTTTTTTGGACAACTGTTGCTGATTTTCCTCGCGGTTATCGTCTTTGCCGGAATTTTCCCCGCGATTTACGTCGCCGATTTTGAAACCTTAAAGGTCCTCAAGGGCAATTTTTCCCGAAGCAAAAGCGGGATCTGGCTCCGCAATTCCATGCTGGTACTTCAATTTGCCATTGCGGCGTTCTTTATCATCGGCGCATACATCGTCTATGAGCAGGTTCGGTATCTTTCCAATATGGAACTTGGGTATGAAGGCGACCAGGTTGTGGTTGTAAACATGCAGAGTTCAATTGACTGGACGCTGGCGAATTCATCAGATTTGCGCTGGCAAAAATACGAAAAGGCCCGCGAAGCATTCATGAAGATTGACGGCGTGCTGGACGTGAGCAGCAACAACGCCATGCCAACTTCCACCTCAAGTTCCAGTAACCTGGACTACGTGGACACATCAGTACAGGCCCAAAATTTCCCGGTCGATTACAATTATTTGCAACTGATGGGCATGCAACTCACCGCCGGCAGGCATTTTTCGGCCGAGTTTGCCTCTGACACCATCAACGCCTGCATCATCAACGAAACCGCGGCAAGGCAATTGGGCCTCAAGGACCCGATAAACAAAAAACTAAAACCGGGGTTCTCGCCTGAAACTTTCACGGTAATTGGAGTGGTCAAGGATTTTAATGTCCATGGAGTACAGCAGCAAACGCCACCGGTAATTTTTATCCACTTCAAGGCAGTTGACTGGATGAAGAACGTCCTTGACAAGGTCACCGTTAAACTTGACCCGGAAAAAACCGAAACGGCATTGGCGGCCATGGAGCAGTTCTGGACTTCGCAAATCGAACCCGATTATCCCTTTGATTACGTCTTTATGGACAAGGCTTTTGAAAAGACTTACCGCACGTATCAAAAGCAGCGCAGCCTGTTTTTTATCCTGAATTTTATCGTCATCACCATTGCCATTTTTGGGTTGTTTGCGCTGGCATCGTATTCCATGGAACGCCGATTCCGCGAAATCGCCATACGCAAAACACTTGGCGCCGATACAAAAGTTCTGGTGCGCAACCTTTCAAAACAATACCTGCTGTTTTGCATTGCAGGCTTTCTGGTGGCCGTTTTTCCTGCCTATCTTTTGCTTGGCAAATGGCTGGAAGATTTTGCCTTCCGGATAGACATTCCGTTGCTGCCATTTTTTGCCGCGCTCGTATTGCTGGCCCTGATCACGCTGGCGGTCGTTATGACGAAAGCCTGGCAGGTTACGCGCATCGACATCCTGAAATACCTGAAGTACGAGTAGTTTCAATCATCAATTTCCGGTGGGCAGTTTCAGGACGTCCACCGAATTATCAATCAAATCACAAAAGCTTGCCAAAACCCGGCAGGCTTTTTTTGTTTTTCGCAATTTTTATCCCACCGAACCCTTATCTTTGCAATCTGAATTTAGTCTTAATAAGACTTACCGAAAAACATGAAATTAGACAGGAAAGAAATCCTCAAGGCACTGGAATCCATTTCAGTAGCCGGCGAGGGCAAGAATATGGTGGAAAGCGGCGCCGTTACAAACGTTGTTACTTTTGGCCAGGACGCGGTTATTGACCTTGTGCTCTCAACTCCCGCGATGCACATCCGCAAACGTGCCGAAGAAGATATCAAAAAACTCATTCATGAAAAATTCTCACCCGAGGCCAATGTAAAGGTCAACGTGAGGGTTGAAGCTCCTGCGACAACCGCCGCGCCCCCGATTAAGGGCAAGGCAATTCCGGGAATCAGCAACATCATCGCAGTGGCCTCAGGAAAAGGCGGCGTGGGCAAGTCAACCGTGACGGCCAACCTGGCGGTTTCATTGGCCAAAATGGGTTTCAGCGTGGGAATCCTGGACGCCGACGTATACGGCCCTTCAATGCCGATCATGTTTGATGTGGAGAATGAAAAGCCGGTCTCAGTCCAGGTGGACGGAAAGTCAAAGATGAAACCCATCGAAAGCTATGAGATCAAATTGCTTTCAATCGGATTTTTTACGGCTCCGGGACAAGCGGTTATCTGGCGCGGGCCAATGGCATCCAAAGCGTTGAACCAAATGATTTTTGATGCCGATTGGGGAAATCTTGACTTCCTTTTGATCGATCTTCCCCCGGGAACCGGCGACATCCATCTCTCGATTATGCAGGCTTTGCCGATTACCGGTGCCGTGGTGGTCAGTACGCCACAGGCGGTGGCACTTGCCGATGCGCGCAAAGGGGTTGGCATGTTCCTGTCGGACAGCATCAAGGTCCCTGTTTTGGGAATTGTTGAAAACATGGCCTATTTCACCCCTGAAGAACTTCCCGAAAACAAATATTACATCTTTGGACAGCACGGGGCGCGAGACCTGGCGCAGGACCTGGACGTTCCCTTTTTGGGCGAAGTGCCGATTGTACAATCAATCCGCGAAGCCGGCGATTACGGACGTCCCGCAGCGCTTCAGGTTGGGACCGCGCTTGAAACCGTATTCACTGATCTTGCCAGCCGCGTGGCCGGCGAGACCGTTAAAAGGAACGAGAACCTTCCGCCAACCGAAGCGATCCGGATTACCACCATGGCAGGCTGCTCGGCGGTCAAGAAGTAAGATTCAAAACTCAAGTTATGACAACAGAAGAATTGACGCAGAACATTGAAAGGGCACTTGAAGAAATCAGGCCGTTTCTCAACAGCGATGGCGGGGATATCAAACTTGTTGGCATTGAAGACGACAGGCATGTGACCGTACGGTTTGAAGGCGCGTGCGTAAGTTGTAGCATTAACCGCATGACGCTCAAGGCGGGCGTTGAGACAACGATCAAGAAATTTGCGCCGCAGATTGAGACCGTGACCAATGTGGCTTGATAATTAATAATTGTCACTGGATCGGCTGACTGCTGATAAAGGTCATATTTTGTCTGCGCCAAAAACTACAATTTTGGACTTTCGACTTTCACTTTTATATAATGATCACAACTGATATACTTATCATCGGGGCGGGGCCAACGGGGCTTTTCGCCGTTTTTGAAGCCGGTTTGTTGAAACTGCGCTGCCACCTAATCGACGCGCTTCCGCAACCCGGTGGCCAGCTTGCCGAACTCTACCCCAAAAAACCCATTTTTGATATTCCAGGATTCCCCGAAGTCATGGCGGGCGAACTGGTGGACAACCTGATGGAGCAGATCAAGCAGTTTGAGCCCGGATTCACATTGGGCGAACGCGCCGACAAGATTGAAAAACTGGACGATGGTACATTTGTCGTCACCACCGATAAGGGAACCCAGGTTCACGCAAATTCAATTGCAATTGCAGGCGGTCTGGGAAGTTTTGAACCCCGCAAGCCACTCATTGACAACATCGGCGACTATGAAGATCATGGCGTTGACTATTTTATCCGCGAGCCCGAAAAATACCGGGGCAAGCGCGTGGTCATTGCCGGCGGCGGCGACTCGGCCTTGGACTGGAGCATTTTTTTGGCCAATATCGCATCGGAAGTTACCCTGGTACACAGGCGAAACGAATTCCGCGGCGCGTTGGACTCGGTTGAAAAGGTTCAGGAATTGAAGAACCTTGGCAAAATTTCGCTGATTACACCCGCCGAAGTGACCAATCTTCACGGCGAAGGCAAACTTGAGGCTATTACTCTTGATATTGAAGGCGCTACCAGCATCATTGAAACTGATTACCTGATCCCGCTTTTTGGCCTTTCGCCCAAGTTGGGGCCCATCGCCGATTGGGGCCTTGAGATTGAAAAGAACGCAATTAAGGTAAACAACGCGCTGGATTACCAGACCAATATTCCGGGAATCTATGCCATTGGCGATATCAACACTTATCCGGGCAAACTGAAACTGATTCTTTGCGGCTTTCACGAGGCGACGCTGATGTGCCAAAGCGTTTACCAGCGCATAAACCCAGGCAAAAAATATGTCCTGAAATACACCACCGTATCAGGCGTTGACGGTTTTGACGGCACCCGCAAGGAGGCCGAGAAGGCGGTGGTGAAAGCGATTGATTGATTTGAAATTTGAAGATTTGGGTATCAGAATTTATTCTCTCTTCCATTTTTCAAATTGCCACCTTTTCAAATTTTCAAAGTATTACCATGGACATCACCATCCACATAACCGACCGCGAAGGCGTTACACATGAAGTTCAGGCGCCTACAGACATGAGCATGAACATTATGGAACTTGTCCGGGCATACGAGTTGGCTCCAGAGGGAACCATCGGGATTTGCGGCGGAATGGCCATGTGCGCCTCCTGCCAGTGTTATGTATTGAACGATACACCACTCCCTGAAAAAAACGACGATGAAGAGGCGATGCTCTCAGAAGCTTTTTACGTCAAACCAAACAGCCGGCTGGGCTGCCAGATAGCCATCACGCCCGGGATAGATGGCCTTAAAATAGAACTGGCACCGGAGTCATAAAAAAAAAGCCCTCCTTTCAGAGGGCTTTTTTATTGTTTTACTTTTTAATGAACTGCAGGGTTCGCGTCTCGCTGCCTTTGGCCAGTTTCACGAAATAAACCCCCGATGGCCAGGAAGTAGTCTGTATTGACAGATCGGCTGAACCCGAAACATCCTTGCGCGATATAAGTTGTCCGATGGCGTTGTAGATGGCAAACCCTTCAGGCAATTCAGCGCCTGTTGAAATGTTGATTACATCAGTGGCAGGGTTTGGATATAGCGCAATTTGGGACAGCGCATCAAACGCCGGATTAAAAAGGCTGGTATTGATCCCAAATTTGACCTGTTCGGTGGCTCCGAAGCTTCCGCCATTTGCGATGGGGATGTCAAGCGGAGTTTTGATTACATAGTAGCCATTGCCGTAGTCGCAGCAAATACCGTCGCCATAACCGTCATTGATGGTAAAAGTATAGCACTCATTATTGGAAACGTTCCAGGTTTGGGTAAGCAGCGCCGGCTGGCTTGTCGTATCATTATAGGGACCGCCGCTGTACACGGTCGTACCTGCCGAATTCTTAAGCGACCAGGTGGTTTCAGAACCGTACAAGTCACGCTGGAGCATGAACACAACCTGCGTGGTGTTGAATTGCCCTGCGATTGAAAAATCAGTTTGTTTGGTACTGTTTCCGGCGAATCCATCGGCACCGCCATTCACTGAGGCAATCGAATAATTCAAAACATGGTTCCCGGCCGTGGCCGAGATAGCCGGAAGATTGACCGTTGCGCTGGCGCCCGTGGCCAGTGACCCGTTCCAGTTGAAGGTTTGCGCGGCACCACCATCGACATCATAGCTGATTACGGCCGAAGTCATGGTCGCGGTCCCCATATTTTTTAGAATTACCGAAGGCGAGAATGACGTGCTGCAGTTTGTTATGTTCATAGTGGACATGTTCAGCGATCCATCATTCTGGAAAACCTGTGCGGGTTCACACGCCGTAGAGGTAGCGAGTGATGCCCTTCTTGGCGAGAATTGCATCACGGCCATGATACGGTCTTTCTGGTTTTGGGTAAAAATGTTCATGCACACATCATCCGAGTAATCCATGTAATTCTCCACCATGTCCAATCCGGGAGCGGGGCAGGAATTGCTGCCGGTTTCGCAACCATAGTGCTCGGTATTGGCCTGCGGGGTGTCGGCGCAAAAATCATCTTCCGAACAAACGCTGCTATCGCCCCAAATATGCCTCAGGCCAAAGCAATGGCCAATTTCATGAGTGGCGGTTCGGCCCTTGTCATAATCGGCAAAATAGGTCCCCACATTGGCAATCGCCTTTGAACCAAAACAACGGTAGTCAATGATCACCCCATCAGTATTGGCAGCGCCACCATTTGGATTGAGCCCCGGAAGCCCTGACGTACTTGGGAATTGCGCATATCCGAGAATCCCATAAAGTTCGGCCGAAAAACTGTTTGAGAATTGGCACACCCAAATATTGAAATATCGGCTGGGATCCCATTGCGTCGATGGCTTCAAAGTACCTTCAACCTGTGCCGATGTCGCCCAGCTGGCAACTCCAAGATTAACCCGGTTGATGCCCGTTGTAGGAGCTCCCTCCGGATCAGTCTGTGCTAGGCAAAACTGAATCTCGACATCGGCACCTACCGGATTGGAATTAAACCCGGGCGTGCCGGTCATCCTCCGAAAATCCTGGTTGAGAACGGTAATTTGCGACATGACCCTGGCGTCGGTAATGTTTTCACCACTCCCCACGGCATCTCCATTGTGGATAACATGCACCACGACGGGAATCGTGATTACTGTATTTACAGATTTATTCGCGTTTGCGGCACGAAGTGCTTTTGCCTCGGCTATCTTTGGGGCAATCCAGGCTTCGAAGGCGGCGTCTCCCGGGCGCGAGGCATCTTGCTTTTGAAGGCTTGCTTCATACTCGGTAGAAACACAACGGACCAGGCCGTTTTGCGGGTTCGACGAAGTGATCGATTTGCCAAAAACCTTCCGGCCTTGCGGTTTTTCCTGGCTGTTCGCAGGAAGGGAAAGCAGGGTTAGGGCCAGCAATCCCGTAACAGTAATGTTTTTCATCAATTTATAACGGATTGTTAAAGGCCGCTAAAATAGGCATTTAATTGAATTGATATTTGATGATTTCAAGTTTTAGCATTCATCCCTGAAAAGCGAAGCAGTCGTACTGCCGACTTGCCAAAAAAAAGCCCCCTTTACAGGAGGCCTGATTTTTACTTGAACGCTGCAAATCCGGTGATGTCCATCCCGGTTATGAGCAGGTGGATGTCATGCGTGCCTTCGTAGGTGATGACCGACTCAAGGTTCATCATGTGGCGCATGATCGAATATTCGCCGGTGATGCCCATTCCGCCAAGTATCTGGCGTGCCTCACGTGCGATCTCGATTGCCATGTTGACGTTATTGCGCTTGGCCATCGAAATCTGTGCGGTGGTTGCACGACCTTCGTTGCGCAGGACACCAAGCCTCCAGGTGAGCAGTTGCGCCTTGGTGATCTCGGTGATCATCTCGGCGAGTTTCTTTTGCTGAAGTTGCGTCGCCCCGATGGGCTTGTCAAACTGTACGCGTTCCTTGGCATACCGAAGCGCCGTATCGTAGCAATCCATCGCGGCACCGATTGCTCCCCATGCAATCCCGTAACGCGCCGAATCAAGGCATCCCAGTGGGGCGCCAAGTCCTGATTTGTTGGGAAGCAGGTTCTCTTTTGGAACTTTTACGTTGTCAAAAATGAGTTCACCGGTGGCCGATGCGCGCAGCGACCATTTATTATGTGTTTCAGGGGTCGAAAAGCCTTCCATGCCGCGCTCGACGATGAGCCCGTGTATGCGCCCCGATTCGTCTTTGGCCCAGACCACGGCAATTTGTGCGAAAGGCGCATTGGATATCCACATCTTGGCGCCGTTCAAAAGGTAGTGGTCGCCCTTGTCCTTGAAGTTGGTCACCATGCCGCCGGGGTTGGAACCGTAATCGGGTTCGGTGAGGCCGAAGCATCCCATCCATTCGCCGCTGGCCAGCTTGGGCAGGTATTTTTTGCGCTGCTCCTCGTTTCCATATTTCCAGATCGGGTACATCACAAGCGACGATTGCACCGACGCCGTTGACCGCACTCCCGAATCACCGCGCTCAATTTCCTGCATGATCAGTCCGTAGGAGATCTGGTCAAGCCCGGCACCGCCGTATTCCTCGGGAATGTAAGGGCCAAAAGCACCGATATCGGCCAGGCCTTTTATGATCTGGTTTGGAAATTCGGCTTTTTGGGCATATTCTTCAATGATGGGCGAAACATCGCGCTTTACCCACTCGCGGGCGGCATCGCGCACAAGGCGCTGCTCCTCTGTGAGCAATTCATCCATCAGGTAGTAATCGGGGGCCTGGAAAAGGTCTGGTTTCATGGTTTGCGTTTTACTGGCGCAAAAGTACGCAATTCAATTTCCAGCCGCAAAATGTTGACAAATTTGAATTATGATGATACAATTACGGAAAACGTTCGTCCGGCAAAATACTCCTAATATTTATATTTACGCTAAAAATCAATCGTATGGCCACAAAATTACTTGCAGTAATCATGTTCCTCTCCGGGTATTTGGCATTCGCCCAGGTATCGGCGAAAGTAATCGACGCGAACACCGGCGAAGTGCTCCCCTATGCCAATATCATCCTGGACAAATCGCAAAGCCAGGTTACCAATGAGGAGGGATTCTTTAGTATTCCCGAAAACAAACCCGACGGCACCCTGGTCAATGTGTCTTATTTTGGCTATATGTCGCGCGACCTGACTTTATCCCAACTCAAATCTTCCGGAATGGTTGTGTCAATGAGCCCGGCAGCCATCGAGTTGCAGGAAGTGACGGCAGTAAAGGCAGACCCGGCCAAAATCATGGCATCGGTAAAAGCCAATTTGAAGAAGAACCACGCGTCGATGGACAAAATGCGCAGCGACAAGATCTTTTTCAGGACCAGCAACTCGTTCATCCCCAAAGAGATCGATATCGAAATCAAAAAATCAACGGGTTTTTCCAAAAGCGCACTCAAGGAGGCCAATGCCGAGATCTCGTCCTTTATTTCCAGGATGAACAGCAAGCCGCCCCGTGAATACGCCGATCATCTGGTGCAGTATTTCTCAGGGCCAATAACCAAGGACGGCAAGAAATCATATGTGGCGAAAATGAATGTGGCCAAGGCGACTAAACTTATGGACGAAACACGTTCGGTTTCATTGGACGACCTTGAAAAGAAAGCCACAACCCTCTTTTTGAAGCATCTGGACACCATGAAGTATTACCGCATCAAGAGCGGATGGATCGGCTCGCGCGATACGATTTCATTGCGCAAAGATTATCAGAACAAGAAAAAGAAAAAGGAAAAAAAGGAGAATTCCCAGTTGCTTTCGGCCAAAAGCCAGCTTATGAATATTCTCACCTCAAACAATATCGTGACAGGCGAGCATATGAATTTCGCCTCACAGCCCGAACTTTACACCTATACTTATCAGGGCGCGACCTATCTCAATGACAATGATTTTGCATACATAATTGATTTCAAACCACGCAAGAGCGCCGCGAAATATACGGGAAGGCTCTATATTTCCGAAAGCGATTTTGCCGTCCTTCGCGCCGATTACCGCCTGGCCGACGGCAAAAAACTCAGCAATATCAATTTGAAACTCGTTTTGGGGATCAAGGTGCAGGAGAACCTGAGCCGCGGTACCCTGATTTTTTCCAAAAACACGATTGCAGACGGCTACATGCTTCGGTATGCGTCACGTGAAAACGGGCAGTACCTTTATTTGCACAGGCCGATTAAATTCATCGAACTCGCCAATGAAGACCGCGATGTGGTGGAGTTTGATCTTTTGGTGGAAGGCAGCATGAATGACCGGACCGAATACCTCAATATCGAGCGCGACGACCTCTCGCAGGATGCCTTTGAGGCCATTTCAGAGAAGGATTTTGCCTACCAGCGGATCAATAAATATGACCCGTCGCTGTGGAAAGACCACGCCTCGATTGAACCGATGGACGAGATGAAGCGCTACAAACTGGAAGACGCGACTAATCCCTGATCACATTTTGAGGTAAAAATCGCGGGTCATCCCGATGTATTCGGGTGTGTATTGATGCCGCGAGGTTTCAATGGCGATCTCGTCGATTTTTGGTGCAGATGCGGTGCGCGAGAAGGCGATCAGGCTGCGTTTGATTGCCGATGCGACATTGCCGCGAACCTTCGTAATTTTGACCGGAAAAAGCTCCTGTTCACGCATAATGCCGATGCATTTCTCCTCGTCTTCAACGGGAATGACGATCGCAAAAATTCCCTGCTGGGACAAGAGAAGCCCGGCCGCCTCGGCCAGTTGCTCAAGCGGCATCGCCGAAGCGAACCTCGCACGATCGCGGGACTCGTTCCCCGAAGAAAATTCAGCGGAGTAAAACGGCGGGTTTGAAACAATTAAATCATACTCATCTTCAGGTTCGTCGATGAATTCGTCAAGGCCTGCATGGAAGCAAAAAAGCCTGTCTGCCCACGGCGACTGCTCAAAATTGTCGACACATTCCTCGTAAGCCGCTTCATCGATCTCGAGCGCGTCGATCTGCTCCGCATCGCAGCGCTGCGCAATCATCAACG
>JAEZGB010000162.1 GCA_023437485.1 Bacteroidota bacterium
ACCGTCGCCTGTTGCGAGACCGATACGCGAATCTCGGTGAAATCATCGGCCAGCGCGGCCAGACGGGGCAGGTAATCGGTGCCCATTGACGAGAAGATCATGCCCATATAAGTGTTGAGCAGCAGGAACCCGGCGCTGTAAAAACCGGCCTGCTCGATTCCTCCCGATCGGCTGATGTACAAATGAATAATGTAAGAAACCATTGACGTGGCCAGCGCACTCAGGCTGAGCATGATGCCCAGGACCAACATTGACTTTCCCTCGCGAAAAACCTGCCGGGCGGGGATCCGGATTTTTTCTATCCGAACATCCCGGGCATAATACCACGAAAAAACAAGAGCAGATGCCGACGAGATCACAATGGCCGGTACAATCGCATCGATCTTAAAAAAATAATAAAGCGGAAGCGAGATCAACAGCCCGGTAAGGTTGCCGGCAAGATTGGCGCGTGCCAGCAACCTCACCTTCTGCAGGCCCTGAAGCACGGCAAGTTGGCCGTTTGAGAGTTGTCGGAACAAAAGCGTGGCCGATATCAGCATAAAGGAAACCGTGTGTTCCCGATGGCCGAAGGTAAGTTCACTAAGCCAGGGCGAGAGCGCGGCTACCACCAGCGCACCGGCAAGACCCGTTACCCAAACAATTTTTCGCAATACCGAAACGGTTTTTGAAAGCGCCCCGGGGTCATTGACATTTGACTGTGCAATCTGCCTTACCGCACTGGTTTCAAGGCCCAAACTGGTGGCATTGCTAATGACGCTGATCGCGGTATTCAACAGGCCGGCAATGCCCATTCCCATTGGGCCGATCAAAAGCGCGATAGCTTTTGACCTGATAAGCGATACCAACATGCTAAAGATCTGAACGCCGCCAAAAATGGTGGTGGACCTCAAGATTTGCCTGTACCGCGCCGATTCTTTCATTTGAATTGATTTACCGCCGATATGATCCGGGAAACCTCATCGGGCGAAAGCACCGGACTGATGGGGAGGCTCAGCACCTGATCGTGGATTTTTTCGGTGATTGGGAAATTCAAATTGTGGAATTGAGGCAGTGCTTTTTGCCGATGCGGCGGAACCGGATAGTGAATCATCGTCTCGATTCCATTAGCACTAAGGAACTCCTGTAGCTCGCCGCGCCTTTGGCACCGAATTACGAACAAATGATGGACATGCGCCTCTTTCGCATCTTCGGGTAACCTTATCAGGGGATTCAAAATTTCATGCCGATAACGCGCAGCAATCTCCCTGCGGATGTTGTTCTCGCGCTCCAGATATGGCAATCGGATGTTGAGAAAGGCTGCCTGCAGTTCGTCCAAACGGCTGTTGAAACCCGGAACCTCGTTGTAATATTTCTTTTGTGAACCGTAATTGCGCAGTATCGCGACGGTACGCGCCAACTCTAAATCGTTCGTGGTCACCGCTCCCCCATCGCCCAGGCAACCCAGATTTTTACCAGGATAAAACGAAAACCCCGCCGCATCACCCAAACTTCCCGCCATCATCTTATTTGGTTCATTCGACAGTGGCGATTTCGGTCTTTCGACTTTCGACTTTCGACTTTCGACTGGCATTGTGGCTCCATGCGCCTGCGCAGCATCTTCAATCAGCAATAAATTATGCTTTTTGGCAATTGCCGATAAATGCTCCATATCGGCAAGTCGTCCATAAAGATGAACGGCGAGGATGGCACGGGTTTGAGGCGTAATACGTTTTTCGGTTTCCGATGGCGAAAGGTTGAAGGTGGCTTCGTCGGGTTCGCAAAGTACCGGCTCGAGTCCGGCCTGCAGGATCGCCAGGATCGACGCAATGTAGGTGTTGGCCGGAACAATTACCTGGTCGCCCGGCGAGAGTTTCCCCATCTGGATGTACGCGCGAAAAATCAGCACCAGCGCATCGAGGCCGTTGCCCACGCCCACACAGTGTTTAACTCCACAGTATTGCGCAAACTCATTTTCAAACCCCGCGCACTGCTCTCCCATTATAAACCATCCGCGGTCCAGGGTTTGGGTGAGCGCCCCACGGTACTTTTTGGCGTACGGTGAATTGATTTTTTGCAGGTCGAGGAATTTTATCATACAAAAGCGTCCAGTAATAGTTTGTGATTGGCCGTATTTACCAGGTATTGGTCCTGGACGATGCTGCGCGCGCCAAAAGACTCCTTCCAAAAAACCAGGTTTGAACTGATTTTTCCATCCTGTACCGAAGTTCCGAAATCAAAGTAACTTTTGTGATCAAAAACCTGATCCATGAGGTGGTGGTACAGATAATCGATGGCCCCGGTTTGGTTTCGGTCTTCAAGTGCCGAAAGGTATTGCGGGTGTGCCACCCTGTCACTTTCAAAAACGGTGGTTCCGGCTACTATCTGCCCGTGGTCATATACATTAAACTGCCTGATATTATTGGGAAACAATTGGTGCAGTTGTTCAATTTCCTTTTGTGAATGTACCGGTAATGCGCCATATCGGCGTTGCAGGTTGGGGATCAGGATCTGATTCCAGAATTCGTCAAAGTGCGATACTTCCCTGATCTCTAGTGCGTTTTTTTTCCCGCGCGCAATCGCCTCCCTTCGTGTTTTTGCAATGCGCGAGGGTGCTCTTAGGTCGGCCACCGAGAGCACTTCCCGGCCCATCAATTGCGCCTTTGCGATAAACAGCGCCTGAAGCAGTTCGTCGGAAGGAATTTGATGGTAAATGGCCGGAACAGGCTTGATCTCCAGATTTGAAATCCCGCTTTGTTTCAATAATCTCAAAGCGGCTTCAAAAGCGAAAAACACTTCTCCCAACTTAAGTTCTGGGGTATGAAAAAACCCGCCATAGGTAAGGCCGCCATGCGATTTAGCAAGGTCACCAATGCGGTGCGCAGGCAGCCCGGCGACCATTTTTGCGTCTTTTCGGACAACTATGGAGATGTCGTCAAACCGGTCTTTGTGGTATTCCATAAACCCCCGGCTGAACAAAAACGTGGCGTTGCCCGAAAGGCTTACCAGTGTATCCCAGTCAGCGCGGTCGCCGTCCCGGTAAATTGTGGCCGAATATGTTTGGTGGTGCTGCAAAACGACCGAAAATTAAGGATTAATTTACAATCCGTGGCAATGCCGCGCAATTAACCGCTTTGCAAAATATTGCTATCTTTAAACGCCTGTTTGCCCGATATGAAGCAAATTTACCTTATCGCGTTGCTACTCACATGCTGCCTTTCCACGGCCCAGGACGTCGCGCTCTACCAACAGTTTAACGGACGGTACGATTTCACCTTCATCGGCAATACAATGAACCCGCAGGAAAACGGCAATCTCTTTGCGCCGTGCGTGGCCAATACAAGCTCGACGGCGTCTCTTGCGCTGGATCCTTCAAATGTAATTGAAAAGGCCTTTTTATATTGGGCGGGTTCGGGTGAAGGCGACTTTGAGGTCAAACTCAACGGAGTCGATGTTGTCCCGGAACGCACCTTTAGCCTCAATCAGGTCACGCCCACGGTTACGCTGCCTTTTTTTGCGGCTTTCGCCGATATTACTGGTTTTGTCCTACAAAACGGCAATATGGCTTATACCTTATCGGAACTGGACATCAACCCGGTAATTGAGCAATTTTGCCCAAACAGGACCAATTTTGCGGGCTGGGCGATACTGATCGTTTACCAAAACGACGCGCTTCCGCTTAACCAGCTCAATGTTTACGATGGTCTGCAATATGTTTCGCAATTTCAGAATGAGCTATCCATTTCGCTTCCCAGTTTGAATGTGATTGACAACGAGGGAGCGCGCATCGGGTTTATTGCCTGGGAAGGCGACAGCAACATCAGCGTGAACGAGACGCTTCGGGTGAACGGAAACATTATTGAAAGTCCGCCGCTCAATCCGTGGAACAACGCATTTAACGGGACCAACAGCATCATCGGTTCCAACCAGCTCTTTAACATGGACCTGGACATTTACAACATCCAAAGCAACATTGCCATCGGAGATACCTCGGCGTTGATCCAACTCACATCGGGACAGGATTTCGTGATGATTAACACGATTGTCACAAAATTGAACAGCCAGCTTCCCGATGCGACCGTTGCGGTTGACGGCGTATTTCTTGAATGCGATTCACGTGTCATTGCCTGCGATTACACGGTTTACAATATCAATTCGACCGATGTGCTTCCGGCCGGGACGCCGCTTGCCGTTTATGCCGACGGGGTTCTCGTGGCGCAATCGCAAACGGTGGCCGATTTGCCCATCGGCGGCAGTTTTCAGGACCAGATCTCATTCGCGCTGCCCGACGGGATCCCTGATACCTTCAGCCTTGTTTTTGTGATCGACGATGACGGCAATCACATGGGCGAGGTGACCGAGCTAAGCGAAGCGAACAATTCATTTGAGATTCAGGTCTCGCTGATGCTTGCCCCGCAAATCAACTCGCTTCCGCCGGTTTACGCCTGCAACCTCGGGTCTGGGAGCGCCGTTTTTGACCTTTCGCAAATCCCGGTTCTGGCGCTTTCAAATCCAGCCCACCAGGCGAGCGTGCACACCACCCACCAGGATGCCGAAAACAACCTCAACGCAATCCCGGACCTCACGCACTACCCGCTATCGCAGGCACCGGTGCAGCTTTTTGTTCGTGTTTGGAATGAGAGCTGCCACGCGGTGGCGCCCGTCGATTTAAAGGTGCGGAACTGCCCGCCGACGATTTACAATTACGTTTCGGCTAACGGTGATGGGGTAAACGACACCTTTTTTATAGACGGGCTGCGCGACATTTTTTTAAACTTTAATCTTCAGGTCTATAACCGGTGGGGCGTTTTGCTCTGGGAGGGCAACAATAATACTCCCGATTGGGGTGGTATTTCCGAACATCACGCCACGGTTGGCAATGGCCGCGTTCCCGACGGCACCTACTTTTATTTGCTTGACCTGAACGACCCCGATTATCCGGAGCCGTTCACGGGCTTTCTTTACCTGAACCACTAACGTATCTTTGCGCCGTGAAACACATTGAAAGTACCCAAAACCCACTGGTCAGGCAGTGGATCCAACTTATTGAAAAAGCCCGGTCGCGAAAGCAGTCGGGGACCTTCGCCATTGAAGGCAACCGCGAAATTTCGCTGGCCGTCGCGGGCGGATACGAGATATTAACCCTGATTTTTGAACCCGCAAAGGTTGATGTTGGTT
>JAEZGB010000186.1 GCA_023437485.1 Bacteroidota bacterium
ACGCCAGGGGTGCCGGTTGTAATTTAGACCTCAAAGGTTTTATTTCGCTGCGCTCCATACAATTCGGCTGCGCCTCGGGTTAGAAACCTTTGAGGTTGTTTTTAGCCTTGAGGTTCGGCCCTGAATAACGCTCGAGGTTCTGTTCTGGCGCATGCTTGCACCCATACCTTTACAATTCTTGCGGTTTTCCCGTTCTTAAATATGGAATGCCCGGTATAACTTAAAACCTCAAAGGTCTTGAAGACCTTTGAGGTTTGTGCCTCCACTCTCCCCCCAACACCTTGCGAATGCGCCAAAAAAAAGCCTCCCAAGTGGGAGGCCTTTTCTTTTTTCTGGAAAATTATTTCACGATGATAAACTCGCTTCGCCTGTTTTGGGCGTGCTGCTCCTGGGTGCAATCCGCGCCGCAGTCCACCTTGGGCTCGGTCTCGCCGTAGCCTTTTCCGGAGATGCGAGCGGCCTCGATACCCTTGCTGCGAACGTACTGAACCGTTGAGCGCGCGCGGCGATCCGATAGGGCCATGTTGTAGGCATTCGATCCGCGGTTGTCAGTGTGTGCCTTGACCATGATCACCATCTCTGGATTGGCCTTCATGGCCTCGACAAGCTTGTCGAGTTCAAAAGCCCCCTCGCGGGTGATGTTGTGCTTGTCAAACTCAAAATAGATGTCCTTGAGCACCACCTGGGTCTCGGTCACGATACTCTCGATGGGCTGCAGGGGCGCGTCAATGCGGCGCTCCCCGCCTTGTTGTGAGGCCACCGGAAAGGTACCCGACTCATACCCCGGATGCGAGGCCTGAAGGGTGTAGGCCTTGCCGCATTCGGTGCGGAAAGACACCTCGCCTTTGGCATCGGCACTTACCGTTGAGATCACATTGCGGCGGTCATCCACAATATCCACCTTGGCCCCCGATAGCGGCTTTGTGGTCTTGGCATCGGTGACCACGGCTATAAGGTCCACCCCGCAAATCGGTGTGGCGGCGTACAGATCGTCATTGCCGGTGCGGTTCGAGGCAAAAAAGCCCAGGTTCTTCTCCTTGTCAAAAGAGAAGCTAAAGTCGTCTTTCTCGGTATTGACCGGCTTTCCAAGGTTCACCGCATCGGTACCTTTGGCCAGGTCCACTTTAAAGACATCAAGCCCGCCGAGTCCGGGCTTGCCGTTTGATGAGTAGTAAAGGGTGGTGTTGTCATCGGCGATGAAAGGGAAGGAGTCATTGCCCCCGGTGTTGACCATCGGCCCCAGGTTCTCCGGAGTGCCGAACTTGCCATCGCCATCTATAGATACCCTCCAGATATCCACCCCGCCCAGGCTTCCGGGCATATCCGAGGAGAAGTACAGGGTTTTGCCATCGCGTGATACGCTCGGGTTGGCCGTGGAGTATTCTGAACTGTTGAACGGAAGCGAGGTGACATTGCTCCACGAATCGCCGTTTTTGGTGGCCTTGTAGATGTTGTTCTTGCCCAGTTTGAGACGGTTCTTGCGATCGCGTTCAAACTCCTTCTCGCGAAAGGAGTCGCTGGCAAAATACACCGTGTTGCCATCGGCGGTGATCGAGAGCGGCCCGTCGTGGTACTGGGAGTTCAGCCCCGATACGGTGGCCGCGTTGGTGATGGTGCCGTCTTGGTTGTAATCGGCGCGGTAGATATCCAGGAAAGGCTCCTCGTTCCACCCGTACTCCTTGCGGGCCTGGTTGCGCGCGCTGGTAAAGTAGAGGACGTTTCCGTAGGTCACCGGGCCAAACTCGCTCTTGTCGCTCGAGGCCTCAAGGCGCTTGATATCGTAGAGCTTCTCCTTGCTCATCAGCCTTGGGATGTAATTGGGGTCTTTCAAAAAGTCCTTGGCCCTTTGATCATCGGGGGCCATCTGGGCGAACTTTTTCATCTGCACGTTGGCCTGTTCGTACTGGCCATTGCCCTTTAGCATCTGGGCGTAGCGGTAGTAGGTCTCGGCCTCCTGATCGGTCTCGATGGCACGGGCGTACCACTTGATGGCCTCGGCGGTGTTGAACATATTGTAGTAGGTGTCCCCGAGTTGTTTGTACACATACGGGCTGCCCTTGCCGTTGTCAACAAGCTTGGCATAGGCCGCGGCGGCATCCACGTACTCATACCGCGCGAAGAGCTTGTCGGCCGCCTCGGTGTCCCGGTTCTGCGCGCTCATCAAGGCGCTGATCAAGGCAAAACTTAATGCTATATATAATTTTTTCATGTTCTTGGCGTGCTTTTATGTTAGAAATACCTCGGGGACTGCGATACCTTTTTGGAGAAGTTCACATCAAAGAGCAGGATGATCTCGTGCGATGAAGGCGTGGTCACGTTCAAATCCGACACGATGTGATCATAGGCATACCCCAGCTTCAGGCTCGGGGTGATCTGATACCCCACCATCGCTCCAAAGGAATCCTCCAGGCGATAGGTGCCTCCGATCTCAAACTTCTCGTTGAACAAAAAATTGGCCGAGGCATCCACCGATACCGGCGCGTTGAAGGCCGTCTTGATCATCCCGAAAGGCTTGAACTTCACGTTGGGCGAGAGGTCAAAGACGTACCCACCGGTTAAAAAGTAATGCGATACCTCGCTGCCGTACTCGGCGCCGTCAAAATCCAGGTATTTGCTCTTGAGCATGTTGGGCACCGAGAAGGCCACGTAATAGCGGTCGGTGTAGTAGAAAAGCCCCGCCCCCAGGTTGAAGTTCGAGCTCGAGGGGTTCTCACCGGCAAACACCCCGTCGTCCACATCGGGAAGGGTTGGGTAGATGCGGTTGAAATCGATCTTGTGAAGGGTAAGCCCGGCCTTGATCCCCAAAGCCAGCCTGTGCTCCCCGCCCAGATTTAGGGTGTAGGAGAAATCCCCATAGATGTTGTTTTCCTCAACCGGCCCGATCTTATCGGAGATTACCGAAAGCCCCAATCCCACGTTCTTGCCCACCGGGGCGTGCCCGAAAAAGGTAGCCGTGGTGGGGGCATCCTCGATCTCCACCCACTGCTTGCGGTACAATAGACCCAGTGAGAGCGCCTCCTTGCTTCCGGCATAGGCCGGGTTGAGAACGCTCATATTATACATGTACTGCGTATAATGAGGGTCCTGCTGGGCGTGGCCCTCTCCCATGGAAAGCAGCACTGCTGCAAGGGCCGTAAAATATAGTTTCTTCATTGGTGTGTGTTTTTATTGAACACCGCCCCGGGAAGGTTTTTCCTGCTTCCCGGTGGGTGCTCTTCTCTTGGTTTAGTTTCTCTCCCTGTTGATGTAGATCCAGCCGGTCTTGGTCTCTCCCACGGCGTAATCAATCACGTAGTAGTAAGTTCCGTCAGGAAGCTCCTCCCCTTTGTCGGACTGGCCGTACCACTGATTGGAATAGTTGGCCCGCGAGTAGACCTTCACACCATAGCGATTGAAGATCTGCAACTGGCGCACATCCTGGCCCACAAGGTCAAAGTAATCGTTCTGGCCGTCACCGTTGGCCGAGATACCTTTCTGGATCTGGCATGAGGTGTTAACAACCTCAAGGCTTTGGGCCGTGGAGTCGCATCCGCCCGAGCTTACAACCACACTGTAGGTGGCCGCGCCGCTTACAACGATGGACTGGGTGGCATCCGAACCGATGATCTGGCCCGTGGCCCCCGCGCTCCAGGTGTAACTCACCGCGTTGGGATCAAAACCATTGGCAGGGTTCACCGTCAGCACGTACTGGCTGCCGTTACACTGGCCCGTGATGGTAAACTCAGGCGTGTTGCCGATAGTCACCGTAAAGCTCTCCTGGGCCGGGCATACGGCCGATCCCGAGGTGTTCTGGGCATATACATACAGCGTCTGGGTCTGGGTGATCACATCGCCCGCGCTGAGCGGGGTGCCCGATCCGTCAGGGCCCGTAAAGTACGCCCCATCGCCCACGATCGGCTCAAGGGTAAAGGAGTCGCATGCGCTCACATCGGCCACCGGATTCACGCTCGGGGCGGCCAAAATGGTCACCGTAAAGGAATCCTCACTCCAGCAGTTTGGAGTGGTGCCGCTTTGGGCATACACATAAAGGGTCTGATCAGTGGTGATCACATCGCCCGCGTTGAGCATCGTGCCACCGCCCAGGGTGTCGGTGTAGTAACTGCCCGTTGTAAGGGCCGGAAGCGTGTAAGGGCCGCACCACTGGATGTCCTCAAAGGTGCCTACCTGTGGCGTTGTGTTGATGGTCACCACAAACGAATCCTCGGCGGTGCAGGTTCCGTCCTGCTGATAGACATAAATGGTCTGGCTCTGGGTGATGGGCTGGCTGATGTCAATCGGGCCAACTCCGCCCGGTGAGGTAAAGTAACCTCCGGCCGTCAGCGGATCAAGGGTGTGACTGCCACAGGCAACCACATCCTCAGGAGCGGTGATGCTCAGGGTACCGATGGTAACCACAAAGCTCGCCTGGGCCACACAGTTGGGGTCAGTCCCGCTCTGGGCGTAAATATAAACCGTGGTCTGGTCATCGCAAATAGTGTCATTGGCACTCCACATCGTTCCCGTACCGTCAGGGCCACTGTAATAATTGCCTACCGAAAGCTCCGGAAGAACATAACAGTTACAAGCCGTAACGTCAGTGACAGGAGGGATGACGGGGGTTCCGATGATATCCACTACAAAACTGTCTTCGTCAGTACATGTGCCGTTATCAGCAAAGATATAAATGGTGGTGTCTTCCGAAATTACATCCCCCGCAAACAATGGTGTGCCAAGTCCTCCGGCTGCCGTGAAGTAATTGCCCACTTCAAGCGGCTCCAGTATATATTCTTCACAGACCAATTGGTCTCCCGGATTAATAATTTCAGGACCATCTATCACGTCAACATTTACTCCGTCAGTAGCCTCACAACCCTGATACTGGATTGTGACCTCATAAAGCCCGCTGCCGGTAACGGTAATGGTTGGCGTGGTGTCCGGCAGAGGTTGCCCATTGAGCGTCCAGGCATACACGGCGTCGACAAGGTCAAAATTGATCGGGCTTACCGAAATCGTGGAGTCGGCACCGCTACAAATGGTATAATCTTCAGGAAGTGTGAACTGAGGAGTTAGATCCTGCAAAATCAAATCAAAACTCGTTACGGTAAAACATCCGCCAAGGCTCGCTTCAACCCGCACGTAAATAGTTTGCGGATTGGCAATATTGGTATAAGCAGATGGCGTCGTGATGGCATTCACCTCGGCAGCCGCATCTTCGGCAGTCAGGTAATAGGTCACAAAATAACCACTGCCAAGGTTCTCCAATAAGGATCCTTCATTTTCAGTCAGGTCAAAGACCCCGGTAGGCAGTTCGCTGCACTGAAACAGGTCATTGGCCTCGCCGGCTTGAATGGGTTCATAAACCTCAACAATAATGGAATCGCTACCCACACAGGTGGTACCGATATAATTCACCTCAATGGTATAAGACCCTTCTTCCGAAACCGTAAGGGTCGGCCCTGTTGCACCTTCAATTTCGACACCGTCCTGCAGCCATTGGATCGCATAGATGGCAGGGTCAAGACCCGAATCGATCACGGTTGAACCTCCGGCGCAGATCGCGTTTCCGGTTTCTTCCAGAAGGTTTTCACCAAGCTCCACGTTTCCAAGGCCAAAACTTCCCCCTTCCAGGAAAACTGCCGAGTCAAATGCCGTATCGCTAAAATCGGCAATCGCTAGCTTGATATGGTAGGTTTGCCCGGGAACAACCGTCGCACTGGCTGTAAGCGGCACCGTTAACCCATTAAAATTGGTAGGCGCACCCAGAGGACTTAGCCCTTGAGGCAACTGATAGAAATCGCCAAAGTATTCGGGGTTAACTGACGGGCATGCGCCATTAAATGCATTGTCCCTAACCGTGAACACTGATATAGGGGTGGTTGTATTCGGTACCACGGCCAGGTTGGTGGTTACACCCGTGGCGACATCGGTCAACAAGAATGCGAACACGTCTGAAAATCCGCATTGGAATACGCCATACTCTTCGGAGGCGAAGATAAAGTTGAAACTGATCTCGTCAATCAAAGGAATAAAATCAAACTCGAGCAACGTAGCGTTGTTCAAGGTTCCAGTGATGCCTTGTGCGGCAAGCACCGCAGTCAGGTCGGCATCACCGGGCCATGCTCCAAAACCGTCGCTGAGGATCTCCGTATTGGGGCCCGGCGCGCTGTTGGCATTTCCGGTAGTTAATACGATCCCATTCTCAAATGGGAAAGATGACCCATTGCGTTCAAAATATCCGATACCGTTATCCGGTGTTCCAAAGTTGATTCCCGTTGATGAAGTCACGTTAGTTACCGTCGCGCAAGTTGTGTTCAGCAACACGTCTTCAATAAGTTGCACGGTCGTATACTCAGTGGTACTGGTGGTAATTGGCGGCGGAATCGTTCCGATACAAATGGTGAATGACGAGGTTTGATTGGGCGTGGCCGTCCAGGTATAGACCTGAACATAATAAGTCTGGCCCGCCACCAGGTTATTGGCAATACTCTGATTGTCATCGCTACAATACAATTGCGTAAGGTTACCACAAGAATCGCCGCTGTACACAACGTGGAAAAGATCAGTTGTAGAACCTGTAACGTCATTCAAACTGATGGTGTGAATAGTACCCTGCGCGGTAAATTGATACCAGACATCATCGTCATCGGAACCAAAACATGTATTTGGTTGGTTGGACGGCGTGGCGCCGATCACTGTTCCGGAGGCGAAAAGCGTACATTCTTGGCCGGGGTTAACTCCCACTTCGGTCGCAGTTTCGCACTCGTCATTGGTGATAAGCGTGGCGAATTGAACTGGTCCTGCCCAATTTGAGTTATCGTCTTCACCGCAGATAGCACGTACATAAAACACGTATTGCGTTCCCGAGGTCAGTCCTGTGGCTAGATATGGGTTAGTTGCCGCAATGCCCACGGTAGAACTTGTTGGCGGAGGCGAGTTTGCGGGCAAAATAATGACTTCCCACTGGGTTGCCGAAGCGGCCTCAACCCAGCTTAGCAATGCGGTGGTTTCGGTCACCTCTGTTGCCGTCAACTGCACGGGTTTTGGACAGGTTGCCGGGATACAGTCCACAACAGCTGAGTAAAGTTCCGTGCCTTGCAGGTTGGTTCCAGGTGCATGCGTGAACAGGACATCACCTGTCTGTACATTGATTACCTGAATCCCCACTTCGCCGGCAAAGGAGCCACCGGTGTTCCAGAACAGTTCAAATGGAATTCCATTACAAAGTTCAAGGGTTACTGTTACCGGGTTGTTGTCATCTTCAAAACCTGGTCCGGTAAGGGTGATCACCTCAATTCCATTTTGCGACACGGTCATGGTGTTCCCGTTCCACGAATCGCCAAAGGAATCAACCATTACGAAGGCATATTCACAAAGGTTGCTCGGTAGGCAGATTAAAGTACTGAACGATGCGCCATTGCTCCAAAAACTGCTGTCAGTTTCAGAACAAACGGTCCTCACATAGGCTACATACTGCGTCGCAGGTTCCAGCCCGGTAAAGGTATATGGATTTGTAGTTACCGTGGTGAAA
Organism: Bacteroidota bacterium; assembly: GCA_023437485.1. Lineage (GTDB taxonomy): Bacteria > Bacteroidota > Bacteroidia > Flavobacteriales > Flavobacteriaceae > Flavobacterium. The sequence goes on from JAEZGB010000186.1 coordinate 7,508, forward strand.
CTGGTTGCCCCTGGCCCTGGCGGCGGCGCTGTGGCCGGCAAAACGATAACGTCCCATGTGGTCCCCGGCGGCGTGTTGTTTTCAGTCCAGCTGACAACCACTGAATCCAGCGAAATATTGGAAACCTGGACATTGGTAGGCTTCAGGCAGGTTGGCGGAGAACATTCGGT
>JAEZGB010000020.1 GCA_023437485.1 Bacteroidota bacterium
CCGGAAGCGTGACATCGTACTCGATCTCACCGACGCTTCCTGCAGGGCTTTCGTTCAATACTACAACTGGGGTAATCTCGGGAACTCCGACAGCGGTTTCAGCTACCGCAGGGTATGTGGTTACGGCAACAAACTCGGGCGGATCCACAACTTTCGAAGTGGTGATTACGGTGGAAGATATTGCGCCATTCGCTTTGGCGTACAATTCCCCGAATATTTTCACGACCGACGTAGCCATCACGCCGCTAGAACCTTCGGTAGTGGGTAACGTAACCACATTCAGCGTGTCGCCACAATTGCCGGCAGGACTTTCGATCAATCCAGAAACGGGTGTCATCTCGGGAACGCCCACCGTTGTCACGGCGAATAGCGGATATTTGGTAACCGCATCCAACTCAGGCGGATCGACTTCATTCGAGGTGTTTATCCAAGTCCTTGACAACATGCCTGCCATAAGCTATGTAGAATCAAATGTATACACCATCGGATGGGCGATTGCACCGCTTATCCCTCAGACATCAGGCACCTCGCTAACATTCGCCATTGAACCAAACCTTCCGCCGGGACTGGTATTGGACGCACAAACCGGTATCATTTCAGGAACTCCAACCGCATTAAGCGCAACGACGTTATATACCGTTACGGCATCAAATATTTCAGGAAGCGCCTCGGCCGAATTGTTCATTACGGTAAACGACATCGCACCGTCGGCACTGAGCTATGTATCGCCAAATGTTTTCCAGGTTGGGACCCCGGCCGGAGACTTGGTGCCGTCAGTCACAGGAAATGTCAACAGTTATTCAATTCAACCTGCGCTTCCTGCCGGGCTGAGTTTTTCAGCATCGACAGGCGTAATTACGGGCACACCAACCCAGGCAGCGGCGATGGCAAATTACACCGTTACGGCCACGAATTCAGGTGGAAATGCAACATTTGAAATTGTAATAACCGTTTTGGAGGCGGCGCCGATGGCATTGAGCTACCCTTCGCCCAACGTTTACCAGGCAAACAGCGAAATCGACCCACTTTATCCGACAGTCACGGGCAATGTCACGCATTATACGGTAGAACCTTCTTTGCCTGAAGGGCTGGTGCTTAATGAACTTACCGGTGTGATTTCGGGAACCCCGCTGGTAACTTCGCCTGAAACAGCATACACGGTTACCGCCCATAACAGCGGGGGAAGCGTAAGTTTTGATGTTCGGATTACAGTGGAAGAGGAATTGGGAGTGCCGCAAAATCCATTGGATGCAGTGTCAATCTATCCAAATCCTTTTGCCGAGGTGATTTACCTCAATTCCAACAAACAAATCGAATACATGCTATTTGCAGCCGATGGAAAGTTGATCCAGACCGGTTTAACGCAACAAGGCAAGATTGAATTTGAGGGATTGGCTGCAGGTACCTACATGCTGGTGATGACACATGAAAACAAGACGGTCACCAAAAAGATCGTCAGGAAATAATACCGTGAATCGCGTCCTGCCACTGCCGAATCACCAGCCCAAAGGTTTCGATGATTTTGGACTTGTCCAAGACGCTGTACCGGGGCCGAGTGGCGGCGGTGGGAAAGGCCGATGTGGGAACGGGTTGCAGATCAATGGCAATGCTGTTTTTCACAAAGATCTCCTTTGCGAAATCAAACCAGGTGGCCTCGCCAAGATTGCTGTAGTGATATGTGCCGAAAGCGTCGCTGCCTGATTTGATAATCTGGATCAACGCCGATGCCAGGTCCGGTGCGAATGTTGGTGTTCCGCGCTGGTCGTTAACAATGGTAAGGCTGTCCTTTTCCCTTGCAAGCCTCAGCATGGTTTTGTAAAAGTTATTGCCAAAATCTGAATACACCCAGGAAGTCCTGACAATAAAATGTTTCGGGGTTTTGGCCGCGTTGAATTCACCGGCAAGTTTGCTGGTTCCGTAAACATTGAGCGGATTTGGCGTATCCTTTTCAGTATAGGGCGACGATTGGCTTCCGTCAAAAACAAAGTCAGTTGATATTTGGATGAGCGTGCAACCGGAATGCAAACAGGCGGCGGCCAGGTTCGCCACTCCATCGGCATTGACCTTAAAAGCAATTTCAGGCTCGATTTCAGCTTTGTCCACGGCGGTATAAGCAGCGGTATTGATACAAAAGTCAGGTCGGTAACGGTCAAATTTCTCCAAAACCATCGCCGCGTCACAAATATCCAGCTCGCCCGAAGTAACGAAGATGAATTCTATCCCTGTATGGAATTGCGCTGTTTGCCGAAGCGCCTGGCCGAGCTGCCCGTTGCCGCCGGTCACCAGGACTACCATGCGGGGCGGGCGTTTTGAAGGTTGGGAAGATCCAAGTCTTTATCGCTGACAAGGGGCACATCGGCTATCATCCAGTCAATCGCAAGATCCGGGCAATCAAAGCGGATTCCGCCCTCGGCTTCGCGATTGTAAAAGTTGTCGCATTTGTAGGCAAAAACCGCCGATTCACTCAGGACTGAAAATCCGTGGGCAAAACCACGCGGAACAAATAATTGCCGATTGTTTTCGGCCGAGAGCCTTACCGCCACATGCCGCCCAAATGTTGATGAGCCTGGCCTGATATCGACCGCGACATCCAGCACTTCACCCTGGATCACACGTACCAGTTTAGCCTGCGCAAACTCTCCGGTTTGATAATGCAACCCGCGAACGACCCCGCGCGTGGAAAAGGATTGGTTGTCCTGGACAAAGCGTACGGCCGCGCCCACAGCCTGGTCAAATGTGCGCTGATTGTAACTTTCCATAAAGTAACCGCGGCTGTCGCCAACCACATTGGGTTCAAGGATTACGCAGCCGCTGATATCGGTTTGGATCACTTGCATCAGATCAGGCTTAAAAGATGGGTTCCGTAGCCGCTTTTGAGCAAGGGTAACGCAAGGGTACGCAGTTGATCCGAATCAATAAATCCCATGCGGAAGGCCGCTTCTTCAATGGCGCCAATTTTCAATCCCTGCCGCTCCTCAATGACCTGCACGAACTGTGAAGCCTGCATCAGTGAATTGAAAGTTCCGGTATCAAGCCATGCGGTTCCGCGATCCAGAATAGAAACCTTTAGTTTGCCGCGTTTAAGATATTCGCGGTTTACATCGGTAATTTCAAGTTCGCCGCGATGACTGGGCCGGATTGATGCCGCGATGGCCACAACATCGTTGTCGTAAAAATAGATTCCAGGAACGGCGTAATTGGATTTGGGCACCGACGGCTTTTCCTCTATAGACAGCACGCGGCCTTCGCCGTCAAATTCAACCACGCCATACCGCTCGGGATCAAGAACATGGTACGCGTAAATGATTCCACCGTCAGGGTCGTTATTGGCCTGCAAAAGATCAGCAAGACCGGTCCCGTAAAAAATGTTGTCGCCCAACACCAATGCTACCTTGTCGTTGCCGATAAATTCGCGGCCGATGATAAAGGCTTCGGCCAGGCCGTTGGGATGTTCCTGCTCGGCGTATTCAAAACGGCAGCCCAGTTGGCTTCCGTCGCCCAAAAGTTTTTGAAACAAGGGCAGATCATGCGGAGTGGAGATGATAAGTACTTCGCGGATCCCGGCCCATAGCAATGTCGAAAGCGGATAATAGATCATCGGCTTGTCATAGATAGGCATCAATTGCTTGCTCACCGCCAAAGTAAGCGGATGCAATCTCGTTCCCGAACCACCTGCAAGCAAAATACCCTTCATGATCAGGCGTTTTGATATTTAATGGATTGTGTGCGATAGAACTTCCTGAAACGGTTGATTGCAATGAAGATCGCGATAAAAACCAGCGGAAGCACAAACTTCAACTTGCCGTTCACCGATTTCTTGTTTTCAATGTTCAGGATTGTGGAGTTTTCCTTGACAATTTTATCCAGGCTTACCAGGTCAATACGATGGTTGCCCTGCTCGCGTATCAGGTCGTCCTTGGTCTTGAGCACGTCATTGAGCTGCGTGTTCTCATTGATGTAAACCAGGTTTCCGGATTTGCCATCGGACGATGATTTCCCAATCGCGTCCAAAACCGCGTCAATTTGCTTTAAAGTGGCCTCGTTGGCCGCGATCTTTTGGTTGATGTTGTTTACATATTCCTTTTGAATCTGACGGAAAAACTCGCTGTTGTTGATATAGTTCATCAGCGGGTCCAAAGTTGTGGCCCTGTCCGTTGTTCGGCGGGTGGAAAAAGTAATGATGTGATAGTTATAATGTTTGCTGGTAATAGGCTCTTCGATCACTTTCTTTATGTCGCCATTTTCTGACATCAGCTTCAAAAGTTCAAAATTGCGGTCGCCCTGGCCCACGAAACGGTAAACATCAATCACGGGCTTGATCTCCATTTCAAGTAACCTGTCGGGCTTGGTAAACCCTGCGGCCTTAAGGAACATCGTATCGCGTTCCCGGATCTTGGCCTCAAGCAATTTGACCTTGCCGTACATGTAATCAACGCTTCCAAAATGTGGCGAAACAATAACCTGGTGGTCATAGGTCCGTTGAACACGGTCAAGGTAAAATCCCAACGCCACACCTACCACCAGAAGAATCCCGATGATCACCGCGTTGCGTACAAAAAATCGTATTGTCCTGAATATCAAAAAATTGATCTTATCGAAAAAATTTGAAAGGTTCCGTCCGATTGAGGAAAGGTCCAGTTCTTCGTCATCCACTCTTCTGGAAGTTTGGCTCATCTTAAATGCAATTAAAAATTTGTTCAAGTATTTTGATCGTGATCAGGTAGGTGGGCTTCACCCCGGTGGTTCCAAGCCCACCCGAAGCCAGCGTCGAACCGGTTTCAAGCGGGTTATCAGACGCATAATACGCATACCGAACCTTGACATCCGGGTTTATGCTCTTGCGGATCTTGGAAGCCGATTGAATTGCCTTTTGATAATACGCACCCTCCATTTCAAGCCCGATAACACCCCAGGTCGATTTGTTGAAAAATTGCAAAAGATCACGATTTTGCAGCGAAGTTCCCAAAACGGTAACCATTGGTCCGGCGTAAACCGGGATTCCGTTGCCTTCAAACATTTCGGCTGAAAGTTCGTTTTCAAAGGGATAATTATCGCCTGTGCCCTCATTGATGTGAGCCGACGGAATCATGATATCGCCCTTGCCGCCCTCCAGGATTCCGGCCTTGCCCATGATCGAGACTGATTGCACATTCAAAAAAGTTTTCTTTTCCTTTGATTCCTGATAGGGCTTCAAAAGTTCGTCGATGGTCTCGTAGGCCTGTTCGCCAAAGGCGTAGTCCATCACAACCAGTACGGGTTTGTCCTCGCCCGTATTGGCGTTCGGGAACGACGATTTTTTCCAATCGATGCGCGCCGTGTCAAAAATTTGCACGTCAATATTGGTTCCGGATGTATCAGGCAAAAAGATCATTCCCGACTGTTTTGCAAATTCCTCCACCTTGAACCTTACATCGTGCGCACCCGGACGGCTGAGTTCTTCGTAAATATAAAAGTCAGTTTTGTCCTTGTATTTGGCTTTGAGCACATGCGTCGCGAAAAGCGAGTTCATCACGCTGTGCATATTGGCGCTGATGATGTGGATTGGGCGTTGAAGCAAATCATTTTCGCGCAGCACCGCCTTGATATTGTTGGCCCAGATCTCACCGTGGATGTGATGGCCCAGGCGCTCTCTCAGGACAGGGCTAAAAGTGATGGTGCGCTTGTTGCTTTCCAAAATTTCCTCAATGGCGAGTTTGCCCAGCCAATAAATGATATGCAGGAACCGATCCGGTTTTTCAGGCGTTGAAAACCCGTCGTAAATCGCGACGATTTCGGCAAATGTTCGCCCCAGGATGTTCGCCGTGTGCGAAATGGCTTTTTCGCGTTCAGCCTGACCAAGCTTTTTGGTTTGCAGGACCGCATTTTCCAGCTTGTGCCAATCGCGCGATACTTCGCCGCTTTCGTCCAACAACACGCGGTTCTTGATTTTGTGCGACTCGATGAAGATGAAGGTCAGGTGCGTCAGGATGTCATAAATATCCGATCGGCCGCGGGTAATTTCCACGTTCATCTGCTCGTCGTCGATGCG
>JAEZGB010000061.1 GCA_023437485.1 Bacteroidota bacterium
GTATAAAGCGAAACATCTTCATTATAGGCCACGCGAAACTTTCGGGACAAGGCTGACCGGAGCGCTTCAAAATTGCCGAATTTGTCATCACAGCAAACTGAAAAGGAAATCGCCGAGTTCTGAATCAGGTGCACTTTTATCCGATACTTGTGCAACAGCGCAAAAATTTCGCTGATGTTTTCTTCCATGATAAATGAAAAATCAATTGACGAAATTGAAATGAGCAATTGATTGCGCTTGACAATGAAGCAGGGCATCTCCGGAACCAGGTCGGCGCCTTTTGATACTTTGGTGCCCGGATGCAGGGGGTTGAGGAATGACTTGACAAACAGGGGGATTTCCTTTTTTTGCAACGGCTGAAGCGTTTTGGGATGGATCACGCTTGCGCCGTAAAAAGCCAGTTCAATGGCTTCGCGATAGGAAATCTGGTGCAAAAGTACCGCGTTTTCAAAATAGCGCGGATCCGCGTTCATCACACCGGGAACGTCCTTCCAAATGGTGACGCTTCCAGCGTTGAGACTGTAGGCAAAAATCGCGGCGGTGTAGTCAGATCCTTCGCGGCCCAGGGTGGTGGTGAAGTTGTTTTCATCCGATCCCAAAAACCCCTGAGTAATGTTGAGCACTTTTTTCCGAATGCCTTTGGCGATGTTTTTTTGGGTGACTTCCCAATTGACATTGGCATCGCGGTAGAAAGAATCGGTTTTGATCAGGTTGCGGACATCCAGCCATTGGGTTTTAATGCCGCGGAATTGCATATAATGGCTTACAATGGTAGTGGAGACGATTTCGCCAAAACCAACCACCTGGTCATACACAAAATTATAGTTGGGCGATTTGTTCTGCTTCAGGAAATGGTCAAGTTCGGAGAAGTGACGCGCAACTTCGGCAAAGACCTCGTTTGTGTCGTCTTCAAAAAGCTCGAGCAAAATCTGGTTGTGGTATTTGCGGACTTCCTGCAAGGAGGCGCTTAGCGAAGCCGATTTTTTGAAATAGTTGTTGATGACGGCCTCGAGCGCATTAGTGGTTTTTCCCATGGCCGACACCACGAGCAACACGTCGTCATAGCCGGTCTGGGTCAAAACGTCGTAAACGTTCCTGATGCCTGTGGCGTCCTTGACAGATGCGCCGCCGAATTTGAAGATTCTCATTTTATGTCGAATGTCGCATGACGAACGTCGCTTGAAGTCCGAAAGAGGCAGTTAGGATGTAAAGTCATAAGATCGTAAAGTCATTAGGTCGTAAGGTCATAAAGTCATAAGATTAGAAGGTCATAGTTATAAGGTAAATTCGCTAATTCGCTAATTTAACTCCACTATCGCTCCGTTCCGTTCGGCTGCGCCTCGGGTCTTCATTTTCAAATTTTCAAATCATAATGTACCACCCTCCAATCATCAAGAACTTTTGCCCCGGCTTTCTCATAAAAACGGATTGCGTCAATGTTCCAATCCAGTACGTTCCATTCAATTCGGCGGACGCCCTGCTGTTGCCCGTGCTCCAGTACCCTGTTGAACAGTTTTTCGCCAATTCCCTTACCTCGCATGGATTTGGTGACGATAAGGTCTTCCAAATGCACAGTCTTGCCTTTCCAGGTGCTGTATCGGTAATAAAACAGCGCCATACCGGTGATATTGCCGTCGGCTTCAGCCACGATGCATTGGAACAGCGGCTGGGCCCCAAATCCGTCGCGGATCAAATCATCGGCGGTGATTACAACCGCCTCAGGTTCGCGCTCAAATTCGGCGAGTTCGCAAATCAGTTGCAAAACCCGGGGCATATCATCGGCAGTTGCGGGGCGTATCGTCATCTAAAAAACGGTTATGGGCAAATATACGTACTGGCGGTGAGGGAAAAAAGCGGCAGGCAAAAGCAAAAAAAGAGCGATATTTGCGCAACAACCACAACAAAATAATGGAAGAACGCAACCGGACACTTGGCGAATTCATCATTGAGAAACAATCGCAGTTCCAATACTCATCAGGGGAGCTTTCCCGAATTATCAACTCCATCAGGCTCGCGGCCAAGGTGGTCAACTACAAAGTGAACAAGGCCGGGCTGGTGGATATTACGGGTGCCGCGGGCGAGCAGAACGTCCAGGGAGAGGATCAGCAAAAGCTTGACGTGTACGCCAACAATGTGTTTATCAAGACTTTGACAAACAGGGAGATTGTGTGTGGGATCGCCTCGGAGGAAAATGACGATTTCATTACCGTTGCCGGACAGGACAACAGCCACAGCAATAAATATGTATTGTTAATGGATCCCCTGGACGGGTCGTCCAACATCGATGTAAATGTTTCGGTGGGAACTATATTTTCAGTTTTCAGACGGATCACGCCCGTGGGAACTCCGGTGACCCTTGAAGACTTTTTGCAGCCTGGCACCGCTCAAGTAGCCGCGGGATATGTCATTTACGGAACATCGACCATGTTGGTCTATACTACGGGGCACGGAGTCAACGGATTTACGCTCAACCCCGCGATTGGCACTTTTTACCTGTCGCACCCCAATATGCAGTTTCGTGAAGACGGCAATATCTACTCCATCAATGAGGGCAATTATGTCCATTTTCCGCAAGGGGTCAAGGATTATCTCAAATATTGCCAGAGCGAAGAGGGGGACAGGCCCTACACATCGCGTTATATCGGGAGTTTGGTAAGCGACATCCACCGCAACATGATCAAGGGCGGAATCTATATTTATCCAACATCATCCAAAGCGCCAAAAGGCAAATTGAGGTTGCTGTACGAATGTAATCCAATGGCTTTTGTAGTGGAGCAGGCCGGAGGAAAGGCCTCTGACGGTTTCAGGCGAATCATGGAAATCCAACCCACCGAACTCCATCAGCGGGTCCCATTCTTTTGCGGTAGCCGGAATATGGTGGACAAAGCTGAGGAATTCATGGCCAGGCACGCCGCAAACTAACGGTCGGCCGGTTCGCCAACCGGATGCAGGTCAGGAAGTTTTCCGTATAATGACAAGCGCCTGGATGCGAGTTTGTCCCGGCGCTTTTCTTTTGTCCTGATTTTTTTGGCAAGCTTCGCGATTTTTTTCTCCTGATTTTTCAGGTCTTTATCTGCCTTTCTGGATTTGCGGGCCTGCTTCAACGCTTTTTTTGCCTGTTTTTCAGCTCTTTTGGCATCGCGGACATCCCCATCTTTAGCCTTTCGCGCCTTGTCGCTGCTGGCTTTTGCGGCTGAAAGCGACGCTTCCTTTGCCTGCGCGGCGCTGGAGCGGTACTCAACCAGATTTACACGTGCCTTTTCAAGACTTGATTTAAGTGCGGTTATCTCGCGATTGAGCTGGGCGTATTCGGCATCCAGCCTGGCAATATCTGACAGGTCGGCCTTTTGCGCTATCGCAGGTAGAAACAACAGGCTGATTAGCAGCCCGAACAGCGTTTTAGCTCTCATAAATCAGTTTTTAATGAACCAATAATTCAGCGGATAACGCTATTTGTTCATGTGCGTCATTTCATAGGTAAAGGTGTCCAGGTCCACATGGTTTTTCACCAGCGACAGCGCCTTATCCACAATGTAATTCACGTTTCCGGGAGTAAAGCCAAGCGCGAGTGCAAAACGACGCAGCATCAGTTCCTGTTTGTCGCCCAGCTGCTGGTCAACTTCAACAATCCTGGCCAGGTCATACAGGCGCTCAAGCCTTTGCGAATACAAATAAGGAGGGTTTATGGGGAACTTGGTGGGATTTTCAATGATTTCCTCAAATTCGGCCGCCGATATTTCAAGTTTTCCGGCAAGCTTCTCAAGAAAGGCCCGCTCCACCGTAGAAATTGTTCCATCGGACATGGCAACGCGCACCATTGCTGAGAAATGACCCTTGTTTCGGGCTTTGAATTCGCTGTCGAAAAGATCGGAAAATGACATAAGTTAGGGTTTTAGGGCAAAGATAATCTGTTATCAGCATTAAAAAAACATTCAGCAAAAAGTTTGATTTGAGACCCCTGACGGCCAATCAAAAAAATTGTATGTTTACACACCCTGAATCCTACATTTTTTTGCCATGAGTGACTTCTGGATCTATTTCAACATCGGCCTCCGGCACGTGCTGGACATCAATGGTTATGACCATGTTCTTTTCCTGATCGCCCTCACGGTCCCCTATACTTTTAAGGAATGGCCGCGAATCCTGATTTTGGTTTCGGTATTCACGCTGGGCCATACGCTGGCGCTGCTGTTGTCGGTCTTTAACATCGTCACCATGAACGCCGACCTTGTTGAATTCCTGATTCCGGTAACCATCCTGATCACCGCCATCTATGGATTGTTAACCGCCGGCAAGACCTCCAAATCAGCAAGCGCGACCACTGCGATCTTCATCACGCTGTTTTTTGGTTTGATACACGGATTGGGTTTTTCAAACTACTTCAAGTCAATATTGGCCGGGAACCCTACTGACAAACTCATTCCGCTGCTTGAATTTGCCCTGGGGATAGAGGCGGCGCAGATTATTGTGGTGATCGTGGTGCTGCTCATTGGCTATGTCGCGCAAACCTTTTTAAGGTTCAACCGCCGTGATTGGGCCTTGATCGCCAGCGCCTTTGTTGCCGGTGTTGTGGTTCCGATGATCATTGAGAGCGAAATATGGAAATGATATAATATTTAAATGGAAGAGGGAAAGCTCAATAAATATGATAAGGCGTATCTTAGGATCGCGACCGAATGGGGAAAACTTTCCTACTGCACTCGCAAACAGGTTGGAGCGATCATCGTCAAAGACCGGATGATTATTTCAGATGGCTACAATGGAACGCCTTCGGGTTTTGAAAACTGTTGTGAAGATGATCAGGGTTACACCAAATGGTACGTATTGCATGCTGAAGCCAACGCAATCCTCAAAGTGGCGAGGTCTACCCAAACTTGTGACGGCGCAACACTATACATAACGCTTTCGCCTTGTCGCGAATGCAGCAAACTTATCCATCAGGCCGGCATCAGGCGCGTGGTTTACCAAAAAGGTTACCGCGATATGTCGGGGATCGAGTTCCTGCAAAAAGCCGGGGTTGACGTTCAATACATTCCGGCGCATGATGCCGCATTAAATGAAGAACACTAAAAAATACCTTCCCGTAATTGTTTTCTCCTGCATCGGGGCCGGGATCATGGTAGGCGGAATGTTAAATTTTCCCCAGGAGACGGGGCCCGCAATCGGAATCAGCCGGAATGACCATAGAACCAAGCTTAACCGGCTAATCGATTTTATCGAGAGTGAGTATGTAGATGATGTGAATACCGATTCAATTGTTGATGTAACGGTTGACGATATCCTTTCCCGCCTGGATCCGCACTCGGTTTACATACCTTCATCAGAGCAAAATGAGGTTGCCGAATACATGAAAGGCGATTTTGTTGGAATCGGTGTCAATTTTTATATGTACAATGATTCGGTTGCCGTGATCAAGCCCATTGCCGGCGGGCCATCTGAAAAAGCGGGAATCAAAGCGGGCGACAGGATTTTATACGCTGGAAATTCCAAACTCTACGGGCGCAAACTTCCTGCTGACAGCCTTTTTTCAAAATTAAAAGGCGAAGAAGGAAGCAAGGTACAGCTTACGGTATACAGAAAGAGCACTGATAAGGTGCTGAAGTTCAATGTCACAAGATCAGTTGTTCCGATAAAAAGCGTTGAAGCGGCGGTGATGATCGGGCCCGAAACCGGCTACATCAAGATTAACCGTTTTGCCGAGACCACTTATGAGGAATTCCGCGAAGCCCTGCTCAAGCTCAAGAGCCGCGGTGCACGGGAACTGGCCATCGATGTTCGCGACAACGGCGGCGGTTATATGGAAATGGCCAACGAGATTGCCGATGAACTCCTGCCTAACAATCAACTTATCGTTTTCACTAAAAATAAAAAAGGCCGAGTCAACAAGACATTTGCCACTTCAAGGGGCAATTTCCACACGGGGAAAGTATTTATCCTGATCAACGAAAACTCGGCTTCGGCCAGCGAAATCCTTGCCGGCGCGGTTCAGGACAACGACCGTGGGTTGGTGGTAGGCCGCCGGTCATTTGGAAAGGGACTGGTTCAGCGCGAAATGGATTTTACCGACGGATCGGCCGTAAGGCTTACGGTTGCCCGATATTACACGCCGAGCGGACGGTCAATCCAAAAAGATTATGCCAATGGAACCGAAAGTTATTTTACTGACTTTGAGAAAAGGTTCAACAACGGGGAGCTTTACAACAAAGACAGCATAAAAATCGCCGATACCCTGAAATTTAAAACCCGGAACGGAAGGATTGTTTATGGCGGCGGCGGGATAGTTCCCGATGTCTTTGTGCCTCTGGAAGTGGAACACGGCCATGAAAGTGTTGGGTATCTGATGCAATCGGGCGCGGTGGGACACTTTGTATTTGAACAGATTGACGCCCGCCGAACCTACTTTGAGTCGCTTACCTATCCCAAATTCCTCCAGGTCATGGAGCAGGACACCTACGTCGCGGCTTTTCGGCAGTACCTGGCCGATAATGGCTTATTTCTCAGTCTTCAAAAGAACACTGCGCTGGTAAAACGCTACCTGACGGCTGAATTCGCACGGCAGTTGTTTGACGAAGAAAAGTATTTTGAGATTACGCTAAAGGAAGATCCGATGATTAAGGAGGTGTTGAGCAGGTAGTTGGGGACGTTTGAAGATTTGAAAATTTGAAAATGAGGACCCGAGGCGCAGCCGAACGGAACGGAGCGATAGTGGAGTTAAATTAGGAAATTAGGACCCGAGCCCAAAGGGCGAACGGAGCGGAACGAAGTGAAGCTAAATGAGGAAATTTGCTTAATAAGAGACCGTCTCAAAACCCATAACTCAAAACCCATACCTTCAGCGCTCACAACATCCTGTTAGCACCCGGCCCCAATTCAAAATTCAAAATTAACTCCCCTTCGGTCGTTCAGTTCGGCTTCGCCTCGGGTTAAAATTCAAAATTTACAATAAAACCTTATCGTGGCTCATCGCATGCCCTCCTTCATTCCAAAGGGTCAGGATGTCAGTGGCCACCGAGGCTCCGCTTCCTGCGGCGATGGCAAGTTGGCTCCTCCAACCGGCGAGGTTTCCGGCAACGTAAATGCCATCGGTGACTTTGTGGTCCTGATTGGCAAGCTGGATGCGATTTTTGTCTGGATTTGATTTGGCGTGCGGAATCACGTACTGCATCAGGCCTTCGATGAAAAATGTGTTGGCGTAACCCACTGCAATCACGATCAGCTTGGCCTTGTAGGTCGATTTGTTGGTGGTAACCGTGAAATTGCCTGCCGAACCTTCTACTTTGAGCACCTTTTCATTTGGGATCTGAATAACATGGGGGTAAAGCCGGTTGAGGTTTTCGATGCTTTCGGACATCAGTTCGGCGCCTGTCTTGCCGGGCGGAATGCCGTAAGCATTGTTGAAAAGCGCATTTTGCAGTGACGAGGTCTTTTGATGGGTCAGGATTCCGATCTGCTTAACGGCAACAAAAGGCTTTTTGACTGCGGACCCCAGGACCAGCGCACAGGAGATTCCCGCGACACCGCCGCCCACAATCAGTACGTCAAACATCATTTGTCGTTAAGTTTCTCTTCCAAAATTTTTGACATCCTGAAAATCAGCAGAATGAATACCGCACAAAAAGAGGCGGCAATCCCGATCAGGGCAACCATGCTGTCGCCGTGAAAGAGATTCTCAAAATCCAAAAGCGTGATATTAAAGATGATCAGGCCAAGAGCAAGCGCGACCAATATGTAAGTGAATAGTTTCATTACAGCAAATTCAGCAGGTAAAAGTAAGAAAATAGCCCCTAGGCAAAGAGTGCTTTAACATTCGCCGCAAATAATTTAACAGCGATGGCCAAAAGCACGACACCAAAGGCTTTTCGGATGATTCCGAGCCCGTTCTTCCCCAGTAATCGCTCGATTCTGTTGGACGATTTGAGCACGATATATACCAGGATGATGTTGAGCACGATCGCAATAATGATGTTGATGGCCTGGTATTGCGCCCGAAGCGAGAGCAGCGTGGTCATGGTCCCGGCTCCGGCGATCAGCGGGAAGGCAATGGGCACGATGGACGCCGTCGAAGCTTCCTCGTCCCGATAAAGCCGAATGCCTAAAATCATCTCGAGCGCCAGGAAAAAAAGCACAAACGAACCCGCCACGGCGAAAGAATTTACATCAATTCCGATCAGGTTTAAAATTTCCTCTCCAACAAAAAGAAAAACAATCATGATCAGGCAGGCCACAAGTGATGCCTTTTCTGACTCAATTTTTCCGTGCCGGCTCCGAAGGTCCACAATGATTGGGATGGAACCCACAATGTCAATTACCGCAAACAATACCATGGTTACGGTTATCATTTCCCTGAAGTCGAAGTTCATGTGAATGTTTTTGCAAAGGTAATTTAAAGCGGTCAGCTGTCAGCTATTAGTTGTCAGTCATCAGTCATCAGTTGTCAGTTGTCAGTCGTCAGTCGTCAGTTGTCAGTCGTCAGTCATCAGTACGTTTCCGCTCTGCCCAGATGTTTATTGGCAAGGCAGGCGCTTATGACCTTAAGACTTTATGACCTTAAGACTTTGTGACCTTGAGACTTTGTGACCTTGAGACTTTACGACCTTACGACACTTGAGTTGTCAGTCATCAGTCGAATTAAAATATCCTAGGGTAGAAAACTTTAAAACTTGCGACTTTAAAAACCTGACTTGGTGAAGCCTCTCGTTTCTCCGTTCGACATTTAGCTTTCTCCGTTCGGCTTGGCCTCGTGTGTCATTCGTCATTTATCATTCGTCAACTGTGTTAATTGGTAGATTTTCACATTGAATAATTGCCACATTAAACTACTTTTGCGCCATGTTTCAACTTGGCAAAACCATTGTCTCTGAGGATATTCTGGAAAAGGAATTCGTTTGCAACCTATCTGCCTGCAAGGGTGGATGTTGCATCGACGGCGATGCGGGTGCTCCGTTGGCCGAATCTGAAAAGGTAATCCTCGAGGAAATTTACCCCGCGGTGAAACCTTTTTTGCGCCCCGAAGGTGTTGCCGCGATCGAGGAGCAGGGCACGTGGGTCATCGGTACCGACGGGACTCTTGAAACACCTCTTATAGATAATAAGGACTGTGCTTATGTAATCTTTGACGGGCAAACCGCGCTCTGCGGAATCGAACAGGCGTATAACCAAGGACTGATTTCCTGGAAAAAACCTGTATCGTGCCATCTGTATCCCATCCGCGTCAAGGATTTCTTCGAATTTGCCGCCGTCAATTATGACCGATGGGAGATTTGCGATGACGCCTGCTCATTGGGCAAGGAACTCGAGGTTCCCGTCTATAAATTTGTAAAGGAGGCGCTGGTAAGACGATTCGGTGCCGACTGGTACGCCGAACTCGAAAAAGTGGCCGCCGAGCACAAAATGCAGTCCACGCGATAGTAATTATCCAGCGTGCTTCTATCTTCCTCCAAGCCCTGTGATTACGGGGATTGTTTCTTTCTTCTGAAACCTAACTGCGTGATTTGCAGCAATTTGAGTTAATTCGCAAAATACTCGAAATCATCACGGCGTTGTTAAAAACTATCTCCGATTGTGGAAAAATACCATTTTAAAAATCCGCTGCGATTGCCAATCTTTGTAAACGCCGCCAAGGCTTAAAATTCTGTTAAAACCCTATAAAAATATTCCCCATGTCAGCCACCGAACCCATTTTGCAGGAGAACAAAAACCGATTCGTGATATTCCCCATCAAACACCACGACATTTGGGAATGGTATAAAAAAATGGAGGCGAGTTTTTGGACTGCCGAGGAAATTGACCTGCACCAGGACCTTTCGGACTGGAACAATAAACTCAACGAAGACGAGAAATATTTCATAAAGCACATCCTGGCGTTCTTTGCGGCTTCCGACGGCATTGTCAATGAGAACCTGGCCGAGAATTTCGTTAACGAAGTGCAATACCCCGAAGCAAAGTTCTTCTATGGGTTTCAGATCATGATGGAGAACATCCACAGCGAAACCTATTCGCTTTTGATTGATACCTATGTCAAGGACGAGGTCGAAAAGAACCAGCTATTTCACGCCATCGAAGTGTTTCCCGCTATCCGCAAAAAGGCCGAGTGGGCGCTGAAGTGGATTTCATCCGATTCATTTGCCGAGAGGCTTATCGCCTTTGCGGCGGTGGAGGGCATCTTCTTCTCGGGTGCATTCTGCTCAATCTATTGGCTCAAAAAGCGCGGGCTGATGCCGGGCCTCACGTTCTCAAACGAACTGATTTCACGCGACGAAGGCGTCCACTGCGATTTCGCCGTCCACCTGCACAATCATCATTTGGTTAACAAAGTGCCAAAAGCGCGCATTAAAGAAATTCTGACCAATGCCCTTGATATCGAGCGCGAATTCATTACTGAATCGCTTCCGGTATCGCTTATCGGCATGAACGCCACGCTGATGACACAGTACCTCGAATTCGTAACCGACCGCCTATTGGTGGAACTGGGCTGCGACCGGGTGTACAATGCAACCAATCCATTTGATTTCATGGACATGATTTCGCTGCAGGGCAAGACCAACTTCTTTGAGAAGCGCGTCGCCGAATACCAAAAGGCCGGAGTCATGAACAATGATTCGGATGCGCAAAAAATATCGTTTGACGCGGACTTCTAAATGGTTAATTAGCGAATTAGCCAAATAGCGAATTTGTCTGACGACTGATAACTGACAACTGACAACTGTTTTCACAAATAACCCGATGCAGGGAAGGGATTTCCTGCCTCACAAACCCATCGACCTATGTATGTAGTAAAGAGGAGCGGACAAAGAGAGCCGGTCATGTTTGACAAAATCACTGACAGAATTAAGAAATTGTGCTACGGCCTCAATGACCTGGTAGACGCCGTAAAGGTGGCCATGCGAGTCATTGAAGGGCTTTATGACGGTGTCACCACTTCGGAACTGGACAACCTGGCGGCCGAGACTGCAGCGTCCATGACTATCGCGCACCCCGATTATGCCCAGCTTGCGGCCCGCATCGCGATCTCAAACCTGCACAAGAATACCAAGAAGTCGTTCAGCGAGACCATGTCAGACATGTACCACTACGTCAACCCGCGCACCGGGAAGAAGTCGCCGCTGTTGTCGGATGAGGTTTACGAGGTAATTAAGAACAACGCCGAATTCCTGGATTCGCACGTGATCTATAACCGCGATTTCAATTACGATTACTTCGGGTTCAAAACCCTCGAGCGTTCATACC
>JAEZGB010000127.1 GCA_023437485.1 Bacteroidota bacterium
CATTTTTGGTGACGGTAAAAGTATCGGGGCTGGATGATCCGTTGGAAGCCCGCCCGGTCCAGTAAAGGCCTGCGTAAATGATATTTGAACACGTCGGGATCGCGCCATTCTCAGTAGAGAGCGAAAGGGTTGCCGATGATGAGTTCAAGGTTGTCGAAACCCCGTCAACATCCACGTAAACCATGGTGTTGTTGGAGTTGTCGGACCCTGTTGCATAATTCTGCAGTGTCATGTTCGTGTTGCCGATCATGGCAAAGTCACCCTTGATATTGTAAATTTTCTTTGTAGGGGTGTACTGTGAGGTCCTTTGCGTGAAAGGGACTCGCAACTGGGCCTGCACGTCGTGGACATTGCTGAAAAGCGCGATCACGACCAGTAGGTAGCAGGCAAGTTTAGTTGATAGAGAGTACAGATTTCTCATGGTAAACGGTTTTGATTGGCGGGACTTTTTAATTTGCCTTTTCTATGTTGTAGAAAACGGTGTAGGACGAATGATTGCTCAGGGCATTGAAGATGTCGGTCGGAGTGCTGTTCACGGTGGACAGGATATAGACATACTTCATGTTGGGAAAGCCCGAGAGTAAGGATAAGTTGATGGGTGATGATTTATCGGAAGCCGATTCGATCTTGATAAAAAGGGCTTCGGCCGAGGCTTTTGCCGCTGCTGGGAGGCTGTTTATGGCCTGCAACGAACTCGCGTTGGCGTGCACCACTTTAGTGCCTTCGCCGTGAACGTTGATCTCGCTGCCGTTTACATATGCCGATGGCTGTACATCAAACAGGAGTTGGGCAGCGCGCGCCGCATCGGGGTTGGAAGCTACCCGAGAGTGGCCGCTTCCCAAAAAATCCTGGATGTGCATCACTGACGCCTGGGATCTTTGTTGTGCCCAGCTTGAAACAAACAGCAGCAACATGCTAATTGAGAGAAGTAATTTTTTTGTCATCGCATTAGTGTTTAAAAAACAATCTTCATTGTTTGTAGATTAATGATGTTTGGGAACGATTCATTTGATTTCCAAACGGTCCCGAAAGGGGCCAGATCAGAATACGGTGCTAAAATAATGAGCGCTTGTAATCCTGATGCTTTTTTTCCACCAATAACAGGAATACTCGATAAAAAGCCAATTTTTAGGCGTTTAGGGGTTTTCATTGTCGTATTCTAGTTAAAAAAGGACCATCACTGAAATATTTCTATTAATGTACTTATAACGAATTCATAATGAGTACAAAACCAATTCACGGTCAATTTTCAGTCGAAATTATGCGGTTGAAATTTACTAACCAAGAAAAATATCGATAAAGTGCTTAAAAAGTGCGATAAAATGCACTTTTACCCGTATTCTGTAACCAATTTATTACAAAAATTATCGACGAACTGCATCTTTATTGTACTGCCCAAGACCGCATTGTTCAATTTTGGGTAAATTGCCCGATAAACTGCATTATGAAAAAGCTCGTTCTAATTCGACACGGAAAATCTGATTGGACCTTAGGGCTCGATGACCATAAACGGCCATTGACCACCCGGGGAATGGAGGATGCCGGAAACGTTGCCCGGGCAGCGGCGCAAATGGCCGGTGCCAGCCCGATGATATTTTCCAGTACGGCGCGGCGTGCACTTGAAACTGCCGTGATTTTCGCGCGGGGGTGGGGCCTTGAAGCGTCAGATATAATTTTTGACGATGCGCTTTACACCTTTGGGCACGACAAATTGCGCGATTTCATCGGCACAATACCGGATCATGTTGAAAAGGCTTTTATTTTCGGGCATAATGAGGCTATTACGGATTTTGTCAATAAATTTGGAAATATTTACATTGACAATGTCCCCACTTCGGGTTTGGTGGAACTCCTGCTGCCAACTGATTCTTGGCGCCACATCGGGCGCGGAACCACCGGGGTTGTCTTATTTCCGAAAGATTTAAAAAATGGCCAACACGACCTATAAGTACATCGACCGCGAAAAAAGCTGGCTCGCCTTTAATGCGCGCGTTTTGCAGGAAGCAGGCGACGAAACCGTTCCACTCCTTGACCGCCTCAGGTTTCTGGGGATATTTTCAAACAACCTTGACGAGTTTTTCCGCGTCAGGTTTGCCGCCATCAGGCGGTTGAGCCAATCGGGAAAATCCGGTGCAAAAGTCCTCGGTGGCATTTCGGCCACGCAACTGGTAAAGGACATCACCGAGATCGTGATCCAGCAACAATCTGAAAGCCTCAGGATCCTGAACGTCATTGAGAGCAAGCTTGAAAAGGAGGGGATCTTCATCATCAATGAAAACGAACTTTCAAAGGAGCAGGAAAATTTTGTCCGGGACTTTTTTATCCAAAAGGTCAGCCCGGCGCTGGTGACCATCATCCTCAATGACCTCACCGAATTCCCTTTGCTCAGGGACACCTCGGGGTATCTCGCGGTAAAACTGGTGATGCGCCAGGAACGCTCTGGTTTGCTGGGGCTCAAGTCCAAACCCGAGGTCCGTTACGCCGTGATCGAGATCCCAAAGACCATCAACCGGTTTGTGGTGCTTCCGCCGGTTGCCGACAAGCAATACGTGATCCTATTGGACGATGTGATCCGGTTTAACCTTTCCAGCATCTTCAACATTTTTGATTATGAAAGCGTTTCGGCGCACATGATCAAGATTACCCGCGACGCCGAACTCGACATTGATTCTGACATGAGCAAGTCGATGCTGCAAAAAATTGCCAGCAGTGTCAAGGAACGGCGCGAGGGCGAACCGGTACGATTTGTATATGACCAGTCCATCGGCAAGGATACCCTGCGATTTTTCCTGGCCAACATGGGGATCACGGCTTCAGACAGCATTATCCCGGGCGGGCGCTACCACAACCGCCGCGATTATATGGATTTTCCCAACCTGGGGAGGTTTGACCTTCTCTACAAGCCCAAGACCCCGCTGCCTGTTGACGGCCTTAGCCTTGACGGGAGCATACTGCACAAGATCGCCAGGCAGGATTACCTGGTCAACGCGCCCTACCAATCGTTTTCCTATATTATCAAATTCCTTCGCGAGGCGGCACTTGACCCTCGGGTTACGGCTATCCGGATTACCCTGTACAGGCTTGCTAAAAATTCGCAGATTGTCAGCTCGCTCATCAATGCGGCCAAGAACGGCAAGAAAGTGGTGGTGCAGATTGAACTTCAGGCGCGCTTTGACGAGGCCAGCAATATCAGTTATGCCGAGCAGATGCAGACCGAAGGGATCGAACTTATTTTTGGTATCAAAGGGCTGAAAGTGCACAGCAAGATTTGCGTGATTGACCGGATCGAGCAGGGCAAGTTGCGGCGCTACGGGCTTATTTCGACCGGTAATTTCAACGAGGTTACTTCAAGGGTCTACACCGATGTGACCTTGTTTACCAGCCATCAGCAAATCCTTAAGGACGTATCAAAGGTCTTTGACTTTTTTGATGTCAATTACCGCGTTTACCGCTACAAGCACCTGATTGTTTCGCCACACTATACACGCACCAAATTCTACAAGCTTATCGACCGGGAAATCGCCAATGCCCGGGCGGGCCAACAAGCCTACATCTGGCTCAAGATGAACAGCCTGAGCGATTTTGAGATGATCAACAAGCTTTACGATGCCAGCAACGCGGGGGTAAAGATCCGGCTCGTGGTCCGGGGCATTTGTTCACTGATCCCGGGAGTCAGGGGAATGAGCGAAAATATTGAGGCGGTGAGCATTGTGGACCGATATCTGGAACATTCGCGCGTTTACATCTTTGGGGCCGGGGGAGATCCGGAGGTGTTCATTTCCTCGGCCGATTTCATGACCCGGAATCTTGACGGACGTGTCGAGGTGACCTGCCCCATCTATGATCCGCGCATCCGCAAGGAACTTATCGACACCTTTAACGTGGGTTGGAAGGGCAATGTCAAGGCACGCTATCATTCGGCCAAACTGGACAACAAGTACCGGGTTCGTGGCGAACAGCCTGTTTTCCGGGCTCAACTTGAAACCTATAATTATTACCGCGACCGCCTGGAGGTGATCACTGAAAATATATGATGCCGAACTTTGTAAATTTTTATCTGATTCAAATAACGCCGCCGGCCCCGGTTGCCTTAATTTGCGTTGGAAAGACCCATTGACATGCCTGAACCCATTATCGAACAATCCAAAAACAAAGAAAAGATTACCATCCGCAAGTTTGCCGCGGTCGACATCGGCTCCAATGCCATGCGATTGCTGGTATCCAACGTAGTTGAAGAAGCGGGCCGCGACACCCAATTCAACAAAAGTTCACTGGTCAGGGTTCCCATCAGGCTGGGACAGGACTCCTTTACGACAGGTCGGATATCAGAAGAGAACATCCTGCGCATTTCGGACGCAATGCTGGCCTATCGGCTTTTGATGAAGATCCACAAGGTCGAGAAGTTCATGGCCTGTGCCACATCGGCCATGCGAGAAGCTTCAAATGCACCGGAAGTTGTGGCGCGGGTTAAGGCCCATTCGGGTGTCGAGATCGAAATCATTGACGGCAAAAAGGAAGCGGCAATCATCGCCCAGACTGACCTTCATCATCTCTTGCGCACCGAGCAGACTTATTTGTACGTCGATGTGGGCGGCGGAAGCACTGAATTTTCGCTTTTTTCAAATGCACGTATGGTTGCTTCCAGATCATTCAGGATTGGTACGGTGCGCCTTCTCAACAACAAGGCCGATGACGATGTGTGGCAGGAAATCCAGGATTGGATCACCGGAAATTGCAAACCGTTTGACAATGTGACCATGATTGGTTCAGGCGGAAACATCAACAAGATTTTCAAAATGTCAGGCAAGGCGCAGGAACAACCGCTGTCCTACATGTACCTTCACAACCAATTCAACACCCTCAATGCGCTTACCTATGAGCAACGGGTTTTTGACCTTGGACTAAACCCCGACCGCGCCGACGTGATCATCCCGGCGCTCAAAATTTACCTCAATGCGATGAAGTGGAGCGGTGCCCGAAAAATCTTTGTCCCCAAAATCGGGCTCTCGGACGGCATCATCAAAGCGCTTTATTACGGCCGGGTCTGACTGCCAGCCTTCGACAAATGTAACGACCAAAAGGTTTAACGTTTTTGGAACCATTGTTTACTGCAAACAACTGGATGCTTTTTTGTACTTTTAAGTAAATCAAAACCAGCCCAGTATGAAATCAATCGCTTATTTAAGCCTGGCCGTTTCGTTTTTGTGCGCATGCGGAAACAAGGCAACATCGCAACAAGAGCCCGTCTCAGGGCCTGATGGCAAATACCCGCCGGTGGAAACCCAGGATCGCGTTACTGATTACAAGCCCGCATTTGAAGGGCAGACCCGCGTAGCCGGAGTACGCACCACCACGCCGTACACCGTTAAGGTTATCAATACGACCCTTGCAAGGCCCTGGGCGGTCACAGCTTTTGATGAGCGGCGGCTGATAATCACTGAAAAGGAAGGCAAGATCAGGATCGTGGACCATGAGGGCGATCTCGGTGCCCCGATTGGAGGCGTTCCCGCAGTTGACGCCACCGGCCAGGGCGGCCTGCTGGACATCGCGCTGGATCCCAATTTTGCCACCAACCGAATGCTGTACTGGACGTTTTCGGAGCCTCGCGGAAAGGGCAATTTGACCGCTGTGGCAAAAGGCAAACTCTCGGCTGACGAGAAGAGGCTTGAAGGCGTAACCGTGATTTTTCGGGCAACACCTGCCTATGATGGCGACAAGCATTACGGTTCACGAATCGCATTTGATGGCGATGGCAACCTGTTTGTTTCCACCGGTGAAAGATCGGACATTGAAACCCGGCCACAGGCCCAGTGGCTCAATTCGGGGCTTGGAAAAATCGTCAGGATAGACCGTGACGGCAAAGCGGTGCCCGGAAACCCGTTTACCGGCCAGAAAGACGCGATGCCCGAAATTTGGTCCTATGGCCACCGCAATGTGCAAGGACTGGCAATCCACCCGGAAACCGGCGCGCTTTGGAACAATGAAATGGGGCCCAAGGGCGGCGATGAACTCAACCTGATCTCGGCCGGCAAGAATTACGGTTGGCCGACCATTACCTACGGAGTGGAGTACAGCGGCAAAAAGATCGGCGAGGGCATTACACAAAAGGCCGGAATGGAACAGCCTGTGTATTATTGGGACCCTGTGGTATCGTCAAGCGGAATGACGTTTTATTCTGCCGGCAACATACCCGAATGGAAGAACAACCTGTTTATCGGCGGGCTCAGCAGCCGGCATATCGTCCGGCTGGTCATTGAGGGTAACCGGGTGACAGGCGAGGAGCGTTTGCTTGCTGATCAGGGTGACCGCTTCCGGGACGTGGCGCAAGGCAACGATGGCGCGCTTTACGCTATATCGGACGAAGGCAGGCTTTTCCGGATCGCGGCCCAGTAATCATTTTGACTTTTCGCCCACAAAGTAATCGGTCTGGGATTTAAAAAGGACATTGAAAGTGGTGAGGCTGCCGTAGATTCGGGTGATGTATTGTTGCAATTCGACTTTCTCGGCATCATCAAGTTTGCTGGAATTGATTTTTTGTTCCATCACGCGAATCCTGTCGCGCACCATCACAATTTTGTGGAAAAAGGTGTCAATGGGAACTTCCTTGCCCTGAACGCCGGGCTGCCCGGGGTCCATGATCAATTTTCCGCCTTTCCATTTATCGGCAATCGGGGCAGCGGGTGTTATGTCGCTCCAGCGCTGCAACACTGATTTGAGTGTCTTCTCGACATCGTAGAGGCTTATGGTGTCCACCTCGTTTTCGGCCGCTTCGATCACCTCAAATTCGGCATCCAGTTCAATCGTTTCCAGGCCATTGTCAATAAATGTGATCCAATATTGCGTCGATGTGACATTGGTAACCACTCCTTTTCCAAGTTCGGGGTGTGAGATCCGCGAACCGATACCCAGTATTTTCATAGTGTTCGTTTTGGGCTAAAGTACGCCGCCAGCCTGTAAAAATCAAATGTAAATTTCCAATTTTTAACACATTGATTAAACGGTATTCCCTATATTTAAAAAGTCAAAAATTCAATCCCAAAAACTCTTGGAGCAACTGCCCACGCCTGATTTCAGAACCCTCTTTGGCGCGATGCCCGGTGCCAGCGCACTAGTAAAACCAGACAAACCCCGGTATACCGTTGTAGCATCAACCGATGAATTCTCGACATTCGCCGGGGTTCGTAAGGAAGAACTTATCGGCAGCAGCCTGTTTACCTATTTTCCCGACAACCCGGACGCCCCAAACTTTTCCAATGACATCCGCAAATCACTCGATGTCTGCATCGCCAACAAGCGCAAGAATGAGCTGGTTTCGCATCGCTATGACATCTGCACGCCCGATGGAAGTTTTCTTGAAATGTACTGGACGGTGATCCACAATCCAATTCTGGGCGATGACGGTGAAATTGATTACATCATCCATACGGCCATCGACGTCACTGACCGCATTGTGCTGGGCCGCCGCGATGAAACCATCCGGTCACTGGAACCGGCGCACAATCTGTTTAAGCAAGCCGCCATTGCCATCCATATTTTCAAGGGTCCGGAGCTTATCATTGACCTGGCCAATGAACCTTCGCTCAGGATCTGGGGAAGGGATAGTTCAATTTTGGGCAGGCCTTTGCGGGAAGCGTTGCCTGAACTCGTTGAGCAAAAGTATGACGATATTATTGACCTGGTGCGGCGCACCGGAATCCCTTACCACGCGCATGAGGCCCGTTTGATGGTGCGGCGGGGCGATGAGCCTGAAGAAGGATTCTTTAACTTCATCCTTCAGCCTTACTA
>JAEZGB010000122.1 GCA_023437485.1 Bacteroidota bacterium
GATCAGGCAGCTGCCTGGATGCTGCATGCCAAATTGTATATGAACGCCCAGGTTTATACCGGGACTGCACGTTACGCCGATGCACTTCCGCTGATCAACAACATCATATCATCCAGCTACATCCTGCACGATGATTACAGGGAATTGTTTCTGGCGGACAACGACACAAACGGCGCGCAAAACGAGTTCATTTTCGCAGTGGCCTATGACGGGATTTATACCAAGACTTTTGGGGGAACCACTTATCTTACGCATGCGGCCGTGGGTGGAAACATGAACGTGGCTGATTTCGGGATTAACTCTGGTTGGGGCGGGCTCAGGACAACCTCGGCATTTGTTGACCTCTTTACACCGGGAACACTTGATCAGCGGGCCCAGTTTCACACCTCGGGCCAAACCAAGGAAATTGCGAATGTGGGAAGTTTCACTGATGGATACGCCATCAGGAAGTACAAAAATATTGATGTGAACGGCAATCCAGGAGTAGATCTTGAATACGTTGATATCGATTTCCCAATGTTCCGGCTGGCCGATGCTTACTTGATGTACGCCGAGGTTGCCGTTCGCGGGTTTGGCAATATCAGCGATGCCGTTACCTATGTAAACCTTCTTCGTCAGCGCGCATACGGCAACAATTCTGGCAACATCAACAGCAGCGCGCTTAACCTGGATTTTATCCTTGACGAACGCGCCCGCGAACTTCACTGGGAGGCCCACCGCAGGACTGATTTGATCCGCTTTGGCAAATTTACCGGTGGCTCTTATCTGTGGCCCTGGAAAGGAAATGTAGCCGGCGGCGCACCAACACCGTCTTACCGGAACCTTTTCCCAATACCATCTAACGCTTTGGTGGCCAACCCCAACTTACAACAAAACCCAGGTTATTAATTATAATAAGTAAAAAAATGAAAAATATATCAAAATCACTGATTGCATTATTTGCCATTGTCGCCGTCGCGTGCAGCACCGATGATGTTGAGGACAGGCCTATAATCCAGGGTATCGACGCGCCGGTACTGGCGGCCCCTGATGAGGCTACCACTTACATTCTATTGCCTGAAAACATGGACATGCAGGCAGAGCGCTTTGTTTGGAGCGAGGCCAATTACGGCGGCGATATTGCCGTGACCTATGAGGTTCAGATGGATGTTGAGGGCGGTGATTTCTCAAGCCCGCAAGTATTGGGAGGAGCAAACAGCACCAACCAGGTATCGGTTTCGGTCGAGACAATGAACAATGCCGCATTGGCTTTGGGAGCGGCTCCTTATGAAACTTCGTCTTTCCTGGTGCGCGTCAAATCATCGGCCAACGGTGCCGAGCCTATGTTCTCCAACGTGGTACCCATCAACATCACGCCCTACACAACCGAATCTCCAAAGGTATATGTGGTTGGAAACTTCCAGGGGGCCAGCGGTTATGGAAATGACTGGACACCGGCCGACGGCGTGCCTCTCGAGGCTTCAGGATTTGGCATGACCGATTTTGAAGGTTACGTGTACATGAACGTTGCAACGCCAGAGTTCAAAATTTTGCCTACCAACACCGGTTGGGAGGGTGACTATGGCGACGATGGTTCCTTCTCAGGCGGCCTTGCACAGGAAGGTGAGTCAAACATCGAACTTTCGGCTCCGGGTTATTACAGGATTACGGCCAATACCACTACCCTGGTCTACGCTGTTACGCCGACCAACTGGGCGGTTGTAGGATCGGCTACTTCGGGTGGCTGGGATAATGATACTGACATGACCTACAATCCCGATACCAAGCAATGGACCGTTACCCTCAACCTTACTGGCGGAC
Source organism: Bacteroidota bacterium (assembly GCA_023437485.1). Taxonomy (GTDB): domain Bacteria; phylum Bacteroidota; class Bacteroidia; order Flavobacteriales; family Flavobacteriaceae; genus Flavobacterium. The sequence continues at coordinate 1,801 of JAEZGB010000122.1, forward strand.
AGGAAATCAAATTCCGCGCAAATGACGGCTGGGACCTGAATTTCGGCGATGACGGTAATGACGGTAACCTTGAGCAGGGCGGAGCCAATATTGCCGTGGCCGAATCCGGAAATTACACCGTGATGCTTGACCTCAGCAACCCGCGCAACTATACTTATTCGATTACCGCAAATTAAATTCAGGAAAGGGTTTCCAACAGGAAGCCCTTTTTCATTTTGTTAAACAGCTATGAAAAATTTTAAACTTTTAACCTGGTTTGCCTGTCTGTTCTCGGTGGCCGCATTTTCACAGGTTACCATTTCGCCTTCGGTTTTTGACGTGAACCAGTCCATAACCATTACCGTATCGTTCTCCAACGCCACCTGCAACCAAATGGGCTCCAACCCGGTCAAGGTGTATATGCACGCCGGGATTGGTGACGACAACAACGCATTCGGTTTCTCGGTGGTGGGAAATTGGGGCCAGGATGATGGTGTGGGGCTGATGACCAACAACGGAAACGGCACCTGGAGCATTACGCTCACCCCGAGTGTTTATTTCAACCTTGACGCGACCGAGCAAGCCAACGCCACCAAAATGGGAATGGTGTTCCGCAACGCGACGGGTTCGCAAACCCTAAAGCTGCCGCCCTCTTGCGGTGATTTCATCTTTAATGTTGGAACCTTCCAGGTTACGCTCAATTCGCCTGCAAACAACTCCACCACGATCGTCAATCCAGGCGGTAGCCTTAATGTTTCGGCCACCAATACCAACGGAAACGCTTCGTATACTTTGCTGGCCAACGGCGCTGCTATCAACAGCAACCCGTCGACTTCAAACTACAGTTTTACCCACAACAATATCACTTCAAACCAGGCCTATACGCTGCAAATCGTTCAGGGGTCATCAACCATCACACGCAAATTCAATGCAGTCGTGAACCCCGGAGTGATCTCACAGGCGATGCCGGCAAATGTTGAAGAAGGCATCAATTACAACCCGTCTGATGCTACCAGGGTTACCCTGGTCCTCGATGCTCCGGGCAAAGACTTTGTCTATGTTGCCGGATCATTCAACAACTGGCAGCCCGGCCCCGATTACGCGATGCGGAAAGATCCTTCGACGGGGAAATTTTGGATTGAACTCACCGGCCTTACGCCCGGAGCCGACAACACTTACCAATATTGGGTTGTAGACACCACGCCGACGGCCAATTCACCTGCAATGGTAAAGACCGCCGACCCTTATTCAACTTTGGTGCTCTCGCCTTATGATGACCAGTGGATCCCCGCCGCGACATACCCGAACCTTCCCGCTTATCCTGCCGGACAGGAGCGCGAGGTAACTTATTTCAAGACCGGTCAGTCGCCTTACAACTGGCAGGTGACCAACTTCACCAAGCCTAAAAAGGAGGATTTGGTGATTTACGAGGTGCTTATCCGCGACTTTGACGCAAACCGCAATTTCCAGGACCTGATTGACCGCATTGACTATTTCCGAAACCTTAATATCAACGCGATCCAGCTAATGCCCGTCATGGAATTTGAAGGCAACGAAAGTTGGGGGTACAATACTGCCTACCACATGGCGCTGGATAAATTCTACGGCACCGAAGATAAGTTTCGGGAATTTGTCGATGTGTGCCACCAAAACGGCATAGCAGTGATCCTGGATGTGGCACTTAACCATGCTTTTGGCCGAAACCCGATGGTCCGGATGTGGATGAAGGATCCTGACGGCGATGGCTGGGGTGACCCCGCGGTTGACAATCCTTACTTTAACGAATACGCGACGCATAGCTACAGTGTAGGTTCTGACTTTAACCATCAGCAGCTGCGCACCCGGAATTATGTGAAACGCGTGGTGAAACATTGGATCGAGGAGTTTAAAATTGACGGATTTAGATGGGACCTTACCAAAGGATTTACGCAGAATTGCTCCGGAAGCGAATCATGCACCAACTCCTACCAGCAGGACCGCGTTGATGTTTTGAAAGAGTACGCCGATTATTCGTGGAGCCTTGACCCGACGCATTACGTAATCTTTGAGCACCTTGGAGCCGACAATGAAGAGCAGCAGTGGGCAAATTATCGTCTTAACGAAAACCCGAGCAAGGGCGTTATGATGTGGGGCGAAATGACCTATGCCTACAGCCAGCTGATCATGGGCTATGCTACCGGCGCCGATATCTCAAGAATGGGGCACACAGCCCACGGATTTGCGGGTAAACGACTTTTGGGATATCCTGAAAGCCATGACAAAGATCGTTTGATGTACAGCGCCATGACCTATGGCAACAGCGCCGGGACATCGCCGCTCAACAATCTGAACAATGCCCTGGCACGGATGCCCGCCATCGGGGCAACCAGTTTGTTGGTTCCCGGCCCCAAAATGATCTGGCATTTCGCCGAACTGGGAATGCAGCAATCCATTTACACTTGTTCAAACGGTACGGTTAATACCGAAGCCGATGTTACCCCGGGCGATTGTAAACTCGACACCAAACCCCAACCACAATGGGAGAACAATTGGCCGGCTGTTGCCCAGCGCGCGCAGATTTATAACGACTGGGCAAAAATGATTGAGATGAAGGTAAATGAGCCGGTCTTTGAGGGCAATTACGCCATCTCGCCTGACGGGAACAACATCCGCCAACGAATATATGTCTGGGATGACGCATTGCCTTCGTCGCAGCTCAAAAACGTGGTAATCCTGGCCAATTTCTCGGTTGCCGCGCAAAACATCAATCCGAACTTTCCTTATCCCGGCACCTGGTATAATTTGATGGACAATTCTACCCTGGCCATAACCGGTGCCACTCAGGCCACTCCCATAAACCTTCCGGCCGGAACGTACAGGATTTTTGGCAACCAGTTGCCTACGCTCAATACTGACCAGTTTGAGGCAGTTGAAAATGTTTCCCTGTATCCAAATCCCACGGCTGGGACGTTTTCAATCAACACGATTACAACAAAAGTGCAGGTATTCTCTATTACCGGCAGGCTCGTTAAATCCTTCGAAGGCTTGCGGGACCAAGGTGAGTCCCTTGATGTCAGCGACCTTGCTCCGGGCGTTTACCTGGTCAGGGCCACTGACGTGATCGGTCGCGAGAAAACCATGAAAATGATAAGGCAGTAATTAGAGTTAGTTTAATTTAAGTTGGAAAGCCTCCTGTTTCGGGAGGCTTTTTTATATCAGGATCTGTTTGAGGCCATCGGCGACGGCACGCCATAGCAAATTAAAAAACGAGCGGTCCTTAAGTCGGTCCACGCGAACTTCGGCCTGGGTAACCTTGTCCTTGGTGTCATTCTTTACAAATAGGTTTGCAATCGCGGTCAGGAACTTGTTTTTCTTTTTCCGGTCTTTTTTTCGGTAAACCTTGACCTTCAGATCGTCGTAATTTACCGCAAAGTCACCCCACGCTCCATCGGCGTTGCCTGAAAAATCGAAGTAAACCTCCTCGAGTTCGCCCGAAAAATCGGCGTTTACATAAGGCTTGGTAAAAGGCGAGATCCTGCCGGCGGGAAAATTCATGATGCTTCCCCTGATGTTAAACCGGTCCGTTTTGTCCAGCGGGTTAAAAGTCCAGTGGGTTTTCATTGGTGCAGCACCCATAAAGCGGCACTGCACGTCAATACTTACATCGGGCATTTTGGTTCGGCCAAGGGTGCTGGCAACTCCGGTTGCGGTCATGTAAAAATTTGAAAAAAACACCTTGCCCGCGCCGTGGTCAAAATCTTTTTCCTCTTCATATTCAATCCTGGACGAAATCATTTTTAACACGCCCACCTTCATCTCGAACGGGATTTCGCGAAGCAATTCACCGTACATCTTTTTTCGAGTGGGGTCATCTGGCGCCATTTTTCCGCGGTAAATATTGGCGTTGAGGCCCGAGAGCGTCAAGGCTTTGGTCCTGGCAAAGAAACCTTCGTTTTCATAAAACCCCCATTGCAGGCTATCGGCAACAAGCGAGCGCATTGTGATGGTGAATTGGTCCTTTTCACGGGGAATCGAAGCAATAAAGTTGCGCCTGTTTTGCAAGGGGAGCAATTTCACATTCGAGATTCCAAGTTTATGGGGCATCAGCGCAAACCGGTTTCCGCGGATTTCATAATTCCGGTTAATCCGGTAGGAAATCGCGCGGCAATCAGCGCGGTAACTTTTAAATTCGATTGGAATGATGTTTTTAAGGGTGTTCGGGCTCACCAGTATGCCTTCGACCTGGAGTGAGACACTGTCGGCCACCAGAGTGCTTATTCCGCCCCGGTAAAGCTGAAGGCTTCCTTCATGCATGTAAAAATCGCGGACGTAAATTATGCGGTCCAGCGCTGCCATGGTTTTGCGCGCCTCGTCCCTGGCGGGGTTTGCCGGTTGGAACAAAGTTGCTTTTGGCTTTGTGATCACGAGCGCCCCGGCCTTGATCCGGTTTTCGCGCAAAAGGTCCCAATATGAGAAATTTTTGACCTTGACCGAGGGTATCTCACCAAAAAATCCCAACTTCTCCTGCCCGGACTCAAGCGGTTTTCTGGGCAGAATGACGATATCGCGTGCAATGATGTTGCGGTTGAGCAAGGACACCGAGATGTCCTTATACGTTATTTGATAAGATGAATTATTGTTCTCATTGATGATCCCGGGCAGGCGGTGCTTGATCCAGATATTCACCCCCACCGTCAGTGCGATCACGAGTACCAGAATCCCCGCGAGGACAAAAATGATCCGGCTGTATTTTTTCATCGGCTGGGCTTTATATAAAAATAGCGGTTATTGCCCAATAATTTCCGCAATTAAGAATTTACTAAGATTCGTTCGAACCATATCCGATACACGGGGCGTCCCAAAAATCATTTGGTATATTTGCAAAAATTTGCTTTATGAAATATCTGATATTGTTTGCACTGATGTTTTCGCTGAATGTCTCGGCGCAGGGAGGCGCGGTAAAAAGCGTTACTATTCAAACTTCCATTTACTGCGATCACTGTTTGGAATGCGAAACCTGCGGAGGGCACTTCAACAAAAAACTGCTTCGGGAAAAAGGCGTGCAAATGGTGACGGTTGATCAGGAAGCGATGACAGTCAAGGTGGTGTACAATTCCAAAAAAGTTGATGTTAACCGGATTCGCCAGGCCATAAGCAATATCGGTTATGATGCCGATCATGTGAAGTCAAACCCGGATGCCTACGCATTATTGGACGAATGTTGTAAAAAACAGTAGTGTTGCGCAATATTTCGCTTGATATCCTAAAATTAATCCTGTCACTATTTGTGGTTGGATTGCATTGTTCATTTTACAAAGACTATGACCGGGACATCGCGCACATGCTCAACAACGGGCTGTTCCGCGTGGGAGTTCCACTGTTTTTGATTATCAACGGCTATTTTTTCTTTGGTGTAAAAACCCGTGAGCAGTTTATCAAATGGGCCAGGCGCCTCCTTTTGCTTTATTTGTTCTGGATGATGGCCTACATTCCCATCTGGCAACCCAAAGCGGACCTTTTTAGTATGGTGGTGGTCTTTAACGGGTACTTTCATCTTTGGTACATCATTAACCTGCTTTACGCGGCCATTGGCTTTTGGTATCTTCGGCGTCTGCCTGAGAAACTGCAAAATGCCGCCGTGGCCACGCTTTTTATCACAGGACTCGCCTTGCAGTACGTGGGCAATTACTGGATTACCGATGACTCCACCTTTATCGGAAACCTGCTGGATTACACTCCGCTTTACCGAAACTTTTTGTTTATGTGCCTGCCGCTTTTTTACATTGGCTATAAAATAAATGAGAAAAATATCCGGTTTTCGAATATGGCGCTGGTGGGTGCCACTTTATTGCTTTTGGCCGAAATCTGGTTCAACATGCGGTATTCCAATGGCGAAAGTTTTGACATCCTTTTGAGCCTTGTGGTTTTTTGTCCGATAGTTTTTGTCAAAATCAAGGATCTCAATATTCAATCGGCGAGCAAGAATATCAGTTTGCTGTCGTCGGCAATTTTCCTGTCGCATCCTATATTCCTGCATTTTTTACAGGCCAGCGGCGTGGTCAAAACGCCCTTGACTATCTATACCATTTTACTTACGGTGGCCTTCTCGCTGATCCTTATTCCGCTCAGCAAAAAATTGAAATTTATCCTGTAGCCGATGCAAATAAAAAACCCCTGAACAATGGCTCGGGGGGTTTTTGTTTTTTGCCTGGCTTCCATTAGATTCCGGAAATGTATAGTTGAAGATTGCGCTGGAAGTGAGCACTGAAAAGAAATAAAAAAACCCTTGAAAATCAGCTGATGATCAAGGGTTGAAGTTGTGGTACCTCCAGGAATCGAACCAGGGACACATGGATTTTCAGTCCATTGCTCTACCAACTGAGCTAAGGTACCGTTGCTATTGCGGGTGCAAATATAGCGGCATTTTTAAATCCTGCAAAAGAAATCGGCAAAAATATCAATTGCTATCTTTGTCGCAAAACCAATTGCCATGTTGCTCGCCATCGATCTTGGAAATACCCGCGCCAAAGCAGCTGTGTTTGAGGGCAAAAGGATTTTGGCGCAAGTGTCAGTGGAACTCCTGCGGGCAGCGCCTGAAATTGATGCATTTTCCGAAAAATTTCCCGGGATCACCAATGCGGTCTGTACAAGTGTCGGTACTCAGCAGTTGCCCATGCTCAAAAATGTGATCGTTCAGCAGGTTTCCCGCGATTGGAAATTTCCGTTTGTCAATCTGTACGGCACACCGGAAACTTTGGGAATTGACCGGATGGTGCTTGCCTCGGGAGCGGCGTTGGCCCATCCCGGATGCAATACGTTGGTAATTGACGCGGGGACTTGCATTACCTATGACTTTATCGATGATTGCGCCAATTATCATGGAGGTGCTATTTCGCCCGGTCTTTCAATGCGATACCGGGCGCTTCATGACTTCACCGCAAAACTTCCATTGGTCACCCCGGACGCGCCTGGTTCCTTTACCGGGAAATCAACTCGGGAGGCCATTAACTCCGGCGTGGTCAATGGCTTGGTGGCAGAGCTCGAGGCCTTTATGGACCACTACCGCGCCGCCGGGAACTTTATCATAATTTTAACTGGGGGCGATAGTGAATTTTTGGCTGGCAGATTAAAAAACCGCATATTTGCCAATCCAAATTTTCTGCTTGAGAGCCTTAACCGACTATTCCAATATCAAATCACGAATGACCAATAAGCTTTTTGCGGCCCTCATGTTCTTTATCACAGCCGCGACTTTTGCCCAGGAGGGCAGTTCTTCTCCATATTCCTTTTACGGAATCGGTGAAATGAGGTTCAGGGGTACGGCCGATACCCGCGCCATGGGAGGAATTTCAGTCCTTGCCGACAGCATCCACTACAACCTTCAGAACCCCGCGCTTTTGTCACGGCTTAAATTGACCACATTCTCAGTGGGCGGGACTTTCAGCAAAAACACCTTAAAAACTCAATCGCAGGACGCCAAAGCCCAGCGCACCGTGCTGGATTATCTTGCCGTAGGATTTCCGATGGGAAAATTCTCGGCCGGGTTTGGGCTTGCCCCGCTCACTTCGGTAGGGTATAAAATCAACCGGCCCGCGACCGATGACAACCCTGAAGGCAGGAAATATAGCGGCACGGGCGGCATCAACAAAGTTTTTGCGGGCGCAGCGTACCAGTTCAATAAGAACTTTAGCATCGGGGCAGAGGTCAGTTACAATTTCGGCGAAATTGAAACCGTGGGCCTTTATACCATCAGTGGTGTCCAGTTTGGATCGCGCGAGATTAACCGGTCAGTGGCCAGCGGGGTTGCATTCAATACGGGAATCGCCTACCAGGGCAAACTCAACGAAAAACTGTCAATTTATGCCAGTTCAAATTTTTCGCCGCACATGGTGCTGTCTTTTGGCAATGAACGAAAGATAGCCACCATTCAGTTCCTGCAACTGGGCGGACAGGCCATAATTGACGAGGATGATGTTCCGGTTGCCGATACAAAAGTTTCGCTCCCGGCGCAATTTGCCTTTGGTGCCGGAGTGGGCGAGGTCAAAAAATGGATGGTGGGTTCAGAGTTAACGCTGATGCACAACAGCAGCCTCAACAACCGTTTTGCCGATATGGGCAATTCCACTTTTGAAAATGGGATGCGGGTTTCAATTGGCGGCTATTACGTTCCAAATTACAATTCCTTCACTGATTACTTCAAGAAAGTCACCTATCGCGCCGGGCTGAAGTATGAGAAATCCGGGCTTGTGATCAACGGTGAAAACATTAATGACATGGCTTTTACCGTGGGTGCCGGGCTGCCGCTTGCCGGGACTTTTTCAAATATCAACCTCGGAGCCGAGATCGGACGGCGCGGAACCACCAGCCAGGGGCTCATCCAGGAAAATTATGCTAACTTTACCGTCGGGCTTTCCTTCAACGACCGTTGGTTTGTAAAGCGCCGCTACGATTAATCAAAAAACGGGAAGCCATGAAAATGCTTCTTCTTCTCTTCTTGTCGGTCCCAACCTTGGCTCAGGACGCCTGTGCATCCTTTGTGACCAGGATTAACAGTTTTATGGAATTGCGTGATTACAACGGAGCTTTTCATGCTTTTGAAACTGCCCCTGCCGATTGCGCTTACCTCCCCAAGGCCTATGACAATATTGAAAAGGTGCTTCGGATCCGGTTGGACAATGCTTCAGACAGTGACAAACAGGCGGCAAGGGACCTCCTTTTTGCGTATTATGACAAATACGACCAACTAAACCCGGTCAATGACAAGGGCCACCTGATCCGCAAGGCGAAGGTGTGGAAACGTTCGGCCCAGGACTCGGCGAAAGCCTATCAATTCCTTGAAAAGGCCTACGCCCAGGACCGCAAAAATTTTACCGACGCCGAGGGCCTATACGATTATTTTACAGGTTACCACGCGCAATACACCTCCGGCAAGGTAACGCTGTCACAATTAATCGAACGCCATTCCGAAATATCGGCCACGCTCGCGGCTGCACAAAAAACCGCCGTCCGCAAACAACCTTACCGGTTTGCTGCCAAGGGGATCAATGCACTGATGGAAGGCGAACTCAACTGTGAAAATATGCTTCCGGTGTACGCTGCGCAGTTTGACGGTAAAAATGATCCGGAATGGTTGGCCACAGCGGCAGGTGTGCTGGCCCGCAAGAATTGCCAATCTGACACTTTGTATGCCGCCATTGTGCGAAGTTGGGAGCAGGCTGAAGCCTCGCCTGAATCGGCGCTGGCACTCTCAGAGGTTGAATCAAGATTGGGCAATACCGATGCCGCCAATGCGATGTTGGACCAGGCCGCCAACCGTGAAACCGACTTGCCGAAAAAAGCCGAGATTTTGTACCGGAGCGCGATGAGACTGTCGGGAGATCCAGCGCTCGCACATCAAAAATTGCGGCAAGCGCTGGAAGCCAATCCCAAAATGGGTCGTGCGCATTTGTTAATGGCCACATTGTACGCGAATTCCGGTTGCGGGAAAAATGAATTTGAGCGCAAGGCGTTGCATTACCTGGCCCTGAAATCGGCGATGCAAGCCGGTGCAGTCCAGCCCGAACTCAAGGCATCCGCCGAGGCCGAGGCCGGCCGGTATCGCAAAAATCTTCCGTCGGCACAGGAAATCAAAGCCTCGGGATTGCGCGGAAAATCATTCAAACCCGATTGCTGGATAAATGAGGCAGTTCAAATCCCTTCAAAGTGATGCGGACGGCGATGCTCATTTTGGCAACGGCCGCCTTGGCCGTCAGTGGTTGCGAAGGGTCGTTCAGGGAAATCCAGAAAAGCCGTTTTTCTGAATTCACGCCCAGCGGCGAAGCGATGGATTTCAATTTAAAGTATACTGATTCGGGGCGCATAACCTCCATTTTGGTAAGCAGGCAAATGCGCGATTATTCGACGGTGGAATATCCATTTACCGAATTCCCCAAAGGCGTTAACGTTACCTTTTACGACGCCGCCGGCAAACAGACCTTTGTCACATCAGATTATGCCGTTACCTATAAAACCACTGATATCATTGACCTGCGCGGCAATGTCAGGATTTCCAACCAGGCCGGCCAGCTCATGGAGACCGAGCAGTTGTACTACGACCAAAAAAACGAATGGTTCTTTACTGAGAAACCGTTTAAATTTACCGATCCCAAAGGCGTCTCAAGGGGGCAGGGGATTGATTTCAGCAAAGACTTCAAAATAGTAAACTCACAGCGCATAAGCGGTGAAATAGACCAATCCGAATCATGAATTACCTTAAGTACACTTCCTTTGTTTACCTGCTCGCAGCGGGTTTTTTCCTCTACGACGCCTATGAGCGCCATCAGGAGGGCCGATCTTTCTGGCTCAGCATAATCCTTAGCGTGGTGGCTGTTTTCCTGTTTTTCTTCCGGAGGCACTTTGCCCGGAAAATGGAGCAGCGCAACCGCCCGCAATCGTGAATTTGGCCGCGGCGGCAAAATTAAATTCTGCGGATGCAATTATTTGACAGATAATTGTATTTTCGCAGACTGAATTCAAATTTTACCTTATAGATATGGCAGTTTTATCCAAGATCAGACAACGTTCGCTTTTACTAATCCTGGTTATCGGGTTTTGCCTGTTCGCCTTTATTATTGGCGACATCTTCCAGAGCGGCGGGTTCAATCAAATGTCGCGTGAAGTGGGAAGCATCAACGGCAAGGATATCGCATTTGAAGATTTTAACCTCAAAGTGGTGAACCTGGGCAAGAGCCAGCAGGGAATGTCGGCCACAATGGCCGCCGACCGTGTATGGGAGCAGGAAATCGCGATTGCGATCTTGTCTGAAGAATTTGAAAAACTGGGCATCCGGGTAGGCGAGCAACACATCATCGAGACCTTCAAAAACGATCCGAGCATTGGGCAAAACCAAATGTTCAAGGATGCAGCCGGTAACTTTGACGTGAATAAATTCAAGGAATTTTTCAAGAGCAATCCTGACCAGGTACAGTTCCTGAAAGACCGCGAAAAGGATGCGGCGCTCAACGCGAGCTACATGGTTTACAATTCGATGATCAAAGGAGGTATCTTCACTACTGATCTTGAAGGCAAGATCAAATACCAGATGGAATCTGACAAAGTTTCCTTTGATTATGTGGCGGTTCCTTTTTCATCGGTCAAAGATTCGGATGTTAAGGTGTCTGATGACGAGATTGTTGAGTACATGCGCAAAAATGAAAAGCGTTACAAAGCCGACGAAACCCGTGAGATCGAGTATGTGGTGGTTGAAGATAAGCCATCGGCTGATGACCAGACCGAAGTTCAGGAGCAGGTGAAGGCGCTTTTGGATGGGCGCGTGGTTTACAATAAAGAAACCGGCAAGAACGATACCTTGCCCGGATTCCGCGAAGCTACCAACATCGCCGAGTTTGTCAATCAAAATTCAGACGTTCCTTTTGATTCCACCTACGTTGCCAAAAAAGATCTTCCGGCCGAACACGCCGACAAGATTTTCTCGACGCCGGAAGGCGGGGTGTACGGGCCGTACGTTCGCGGTGACTACTACGCGGTATCCAAAGTTTTGGGGCGCAAGTCCGGGGCGAATGCCAAGGCCAGCCACATCCTGATTTCATGGGAAGGGACTCAGGTTCCCAATATGCGCGAGAAGCGCACCAAGGAAGAGGCCAAAGCCAAAGCCGAATCACTTTTGGCTGAGGCAAAAGCAAACCCGGGCAACTTTATGATGTTGGCGCTTACCAATTCAGATGATTCATCAGCGCAGCAGGGGGGTGACCTTGGTTATTTCCAGCCGGGCCAGATGGTAAAGAACTTTAATGATTACGTTTTCAACAATCCCGTAGGTTCTATTGGCCTGGTTGAAACTGAATTCGGATACCACATCATCAACATCACCGATAAGCAGGACGCCATAAGGCTTGCGACCGTGGCACGCCGCATTGAGGCCTCTGAAGCCACTGCCGACCAGATGTACACCAAGGCGGTGAAGTTTGAAATGGATGCTCAGGACGGTGATTTTGCCGCGCTTGCCAAAACAGCCGGCCTCACGGTTAACCCACCGGTTAAGGCCAAGGTAATGGACGAGAATTTTGGATCCATCGGCAGCCAGCGGCAAATTGTTCGCTGGGCTTTTGAAAGCGGAACCAAAGTTGGCGATGTTAAGCGTTTTGAGGTAGCCAACGTGGGCAATGTGATTGCCCGACTCAAGAAAATAAATGAAGAAGGGCTTATGGCCATTGAAGAGGCCAGGGTCACTGTTGAGCCCATCCTGAAGAACCGCAAAAAAGCCGAGGTGATCAAAGCCAAAATGAAAGGCGGATCTCTTGATGCCGTTGCCAAGGCAAACAGTGTAACTGTAATGCAGGCCAATGACCTGACCGTTGAAAACAGCGTATTGCCAAACCTTGGCGCCGAACCAAAAGTGGTGGGTACAGCATTGGCAATCGGTGCAGGCAAAACATCAGGGCCGGTTGAAGGAAATTCAGGGGTTTACATGGTGCAGACCAAGCAAGTGGCCAAAGCGCCTGCCTTGAAAGACCATGCAGCGTACGTCAATAAGATCAAACAAATGAAAGGCGGCGATGCTGCCCGCGTAATCCCTGCACTTAAGGAAAACGCCGATATTGAAGACAACAGGGCAAAATTCAATTACTAGAATTTTTTTCCAAAATAAAAAAGGGAGGCATTTGGCCTCCTTTTTTTGTTTTAAACATTTGCGTTAATTTCGGTTCTGCAGCACCATGTCCCGGAACCGAATCACGGTAGGAAAACCCTTTGACTTAAAATATTCGGTGGGGTCCTGCTGAGCCATAGCCAGGATAAAGTCGCCTCCCCAGCCCCCAAGGCTTTTAGTAACTCCGTCAAAATCCTGAAAAAATGCCTCCCCGACGGTCTTCATTTCCAGAATGGCTGACAAAAGCGATTCGTGGTGCTCCAGGGCCCTGGCAAAAACACCGGGATTGTCGGTGGCCAGAATGGTTTGGGTAATGCGGTTCGCTTCCCTGATGGATTCATGGAGGCCCTGCCGGCTGTTATTGTGGTAGGCGGCAATCGCGGCCTTGCTGCTTTGTTTGCGGTTCAGGTAAACAAAATAAAGTTTGTCGGCAAACGGTGGGTCAAATTTTACTTCGGTGACAACAGGCTCATGGTCTTTTAACTGGTAGAGCAGCGCCGAACAATGGTGTGCGCAGGCGATGTCATAACCGCTTCCGCCAAAACTGTTGTGAAGCAATTTGAACGGATCAATGTTTTGCCAGCTCGCGATGTTGTTGATCAGGGTTGATGATGTTCCCAAACCCCAGTATCGGGGAAAGCTAAGGTGGGTGGTTATTTTGTAGCCTTCACCGGCAACCAGCGCGGGATTTAGCTTGTAGGCTTCGTGGAGAATGTTGATCAAGGTGGCCCTGATGGAATGCTCGGGTGGCGAGGGGTTTTCAATTTCGGCCAGCCCGATGCGGCCACTGAACCAGACGCTGCCGTCGTGGTCAACGCTTTTCCATTGGATTTCACGGCCCCCGCCCGGCTCCACAATCATGTCCTGGCCAAATTTTGTGGGCACGGCCAGGGCCAGGGCGCCGTCCAGCACCAGGTATTCGCCGGTGAGCAGGAGTTTTCCGTTGCTGTAAAATTTTTGCTGCATGGTTGGTTTTTTTTTGCGATGCCCAGCCCTGATCGAAGCGGCATCCTTTAGGCGGGTTATCCGCCTAAAGATACAGCGCAGAGCAGGAATATGCTCCTAATGCCTTAAAGATTCAATATATTCAACCACCGCCGCGTGTGAAACCGGCCTTGCCGTAAAATGTTCGCGAATGGCGTGGCGCTCTTCTTTGGTCGCATTGAATTGATTGATGATATTGTTCAGGTGCATCTTCATGTGGCCTTCCTGAATCCCGGTGGTGGTCAGGGACCGGAGCGCGGCAAAATTCTGCGCAAGGCCGGCAACGGCCACAATTTGCATGAGTTGTTGTGCCGATGGGTTTTCCAGCATTTCCAGCGAAAGTCTTACCAGCGGATGCAGCGAGGTTAGCCCGCCCACGGTACCCAGGGCCAGGGGAAGGTCTATCCAGAACCTAAAAATCCCGTTTGTGACCTCGGCGTGGGAAAGGCTTGCGTATTGGCCGTCTTTCGCCGCATAAGCGTGGGCTGCCGCTTCCACCGCCCTGAAATCATTGCCGGTAGCGATTACTACGGCATCAACGCCATTCATGATTCCCTTGTTGTGGGTCACGGCGCGAAAAGGTTCGGCGTGGGCGATGTTGACCGCCCGGACAAAGCGCCGCGCAAAGTCCTCAGGGTCATGGATGTGCTTTTCGGCCAGGTCGGCAACCGGGCAGGATACTTCGGCGCGGACCACGCAATTGGTTACGTAATTGGACAGGATGCTCATGACCACTTCGAGTTCCCCATCCAGTTCAGGCCAACCGGCGGCCTCGCGGCCCAGCGTTTTTGCAAACTGCTCCAGGCAGGTGTTGATAAAGTTGGCCCCCATGGAATCGCGGGTCTCAAATGTGGCGTGTACCTGGTAATAATGGTCAAGCGCTGTGGTTTTGTCAATCAGTTCGATACTGGTAATGCCACCGCCCCGCGCGCGCATGTTCTTGGTAATGTGGTCAGTGTCGGCAACCAAAAGCGGCTTTACTTTATTGAAGAAGTTTTGGAGCGATTGAGCCGATCCGGTGTAATTAAGGTGAACTTGCCCAATCTTTTCAGTACCCAGGACCGTTGCCTTGAATCCCCCTCGGGTGGACCAGAATTTGGCCGATTTTGCTGCCGCGGCCACAACCGAACTTTCTTCGACGGCCATCGGGATGGTGTAATAGGAACCGTTGATCAGAAAGTTTGGCGCTACCCCCAGCGGCAGGTAAAAATTGGTGATGGTGTTCTCAATGAACTCGTCGTGCAATTGCTGGAGTTTTGCATCGGAATTCCAGTAACTTCTGATAAGTGCCGATGCCTCCTGCGGTTCCTTGAAATAAGTGGTGGAAATCCAGTCAATCTTTTCGTCTTTGGTGAGCTTGGAAAAGCCCGAAACCGAGTGGCTCATTGGAGTTTTTTGGCAAAGATAAGTTTTTATCAACAGTAGCGTTAATTAACAGTGACACCTGCAAACGGGTTGTTATTTTTAGGCGATGAATGATGACGGACAATATGTGAAGGGCAGGGGCTGT
>JAEZGB010000184.1 GCA_023437485.1 Bacteroidota bacterium
GAGTTGTATGCCTTGAACCTCGATATTGAGGGGGGAATGGCGTATTTTACCGCCGGCCCAAAGATTTACGCGCAGCCCCTGGTGGCAGCAACAGTTTCGACGCAGCCTTTTATTGATACGAATTCAACTTCACCTTACATAGGATACGGTTTTGCGGTAAACGATGACAAGGTTTACATCAGTGAGGCCGCCGGTGATTTTGCATCTGATGGCAAGGTGCTCGTTTACAATCTGGCAGGCCAGCAATTGGCCGAAATACCTGCTGGTCTGGGCCCGAATGGATTCTATTTCAACTAAGGTTATTTGTACATTTCATGCCGCAGGGGTTCAAGTTGGCGCAAATTGCCGGCGTCCCTGAGCTTCAATCTGGGTGGCCTGTGATACATCCGGCCGTTGGCAGTGATCTGGCCGATGGCCGTCGAGAGCAAAGGTTCATCAATACTGCCTATCTCGCCCAGATTTTCCAGATCTTCAGGCAGTTCGTAATCAGCCGGTAGGCCTTGTTGATAATCGCCAAAACCATCCCTGTTCACCACTTTGAGCACGATGGGTTGCATGGCATACCGGTGCCTTGTTGACGCGCCGTCCTTCCTGTAATCGGGAGAGTCGTATAGGGTGATGGAGCCAACATTTTTTCCGGTTGTGGTCTCGCCGATCTGTACCACGTTGATATAAGGGCGAAGACCATTAATGACCAGTTCGCTGGCCGATGCGGTCGCTGCCGAGGTAAGAACGTAGACTTCACTGAGGTTCAGGCTACTGATTGCCGTTCCGTCTGCAAGGTTTTGCCCAAAGCGGTTTGTAAGTACCTGCCCGCCCTGCGCGGCAAGATGTTGCATGACCTTCGGGTTCCACTGCTCGGCGGCAAAAACCTGCCCGGCAAATTGTCCGGTGATCATGCTGGCCAGGCGGGTAGCGGTGCCGATGGATCCGCCTGAATTGTATCGAAGGTCAAGAATCAGACGGTTCACCCCCGCTGTTTTGAATTCGGCGAAAGCCTGGTTGAGCTGCGCTTCAAAATTCGGGTAGAAGCCGTTGTACATCACGTAGCCGATCTTATTTGGGCCAAATTCAAACAGCCGCGTTTCATAAACGGGATTTTCGGCGATGGGCCACTTGGCCAGGGTAACGGTTTGGCCGTTCGGGGTGATGTTTCCGCCGTCAAAATCGGCCAGGTGCATCGTGTAATTTTGCCGGCCAAGCAGTTCCCGGTAATTGTGGATTGTGAGTTCCTGGCCGTCAATGGCATGAAAAATGTCACCGCGCGAAATATTTTTGTTCGAGGCATCCGAATTGGGTAATACGTAACGCACCCAGCCGAACAATTGCGAGGTGCTGCCCGGTTTATACTTTAACCCGTAATCAGCGCCATGGGTATTGGTGGTTCCGCTAAGTACACCTTCCAACTCCCTGTAATCGCTAAAAATCCTGCTAAAACGGTCAGTTTGCGGCCCTGTAAGCAGCGACTGGAAAAATTCGCCTGGCGCAGGCCTTGTCTGCAGCCAATCATTGAGTTGTTTCTGGTTCCCAAACCGGTCATCGGCCAAATCTTCAACATCGGGCTGCCACAGATAGTAAAGGTTCAGGCCCTTCCATACAAAATCATGCACGCGCAAATCATCGGGAACGTCATAATCGTCGTGGTCTTCGCAGCTGACCAATAAGAGCAGAAGCACAGCCAGGTATGGGAACAGTTTGTTTTTCATAGGCATCAGAAAGCTAAATTAATCCGAATAATATTTTATTTCAGTTTGTAACAAATAAAATTGACCTTCGTCTTGGCTTTAAATCAATCAACCAAGGGCGCCCAGTGCGCTCGCAAACAATCAAGGATGAACCAAATCGAGTTCATGAAAATCGTAAGTCCTTTCCGGGATAAAGTGTTCAGGGTAGCCCGCCGGCTACTTGTGAGTGTGGAAGAGGCTGAAGATGCCACCCAGGAAGTGATGGTCAAATTGTGGAACAAAAGTGATCAGCTCAAGGAATACAGGAGTGTTGAAGCGCTTGCCATGACCATGACCAAGAATTATTGCCTGGACCAATTGAAGTCCAAAAGGGCCGGGAACCTGAAAATAGTACACAACAATTTCACTGACCGCGAAGCTCCGCTGGCGCAGCAGGTTGAAGACTGTGACAGCTGGGCCTGGGCCGAGAAAATCATCAATAATTTGCCCCAGCAGCAAAAGTTGATTGTGCAGATGCGCGATATCGAACAGTACGAATTTTCAGAAATGGCCGAGATTTTGGGGATGCAGGAAACCGCGATACGCGTGGCATTGTCACGGGCGCGAAAAACCATTAGGGAAAACATGACAAAAACGCACAATTATGGAATCGCATAAAGTAGAATCATTACTGGAAAAATATTTTGAGGCCGAAACCTCGGTTGCCGAAGAGCAGCAATTGCAGGAATACTTCAACTCTGACGGTGTTGCGCAGCACCTGATGCAGTACAAGGGAATGTTTTGCTATTATTCGGTGGCCCGGCAGGAAAAACCCGAACAACAGGTACCATTAAAACCAGCCAAGCCACGCGCGGAATGGTTATCCTGGGCAGCATCGGCGGCAGTTCTGCTGGGAGTGGGTTCATTTCTTTACTTTAATAGCCAGCGCCCTCAGGATTTAGGGACTTTTGATGACCCGGCCCAGGCGTTCGCCGAAACACAGAAAGCGCTGGAATTGTTGTCAGGAAACGTAAACAAAGGCTTTGAAAGCGTTAACTATGTTGGGGAATATGAAGCAACCAAACAAATTGTATTCGCCCACTGACGCCCCCGCCGCGGGACAGCGGAATTACATCAACAAAAATTAATTTAGAACTTATGAAAATCTTGAATCTTAAAAACAGCATCAAATCCCTGGCTGCGGTAATTTTGTTCGCCTTGATGCCGACCATGGCCCAGGCCCAGACATCGTTTGACAAATTTGACGGCCAGGATGACGTGACATCGGTCATCGTGAACAAAAAAATGTTCCAGATGATGGGCAATGTCAAGAATAAGGAATCACAGCAATACCTGAACCTGATCAAGAAATTGGACAATCTCAAGGTTTTTACCACATCAAGCAAGGCCGTGACCAATGAGATGAAAAATACTGCCGAGCGCCACATAAAATCAGCCGGGCTTGAAGAGCTGATGCGCGTTAATGACAAAGGGCAGAACGTCCGGATCATGGTTAAATCAGGCAGCACCGAAACCCAGGTGCGCGAACTCCTGATGTTTATCGAAGGACAGGGCAAAGGCAACGAAACCGTATTGATGTCACTTACGGGTGAGTTTGACCTGAACGACATTTCAATGCTGACTGAAAAATTGAACCTGCCCGGTGGCGATGACATCAAGCGCGCCGGAAAAACTCCCAAAGGAACTAAATAATGAAGACACTTATCGCCGTAATTGCCATGGCTTTGCTAATCGCATCGTGCGACCAGAAGCCAACGCTGCAGAAGTATTTTGTCGAAAAAACGGAAAACAGCGACTTTATTGCGCTGGATTTATCGCCAAGCATTCTCAATGTTGCATCAGATTCATTGTCAAATGACCAGAAGGCCGCATTGGAAGCATTTGACAAAATCAATGTGCTCGCTTTCAAACTCGATGACAAGAACAAACACAAGTACGAGGCCGAGCGCGAAAAGGTATCGGCCATCCTCAAGGATGAAAAGTACCAGGAATTGATGCACTTTGGGCGGGGCAAGGAAGGCGGGAGTGTCAGTTTTGTTGGCACCGATGAATCAATCGAGGAATTCGTGATTTTTGGCAGTGCAAAGGAGACGGGCTTTGCGGTGATCCGCGTCTTGGGCAATGACATGCAACCCGACGATGTACTGAACATGGTCTCGGTGATGCAGAGTTCCAAACTCGATATGGAGCAGCTCAAGCCGCTTCAGGAAATGATGGGGAAGAAGAATTAAAATTAATTAATAATTAATAGTTAATAATTAATAATTAATAATTCGGTTCGAATTAATTTAATCATCAATCATGTTTAAGCGCCTCCGGGCGCTTTTTCATTGGCAGCGACTCGCGGAAATATTTTATCGGCACCCACAACATTCCAAAACATTCGCCATGTTCCTTGCCGATGTGTTTGTGGTGCATTTTGTGTGCCCGGCGTACCGCTCGTGCGTAGCGATTGTCCACATTCCTGAAAAGCTTGAACCGCTGATGGATAAAAATATCGTGAACAATGAAATACGCGACACCATAGGCAAAAATCCCCAGTCCGATGGCAAGCCCAATTTCCAGGATATCGTTTTGCCAAAGCAGAAAGAAACCAATGCTGATAACCGCATAAATGATAAAGAAAGCGTCATTGCGCTCAAACCATGAATCGTGATCCTTTTTGTGGTGGTCGGCGTGCAGCGTCCACAAAAATCCATGCATGATATATTTATGGCTGAACCATGCCATGAACTCCATGAAAACAAACGTGATTACAAAAACCAGTACATGAAGCCACATATCAAATCATTTTTAATTTGTAGTTGAAATAACACTTTGCAAACAGGCCGTATTTCTCATAATCAGGCACGCGGATCCGGCGGTTGCGGATTTCCAGTGGCGGTGTGTTCTTTAGTTTTGTAAGCAGGCTGCGATAGTAGATATAGGCGGTGTAAACCCCGAATTTTGCTTCGATGGGAAGATTGACGATTCCCTGGTAACCCTGAGCGAAGTCATCTTCGATTTCGGCAATGATCCGGTGCTTGGTTTGCTCGTCCAATTTGGAGATATCAGTGTCAGGGAAGTAGCTCCGGTTAAGCGTTTCATAATCGCTTTTGAGGTCGCGCAAAAAATTGACTTTCTGGAAGGCCGAACCCAGTTTCATCGCGGGCATCTTCAAATTCTCAAACGCCGCCTGATCACCTTTTACGAACACCTTTAGGCACATCAGCCCCACCACATCGGCCGAACCATAAATATACTCGCGGTATTCTTCATGGCTGCTGTAAACAGATTTGTGCAAATCCAACCGCATACTTTTCATAAACGCGTCAATCAATGACCGTTCAAGCTGGTAACGGTGTACGGTTTCCTGAAAAGCGTTAAGTATGGGGTTGAGGCTAATCCTGTCAGCAAGCGCGTTTTCAAGATCGGCTTCAAACCTGGCAAAAAGTACCGGTTTGTCATAATCGTGAAAAGAATCGACAATTTCATCGGCAAGCCTGACAAAACCGTAAATATTGTGGATATCCTGTCGTATAGACGGCGCAAGCATGCGGACCGCCGTTGCAAAAGAGGTGCTGTACGCTTTGGTGACGTTTTGGCTGCAGTTGTGCGAAACGCTGTCAAAAATTGATTTCATGATCCTTTCTCTATTAATTCGGCTGCCAGTTTTCCCGATATGAGCGCCGGGGGAACCCCCGGGCCCGGAACCGTCAACTGACCGGTAAAATACAAATTTTTAATTTTGCTGCTCTTGATTCCGGGGCGTAAAAAGTGCGTTTGTAGTAACGTATTAGCCATTCCGTAAGCATTGCCTTTATATGAATTATATTCCCGGACAAAGTCACTCACGCAAAACGATTCCTTGAACAGTACCGATTCCCGTACCCGTTGCCCGGTTACCGCTTCAAAACGCGACATGATTTTTTCAAAATAAATTTCCCTTTGGTCACCGCTGTCGTCAAGCCCGGGTGCCAGCGGGATCAAAAAAATCCCTGCCTCTTTTCCATCGGGCGCCGCCGATCTGTCGGTTTTTGACGGAAAGCTTGCGTAAAACAAGGGTTCGTCCGGCCATTTCGGACGGTCATAGATGGCATGGGCGTGCTGGTCAAAATCAACATCAAAAAACAAGGTGTGGTGCGAGACATTCTCAATCTTTCGGTCAAAGCCCACGTAAAACAACAAGCTTGAAGGGGCGAAAACTTTTTTCTCCCAATAGGCCTGTGAATATTGCCGGGCCGAAGCAGGCAGCAGCGTTTCAGTATGGTGATAATCGGCACCACTCAAAACAATATCGGCAGGATAAAAAGTGTCGTTTGACATGATGCCGATGGCTTTGCCGCCTTCTAACCTGATCTCGCTCACATTGGTCTGCATCCTGAACCGTACGCCCAGGGAGAGCGCCAGATCCCGGATTCCCTTGACTACGCTGTACATCCCTTCGCGTGGGTGCCAGGTCCCGAGGCCAAAATCGGCGTAATTCATAAAACTGTAAAATGACGGCGTATCTGCAGGTTTTGCACCCAGGAACAAGACCGGGAATTCCAAAATGCTCACCAACTTGGGATTCCTGAAATTCCTGCGCACATCCCGTCGGATATTGCTAAAAAACTCGCCAATTTTTGCGGCGGTTTTTACATTGACCAGTTCAAAGGGCGAAACACCCGGTTTATATACCAGATCGCGGATGGCGATATCGTAATTGCTTCGGGCCCTGTCAATAAACTTTTTTAGCCGTTGCCCACTTCCGGGTTCAAGTGCCTCAAATGTTGAAATGATTTCCTGCAGATTATCCGAAATGGTCACCCAGTCGTCTTTGCCAAAATACACCTGGTAACCGGGCGCGAGTTTGGAAATCGAATAATAATCGGAAACCTGCTTGCCAAAATCGGCAAAAAACCGCTCAAAAACATCAGGCATCCAATACCAGGTCGGCCCGATATCAAAAGTGAATCCGTCGCGCGCAAGTTGCCTGGCCCGGCCTCCCACCGTGTCGTTTTTTTCAAAAACGGTAACCTGATGCCCGGCTTTGGCAAGGTAGCAGGCGGCTGCCATTGATGAAAAACCCGAACCTATGATGTGGATCTGCTTTGACATTATAAATTGGTTACCAGTTCTGAAATTGAAGAAAAGACTTTTACACCGGCAACCTCCGGATCATTCCGAAGGCCCATCGCATTGCGGCCCAGGACCCAGAATTCGCTGTCCTCTTCCAGCAACCGCCCGGCAATGTCCTGTACATAATCCAGCGCATTCTCGGCCGAAGGTTCAACCGTGAAGTAGGAGATGTAGGTAACGTTGCTAAAAAACCTCTTGATTTCCAAAAGGCTCTCCACCGGGACGCTTTCACCCAGGTAAACCGATTTATATCCGTGCGAAAGGATTTCATAATTCAGGTACATCAGCCCGAGTTCATGGACTTCGTTGAGCGGAAGGAAAAGCGCAAAAAACCGGTCGTCCCTTGTGGATTCCACCGCCTGCAGCTTTTCGGTGTTCACCAGTACCTTTTGCTTGATCAGGTATGTTATAAAGTGTTCGTGTGCAGGCGTGATGGTTCCCGATTGCCACAAAAGCCCGATTTCATCCAGAAGCGGCAGCATCACATCGTAAAAAACTTCCTTGAAGGATTTCTGGGTCAGCAACTGGTCATACGTTGTCAAAAACAGTTTTGAATCAAAATTCATCATCGCCATTTTAAACGCGTTGATCGCATGGTGCGGAATGCTTTTGCGCGAGATGATTTCCCTGACCATTTCCGGGATATTTTCTTCCGGCACGCGCGAAATTTTTGAAATCTTGTAGCCGTGATTGTGCAGCAGGGTGATGTTGAGCAACTTTTGAAGATTCGCCAGGTCATAAAGCCTGATATTGGAATCCGTGCGCATTGGCGACAGCACGTTGTACCGTTTTTCCCAAATCCGGATGGTGTGCGCCTTGATCCCCGAAAGGTTTTCAAGGTCGCGAATGCTAAAGATATCCTTTACGCTGTTCATTGTTTTTCTCAATCAGTTAAACAAAAGTAATAAAGTTGTTCGACATTTTGTTTATAGTTGTAAAAAAAATGTTCAACAAAATTTAGTAAGCTTTTACAGCATCCCCGGGGCGATGTTGACTTTGGTGAATATAGGATTTTTTCGGCGCTGCCTTCGGCCGGGCTATTCGCTGCAAGTCCTCGCCGAGGGCTGCGGGCTTTTCGCTGCTATCCCTAGCGCGGGTGTAGGGTTGGAAGGGTGGCTGGAGTATTGATGGGGAAAGGGGGATCGGGTGTATTCGAAGTCTTTTTTTTAGATAATTCACGGATTAGATTTGCTGGCGGAGCTGAACAGGTGAGAAAGGCTACGCTTCGGTGCGCTCACGTAAGTCAGGCGAATGTATCACGATTCAGATTTGCTTCGCGCATCTAAACAGCGCAAAAGGCTTCGCTTCGCTTCGCTCAGGTATGTTAGGTCAAGGGTATTGTCACGAATCAGATTTGCTTCGCGCATCTGAACAGCGGAAGAAAGGCTACGCTGCGCTACGCATACCTGAAGCCCACTGGGCTTCCTCCTTTTAATTTCAAATGCGCTGAAAATGAAAAAAGCCGAAAAAAATCTTTGTGAGCGAGCTCACAGATTTTTTTCGGCTTTTTTCATTTATTCGTGACCACGATCAGATTCGAACTGACACGTCTTGCGACACCACCCCCTCAAGATGGCGAGTCTACCAATTTCTCCACGTGGCCTTTTCCCTGTAAGGGTTGTGACTCGGCTGGGGTTCGAACCCAGGACCCCATCATTAAAAGTGATGTGCTCTACCAGCTGAGCTACCAAGTCAATGAAGAAAATTTTATTTTGTGACCCGACTGGGGCTCGAACCCAGGACCCCATCATTAAAAGTGATGTGCTCTACCAACTGAGCTATCGAGTCATTGGCTTTTCTTCAATGCGGGTGCAAATATATGACCTTAAATTTAATATTTCAAACCTAAAAACCTTTAAATTTGGGTTTTTTGCCAAGTTCTTTTCAACCTTCTAAAATATAGGTTATTAAATGCACAAAATCGTATTGGTGGGTTATATGGGTTCAGGAAAGTCATCAGTAGGACGGGCCTTGGCAAGCAGGCTTTCAATGGTGTTCAAGGACCTTGACCGCGAGATTGAGTTTGAGCAGGAAATGAGTATCTCTGAATTTTTTGGCCAGTTGGGTGAATTGGCATTTCGCCGAATGGAACACATAAAACTCAAGGCCATGCTTGGGGGGCGGGAAGGTTTTGTACTGGCCCTTGGTGGAGGCACTCCCTGCTACGCAGGCAATCATTTGCTTTTGCAAACTCCCGGGGTCCTGTCTGTTTACCTGCAAACCTCCGTTTCCAACCTTTCGGCGCGCCTGCTGCCTGAAAAAGCGAGCCGCCCGCTCATCGCGCAAATCCCGGACAAGGATTTGGCCGGATTTATTGGCGCGCACCTTTTTGAACGCGATTTTTATTACCGCCACGCCGGGCATGTCATTGACACCAACGGCAAATTGGTGGAAGAAATCGCCGATGAAATTATTGCTCAGCTTAACCTGGCGTAGCTCTCCTCGCCAAAGACCACTTCAACATGGTCCTGCAATGAGGTGCTGAGCGAAATACCCTTGAAATCGGCTTTTACCGGATATTTTTTATGGTTCCGGTTTACAAGCACTGCAGTTTTGAACTTGGCAAGCGGAACATCTAAAAAATGCCTGATGGCATAGGCCAGGGTAGTGCCCGAGTGCAGGACATCGTAAACCAACACCAGCGCTTTTCCGGAATATTCCTCCGGCGAGAGCGAAGTTTTTACCGGTTGGGTGGGCTGCGGTTTGTTTATCTGCACCTCGCAAAGCGAAACCCGAAGGTTGCTCACGGAGCGCAATTCCCCGGCAATCATCTGCGCCAGCACAAAACCATTGCTCGCGATTCCCGCAATCACAATTTCAGGTTCGTCAACAAAAGTTTCGTAAATCTGGAATGCAATCCGTCTGACTTTGTGCCTGATCTGCGTATCCGAAAGTATGATTGGGTGGTTATTCATCGCTAAAGTCTAATTCAAAGTCATCAAGGTCACGGCGGTCTTTTTTGGTTGGGCGGCCTTCGCCGGTCTTGCGGTAATGCTCTTTTGAAAGCCGGAGCATTTCAAGGTGCTCAAGGGTTTCGGGTGGTGTCGTGTCCTTTCTGTACACATCAACAAGTTTTGCACCGACGCGGCTTTGAGGGATATCCAGCACGGTAATGGTACGCGTGATCTGGTCTTTCCTGAACGATACCGTGTCGCCCGGAAACACTTCCTTGCCCGGTTTGGCCTGCTGGCCATTGACGCTCACCTGGTTCTTTTTGCAGGCTTCAGTCACCATATTGCGGGTCTTGTAATATCGAACACACCAGAGATACTTGTCTACCCTCATCAAAAAAGCAAATACAGCGTTAAAGTGTTTACAAAAATAATCCAATATTGTATCTTG
Organism: Bacteroidota bacterium; assembly: GCA_023437485.1. GTDB lineage: Bacteria > Bacteroidota > Bacteroidia > Flavobacteriales > Flavobacteriaceae > Flavobacterium. Next base: position 10,128 of record JAEZGB010000184.1, read on the forward strand.
CGCACCTAAATTTTACAATATAATGAAGAAGTTTCCGGGCTTTGCTACACTGTTTGCGGCCATTGTGATTTTGATTGGGTGCAACCGCAATGACAATCCCGGGCCCGAGCCGCTGCGCGATTATCAAACGCAGTACACTGCCGATATTGCCGAGATAGAGGAGTTCCTCAAAACACATTCTTTTACGGTTGTCGATGCCCCCGGTATGCCCGAGGACCAAAACGTCACCTTTACAAAGATTCCCCCCGGCGATACCACCACGCCTTCCATTTGGGACAGTCCGCTTTTGATGTCCAGAAACGTCGATCGCCATGATATTACCTATAAACTCTATTACCTTAAACTCCGTGAAGGTGGAGGTGCTGCGGGTGACAAACCGTTCCCGTGCAATGTTGACGGTGTGGTGGCGGCCTACAACGGGCGCTATCTTTTCCGGTTCCCTGTCCAGGTTGAGGTAGATGGGCAAACTACAACCGTGATGGAACAACGTACGTTTGAATTTGAATCAAGCCCGTTCCCGCAGTCAACGTTAAGCCTGGAAAATGTGATCCGGGGCTGGAGCGAAGTGTTTCCGCAATTCCGTAGCGGCGACCGGCAGGTGATTGAAGGCGAACCTATCCAATATTCCGATTTTGGTGCCGGAGTGGTGTTTATTCCGTCAGGATTGGGCTACTACGGGCAAACTCAATCGGTAATCCCAAAATATTCACCGCTGATTTTTTCATTCAAATTAATGGACGTGGTGAGGCTTGATCAGGACAACGACGGAATTCCATCCTACCTTGAAGATCTTGACGGCGATCGTTACATTCGTATCACCGGCGAGGGCGAACCCAACCCCGATAACAGCGATTATCCCGCCGACCTGGTTCCGGATTATCTGGATTTGGATGATGATGCCGATCAGGTGTTGACTGAAAATGAAATACTCAACCCGGAAACCGGCGAGCCATACGACTATTCACAAATACCGACTTGTCCGGGTGGGAACGGATTGCCCAAACACCGGGACCCGTCCTGCCAGTAAATAAAAAAACCGCCCCATAGAGGCGGTTTTTTTTTGATGTTCCAAAGGCTATTTCCTCGAAATCGCCTTTTTGGCAGCCTGGACAATGGCGGCGCTGTTCAGGCCGTATTTCTCCATTAGCTGTTCAGGTGTTCCTGATTCGCCAAAACTGTCATTGACCGCGACGAATTCCTGCGGCAGCGGATTGTTCAATGCCAGAACGCGGGAAACGGTTTCGCCCAATCCGCCCAAAATGTTGTGCTCTTCGGCCGTTACGATGCAACGTGTCTTGCCCACTGATTTCAGAATCGCTTCCGAGTCGAGCGGCTTGATGGTGTGGATGTTTATTACCTCGGCGCTTATGCCGTCCTTTTCCAGGGCTTCGGCTGCAACAAGCGCTTCCCAAACCAGATGTCCCGTCGCGACGATGGTAACATCAGAACCCTCATTCAGCATCAGCGCCTTTCCGATTTCGAACTTTTGGTCGGCGGGAATAAAGTTGGGAACCACCGGCCGCCCGAACCGCAGGTAAACCGGGCCATGGTACTCGGCAATGGCAAGGGTCGCGGCCTTGGTCTGGTTGTAATCACAGGTGTTGATGACCGTCATGCCGGGAAGCATTTTCATCAGCCCGATGTCTTCAAGGATTTGGTGTGTCGCGCCGTCCTCACCCAAAGTAAGCCCGGCGTGCGAAGCGCAAATTTTTACGTTCTTGTCAGAGTAGGCTACGCTTTGGCGGATCTGGTCATAGACGCGCCCTGTTGAGAAGTTGGCGAACGTTCCCGTAAAGGGAATCTTCCCGCCGATGGTCAGTCCTGCCGCGATCCCGATCATGTTGGCCTCGGCAATGCCAATCTGGAAAAAGCGTTCCGGATGGTTCTTCTTGAATTCATCCATTTTAAGCGACCCGATCAGATCGGCACAGAGCGCAACCACATTTTCATTGGTCTTTCCCAATTCGGCAAGGCCTGCGCCAAATCCTGAACGGGTGTCCTTGCTTCCTGTATTTTCGTATTTCTTCATCTTAATAATCGCTGAGGTTTTCAATCACATTCTGCATCATTGCAAGCTTGAGCTGCTCGTCATTGGGGGCCTTTCCGTGCCAGGCGTGGCTGTACATCATGTAATCAACGCCGTGGCCCATCTCAGTATGGAGCAATACGCACACAGGGCGGCCTTTTGCGGTCCTTGATTTGGCTTCGTTGAGCCCGTCAATAACCTGTTGCAGGTCATTTCCGTTTTCAATTTCTAGTACGTCCCAGCCAAAAGCTTCGAATTTTGCCCGAATGTTGCCCATCGGGAGTACCTCGTCGGTTGATCCGTCAATCTGCTTGCCGTTGAGGTCAATGGTGGCGATCAGGTTGTCCACTTTGTAGGCTGCGGCATACATCATCGCCTCCCAATTCTGTCCTTCCTGAAGTTCTCCGTCGCCGTGCAGCGAAAATACCAGATGCTTGTCTTTATTGAGTTTTTTGGCCAAAGCGGCACCAATGGCAACCGACATTCCCTGGCCCAGTGAGCCGGAGGCCACCCGAACCCCGGGAAGGCCTTCGTGCGTGGTGGGGTGCCCCTGCAAACGCGAATTGATGTGTCGGAACGTGGCAAGCTCGGCTACGGGAAAATATCCGCTTCGCGCAAGCACACTGTAAAAAACCGGCGAAATATGCCCGTTTGACAGAAAGAACAAATCCTCGTCACGGCCATCCATGTCAAAGGTTTCCTTGCGGTCCATGATGACCTGGTAAAGCGCGACCAAATATTCGGTACAGCCAAGTGATCCGCCGGGATGCCCCGAATTCACCGCGTGTACCATCCTGAGAATGTCCCGTCGCACCTGGACGACCATGTTGTTGAGTTGTTGAAGGTCAGGTTTCATTAGCGTAAAATTAAACTGGTGCAAAAATAGTTTTTATTTACCCATGCCCGAAATGTTTTGTGAGGAATGACGAATGACAATTGACATTTGAGATTAAGAGGAGGACAGCCGGTGGCTGTCAGGTAACCGAACTTTAGTTTGCCTGCAAAGACATCTCAAAGTTCAACCCCAAACAAAAAAAAATCCCGGAGCAAGCCGGGATCTTTTTAAAAGCGCTGTACATCGGTGATTTCAAGTTCACGCTCAGTACCCGCGAAAGGGTAACGGACGCGCGCACCCTTGGGATACCCCACAAGGGCGAGTCCTTCGGTGGTCATGATGGACCGGGTGCCGTGCTTGGTTTTCGCTTTTCCAGGAGGTACAAACGCATAGGTTTCCTCCTGTCCCGATTGGACGTCGCGGACGCTCACGCGCGAATAGATGTCCACGACTTCCTCCGGCACTTCGCGGCGAAGGACCTGTTTGGCGTGCTTGAGTTCCAGCGAGAGGATTTCGGCTTCCTGCGCCGAAACTTTCCTGCGCCTGATTTGATCTTTGATGAGGTCGTAAATTCCGGTGGTCAATATGATGGGCTGTGACATGATGCTTGATTTTGGGCCATGGACAATGATTCGCGCGTTCCGGAGAGGCAAAGCCACACGGGAAATCATCGGCAGGCGATTAAAAAAGGATAAATTAAAGGAAAGGCCCCGCCCCGGATGCGGGGATCAGGACACGAAGTCTTTGGCCTTCTTGATAAAGAAATCGTCAAGCAACACGCGCAGGAGATTGGCGTATGCGGGAATTGAACTTGCACTATGGATCACACGGGTTTCCATGGCGCAAAGATAGCCAATTATATCGTGGCCCATTCTTAAGTAACGGTTAAACCTGGCGCGAAAAAAAGCCGGCGAGTAGCCGGCTTGGATCATTGTTTCTTGAAGGTGTATTCGCCACCCTGCTTGAGGACCATCTCGCCTTTGTCCGGGTCAAAAGCCATTTCCAGGCGTGCCGGCTCGAATTTAAATTTGTTCCTGCCGATGGCGTCCAGCGGGAAGGCGGGCTGCCCCGTTCCCTGCGCCATGAGCGTGGTTCCGTTGCGCGTCACGGTAATGCCGATGGGAATCTGCGAAGAAACATAGCTTCCCGTAAGCTTGTCCAGTTGGGCAGTGTCGTGAGCGAATGTCGTGAAATCCGGAATCTCGAAGGGCTTGCCAAAATGCCAGCTGAGCACCGCAATCCCAATGTCGTTGGAATTGAAATTTACCCCGTTTGCCGACATCGCATACACGAGATCTTCCTCGGGAAAGTAGGTGACGATGGATTGAAACCCGTCGATCCCGCCGGTATGCCCAAAGCCGCGCTTGTCGCCAAAAGGATATTGCATC
>JAEZGB010000185.1 GCA_023437485.1 Bacteroidota bacterium
GGGTAGGGAGGTGGGTGATAAAAAATTGGCTGCCGTTGGTAGCAGGCCCGGCATTGGCCATCGAAAGTGTTCCCGGACGGCTGTGCGTGAGCGTTGAAATTTCGTCGGCGAACTGATACCCCGGCCCCCCTGAGCCGTCACCTGCCGGATCGCCTCCCTGGATCATGAAATCAGGGATTACGCGGTGAAAAGTGAGGCCGTCAAAAAAGGGTTTGGAGCTAAACTCGTCAGCTACAAACTTATTCTTTCCCTGGGCCAGCGTAATAAAATTGGCCACCGTGACAGGTGCTTTGGTGTAATCAAGGGTGGTTGTAATGGTTCCCTTGTTGGTTTCGATCACCGCGAATATTCCGTCGGGGAGGTTCGCGTGTTCGTCTTTGCAGGCCACCATTGCCATTGCCATAAAAATCAGCAGAAAAACTCTATTCATTGGTAACCTGTTCCGGTTTAAAATCATTCAAAGTAACGGTTAGCATAAGGGGTTCGTTGGTGCCGATGCGTTTATTGTCGCCGTGGTAACCATAGCCCATATGAGACGGAAACAGGAACACCACCCGCTCTTTTTTTCGCATGAGCTTGATGCCGTCCCGAAGCCCCATCATGATGTTCTGTTTGTCAACGTGGTAAACCTGCGGGCGCAATTGGACTTCCGAATAGATCACATTGCCGTCCAGGTCCTGGACCTCGTAATCAAAATAGGCCACGTCGCCTCTTTTGGGTGTCAGGGTATCTTTGGTATTGCGCTCTTCATAGTAATACCAATAGCCTTTTTTTGAGGCAAAATATTTTCGCTGCGGATTGCTCCTGATAATCGAGTCGATCTTTCCTTCTTCGCCCGCGATCAATTTCTTGTTGCGTTCCACTGATTCTCGCATGAACTGGCCTTCAGAATGTGAGACCGGGCGGCGTGCCTGCTGTTGTTTTGAGCAGGAAAGCGCGGCAATGGCGGCAATAACCAGGATTATGTAGTTTTTCATTAGAGGGTACTTTTTACAATGGAGACAAACTTCTCAACGGTTTCGGCAAGAGATTGTTGTGATTTCCCGCCCGCGGCATTGATGTGCCCGCCACCGTTAAAATGCTGCCTCGCAAATTTATTGACGTCAAAATCGCCTTTTGACCTGAATGATATCTTGACGATGTTCTCATCAGTATGTTCGATAAATATCGCGGTAAATTTAATGCCTTTTATGCTCAGTCCATAATTGACAATGCCTTCGGTATCACCTTTAACATAATGATATTCATCGAGTTCCTTTTGGCTCAGGGTAATATACGAAGTGCTGTGCTCGGGCATCAGTACCAGGTTTTGAAGCGCACGGCCAAGGAGCTGAAGGCTGTGGTAGGAATTGTTGTCAAACAAAGCCGGATGCACCAAGGCATTGTCGGCACCCCGGGAAATTAACTCGGCGGCTACACGGTGTGTTTGTGCCGTAGTCGATGCAAACCTGAACGATCCCGAATCAGTTACGATACCGGTATAAAGGCAGGTGGCCACCGAAGCGTCTATCAGGGAATCAAGCCCAACTTTAACTAAAAAATAGTAAAGCATTTCGCAGGTTGAGCCAATCGAGGTGTCCGAATAGGTGACCGCGGCAAAATTCGCGGGCTCCTGATGATGATCGATCATGATAAAGGGCGCTTTGGATGCCATAAGTGGCTGTTCCATATCGCCGGTACGGTGCAATGCGTTGAAGTCCAGCACAAAAATCAGCTGAGCGGCGGCAATGACGTCCTGCGCTTTTTCGCGTTCCTTTTCAAAAATAATTACGGTTTCCTGGTAGGGTAACCATGCCAGCGAGGGCGGAAAGTCATTCGGGGCGATCACCCGGGGGTCATGCCCGCATTTTTTCAGGACCTGATAAAGTGCCAGGGTTGAACCCATGGCATCACCGTCGGGGCTTTTGTGGGGAATGATGGCCACCTTTTTAGGTTCGGCCAATAGTTGTTTCGCGAGCCTCGTTTCCTGATTGTCCATAAGCTGCGAATTTACATTATTTTGCCAGATTTGCGGTACTTTAACACAGGCTTTTCATTTGCCAGCCACCGCGTTTCCCAACCAGACCGCCGCCATGCCACCGACGATGCTGGCGGCCACGTACGCCGATGCCAAAGCGTATTGCTGGCTTTGGATCAGCGTCAGGTTTTCATATCCGAAAGCCGAAAATGTCGTGAACCCGCCACAGAATCCCGTGGCCAGCATTAGCCGCATCTGTTCGGATGCGTGCCGGGAAGTAAACCCGTAAACCAGTCCGATCGCGAAACATCCTAAAATGTTGACGGCCAACGTCGGCCAGGGAAACCCGCTGGCAGGTTTGATCCAGACCGAAAACAAAAAACGCAGCGCGCTGCCTGCGGCACCACCCATCGAAACTAGTAAAAGTGCTTTTGCCGTTGAGGGTTCCATCGCAATAATAATTGGGTTTGCAAGTTTATGTTTTTGTTCACACAGATTTAAATAATTTTACGGCGGATCGCATTTTTTTCATGAGGTATTTTTTATCGACTTTATTACTTCTGCTCTTTTTCGGTGCAAACGCGCAAGGCGATTTTGGCCGCGGCGGTACTCCGATGCCATCCGGGAGCGGGATCATGAACAGCCCCATCCTGGCCCCGGCACCAAAGGTCTTTGGGAACACCGCGATCAAGGATGAACCCGTAAAATCATCGTACAGGATTGGGGAGGAACTGCCCAAAAGCATATTTGACAAAGGCGAAGTTTTTATCAACCCCAACGACCGCCTTCGCGACGAGCTCAACAAGAAAAATTTGGGAGATTTGCAGACGGCATCGGGCAAGGATATGGTTTTCAGGGAAATCAGGACCAATGCCCAGGTGGTACGGGTGCGCTATCGCGATCACGAAGATCCTGACGGCGACATGGTCCGGATTTATTGTAACGGCGTGATCCAAAAATATTCGGCGCAGCTGCAAACTACCTTTCAATCGGTCGAAATTACCTTGGTGCGCGGCGGCAACGAACTTGAATTCGAAGCGCTCAACCAAGGGCTTGCCGGACCCAACACCGCCGAGTTCGAAGTGGTTGATGAGGAAGGCACGGTGCTAGGTTCGCATCAATGGAACCTGAATACCGGCAACCGTGCAAAAATTGTAATCCACCGCAACTGACTTCCGTTTTAGGGTTGCGAGTGCATAAATTTCAATCTATTTTTGCACATGCAACACAACGTCCTTATCCTCGACTTTGGTTCACAATATACCCAGCTCATCGCCAGAAGGGTTCGTGAACTCAACATTTTCTGCGAAATTTATCCGTACAACCACATTCCCGATGACCTTGCCTCATTCAAGGCCGTCATCCTTTCGGGCAGCCCGTTTTCGGTCAGGGCCGATGACGCGCCGCACCCGGACCTTTCCCGCATCAGGGGGAAATTGCCTCTGCTCGCGGTTTGTTACGGGGCGCAATACCTGGCGCATTTTAACGGTGGCGCAGTGGCTCCGTCCGAAACCCGCGAATACGGCCGTGCAAGGCTTTCATTTATTGCGCCGGGCGAAGAATTTTTTGACGGAATCCCCAATGATTCACAGGTTTGGATGTCGCACAGCGATACCGTGAAATCACTTCCCACGGGAGCAGTTAGGCTGGCCAGCACGCATGACGTGGAGAACGCGGCCTACAGGATTGAAGGCGAGCCCACTTACGCGATCCAGTTCCATCCGGAGGTATACCATTCCACCGACGGCAAGGCCATATTGGAAAATTTCCTGGTCAAGATCGCGCAGGTTCCGCAAAACTTCACGCCGAGTGCCTTTGTTGATGATATTGTTCATGAATTGAAGGAGAAACTTGGCAATGACAAGGTGGTGCTGGGGCTTTCCGGTGGAGGCGATTCGACGGTTGCTGCCGTTTTGCTCAACAGGGCGATAGGCAAAAACCTGTACTGCATCTTTGTCAACAACGGGCTTTTGCGCAAAAACGAATTTGAGAACGTGCTCCATCAATACAAAGACATGGGGCTCAATGTCAAGGGCGTTGACGCCACTAACAGGTTCATGGCGGCACTCAAAGGAATTTCAGACCCCGAGTTGAAGCGAAAGGCCATCGGCAGGACCTTTATTGAAGTTTTTGACGATGAAGCCCATTTGCTTGAGGACGTAAAGTGGCTGGCTCAGGGCACCATCTATCCGGACGTGATC
>JAEZGB010000015.1 GCA_023437485.1 Bacteroidota bacterium
TTTTTTATGGAAAATATGGCTTACACCGCTCTGTTTGGCTTGTCATCGACTTTATCGCTTTTGAGCATTTTTACTTATAAGAAACGTCAGCAACAGTTCGTGATGAACCGGCTGAATATGATATTGAACTTAATTTTACTAGGTTTATTTGTGTACCGTGCACTAAGCTTATCCGGAGAAACCCCCGAGGTTTCTGAGAAGGGTATTGGGATGTTTCTTCCTGCAATTTCTATCGTTTTTCTGGTTTTGGCCAACAAAGCCATCAAAAAGGACGAAGATCTCGTAAAATCTGTGGACCGGTTGCGGTAACCCTACTAACTTAGTTTATTTAGTGCGAAGAAAGCCCGGCCTGCCAGCCGGGTTTTTTTTGTGGCGGTTAGCGGAAATGATTAATTTAGAAGAAAGAGGAAAGACGAAAGACGAAAGACGAAAGACGAAAGAGGAAAGAGGAAAGAGGAAAGACAAAAGACGAGTAGAGATGCAATTGAAATCAGAGAACAATCGTTGTCGAGTACCTCCAGTCAAACTGATAGCTGACAGCTGACAGCTTCTAACGACTGACGACTGACAACTGACAACTGATGACAAGTGCAATCAAAGAACAATCGTTGTCGAGTACCTCCAGTCAAACTGATAGCTGATAGCTGACAGCTGACAGCTTCTGACGACTGACGACTGACGACTGACAACTGATGACAAGTGCAATCAAAAAACAATCGTTGTCGAGTACCTCCAGTCAAACTGATAGCTGATAGCTGACAGCTGACAGCTTCTGACGACTGACGACTGACAACTGACAACTGATGACAAGTGCAATCAAAGAACATTTGTCGTCGATTACCTCCAGTCAAGCTGATAGCTGACAGCTTCTGACGACTGATGACTGATGACTGATGACTGAAGACCAACAACTCACAACCATGAAAATAGCCACATACAATGTAAACGGTGTCAACGGCCGGCTCCCCGTACTGCTTCGCTGGCTTGAAGAGGAAAAACCCGATGTTGCCTGCCTGCAGGAACTCAAGGCGCCCAATGAAAAGTTTCCTTTGGAGGCGATTGAAAAGGCAGGTTATAAGGCCGTCTGGCACGGGCAAAAAAGCTGGAACGGGGTGGCGATCCTGTCAAAAGAACACAAAATCGAGGAGATTGGCCGGGTGCTTCCGGGCGATGCCGATGATGTTCAGAGCCGCTACCTGGAGGCAATGATAAACGGAGTGCTTGTGGTTTGCCTTTATCTGCCAAACGGAAATCCCTATCCAGGGCCCAAATTTGATTATAAGCTTTCCTGGTTTTCAAGGCTGGAGCAACGCGCGCAACAACTGTTGAATTTTAAAACGCCGGTAGTAATCTGCGGGGACTTTAACGTAATGCCAACCGAGATCGATGTTTACAAACCTGAGCGCTGGGCGAACGATGCGCTATTTAGACCCGAGACCCGGGCGGCCTGGTTCAGGCTTATTGAGCAGGGTTGGGTAGATGCGATCAGGAAGCTTAATCCTGACCAGGTGATCTATACCTTTTTTGATTATTTCCGCAATGCCTATCAGCGCAATGCGGGCCTGAGGATCGATCATTTCCTGCTGAGCGACGAATTGGTTCCCAAATTAAAGGCCGCCGGGGTTGACCATCACGTGCGCGGATGGGAAAAGACCAGCGACCATTGCCCGGTTTGGATTGAACTAAAGTGATTTGGTTAGTTGTCAGTTGTCAGTTGTCAGTCGTCAGTTGTTAGTCGCCTGCCAAAATGATTGGCAATTTACCGGTACGGGAGAGACACAAAGCATTTATTTATGAGCCAGACGGTTTGCCTTCAACGGGAGGCAAATTATCCGGTCATGGATACTTTATTGAAACGATCCTGAACACCTTTACGGTCTTTTCCAATTTCAATTTTGCGCGATCGCCTACTTTTTTATCCATTAAGATTTTCGCGACGGGAGAAGTAAAGGCAATCTTTCCTTTGGCGATATTAGCCTCATCGGCGCCAACAATTTGATAACTCTGGATTTTTGGATCCGGTTCAATTTGAAAAGATACCTCAGCGCCAAAACGGACTGTATCCTTTGGCTGTCTTGACAGATCGACAACTTTTGCCGTCGAAATCCGATCTTGCAACAGTTTCAATTTGGCATTGATAAAGTTCACGGTTATGCGGCTTTCGTCTTCATTTGCAATCAAGAGGTTATCGCGCTCGGCAATCATCTTGTCGTGTTCGAGTAGCAATTCTTCGTACCCCTGACCGGTGACATAATTCACCACGCCTGGCGGAAGATCGGCGCGCGGCGGGATAATCGGCAATTCTTCCTGATCACTTTCCTTTACAAACCCTCTGCTCATAATCAATAATTTTGATCACCAGTCTTAAAGTTAACCAAAAAAGCCTTCACAGCTGTGATATTCTCCCGGAAAATGAATCGATTGAGCATTTATGGATATTGCGATTACTGAATCCACTTGAAAGTATCATCGCTCACCATTTGGCGAAAATAGACCAATAAATGCCATCGTTTATTTTTTTTCAGTTTGATTTTACCTGCGATTTCCCACCCATCTCAATCACCTCGAGTTCGCCTATTCTTCCATTGTGGACGGAAAACCGCAACATTGTGCGCACCTGGTGGAAACCGCTTATGCCCGCCGCACCGGGATTCATGTGCAAATGGCCGAACTTTTTGTCGTGCATCACTTTTAAAATATGCGAATGGCCGCAGATAAGGAGCTTGGGCGGATTGCGAAGCAAAACTTCGGCTATCCTGCCACTGTATTTGCCGGGATAACCTGCAATATGCGTTATCCAAACATCCACGCCTTCGCAAAGAAATCGATTGTCAAGGGGATATTCCTGCCTGGCCTCTGCCCCATCGATATTGCCGTAAACCGCGCGCAGGACCCTGACCTTTTTTAGTTCATCGGCCACGCGCAAATCACCAATGTCGCCGGCGTGCCAGATCTCGTCGGCCTGCTCGGCGTAATTCAGGATCTTTTGGTCAATATGGCCGTGCGTATCACTGAGCAGTAGAATTTTCTTCATCTATGGTAGTTTGCGCCCTTTATTTTTTTTAGAGCTGATTCCCGCTCTCGCCTTTATCTTTGGCGGTTGCCAAAACCGCCAAAGGATACCGGCTCCATCGGGGCTAGGGCCTAAAGTTACGCATTGGGCCCGGTCATTTATTCACATAATATTAAAAACTCACGCGGGCAATTCTTTGTAACTTTGGCACTTTCCTTTCCCTGTGAGATATTTCATCGAATTCACCTATAACGGAACGGCCTACCACGGCTGGCAAAAGCAAAACAACGTAACAACGGTGCAGGAAGCGCTTGAAAAGGCGCTTGCGGTTTTACTGCGCGCCCCGATTGATACCACCGGCGCGGGACGGACCGATACCGGCGTTCACGCCACCCAGGCTTTCGCGCACTTTGACGCCGATGAAATAAGTGATCTTCACGATACGGTTTACAGGCTCAACGCACTTTTGCCGCGGGACATTGCCGTGCGCAGGATCATTCCGCTGCACGATGACGCGCATGCGAGGTTTGATGCGCGCCGAAGGACCTACCACTATTTGATCCATACCCGCAAGGAGGTATTTTTGGAAAACCTCAGTTGGCAGTTTTCGCCACCGCTGGATGTTGACAAGATGAATCGCGCCGCGTCGGTGCTGCCGCTGTACAATGATTTTGAGTGTTTTTCAAAGGTGGACACCGACGTGCACTCGTTTATTTGCAAGATTACCCAGGCAAACTGGGAGCGCACGGCCCATGGCCTCAAATTCACCATCTCGGCCGACCGGTTTTTGCGCAACATGGTACGCGCGGTGGTAGGGACCCTGATCGACATCGGCCGGGGACGCATCCCCGAAGAGTCGCTTGAGCGCATCATTGAAAGCCGCGACCGTTGCCAGGCGGGATTCTCGGCTCCGGCCTGCGGGCTTTACCTGGCCGAGATACAATACGATTATATTTCAAACCCCAGCCCGGATAGAAGCGGCGTCCTTTTGCAGGGCGACAGCCTGCAAAAGACACAGCGGATAGCCGGATAAGCTGCATAAAAAAAATGAAGGCAAAGGCATTTGACACCCGGTTATTCAAACGCATCCTGGACTACACCCGGCCCTACAGGACCCGGTTTTACAGCGTTGTGGGATTTGCGGTGGCGCTTTCCGTTTTTGCCGCATTGCGCCCTTATCTGCTAAAAGAAACCGTTGACGTATATATTCAGCCACAGGACGGGCCCGGGCTGCTTTTTTATGTTGGCCTGATGGGCGGGGTACTTTTGCTGGAGGTTTTCTCGCAGTTCTTTTTTGTGTATTGGGCCAACTGGCGCGGGCAGGACATTATCAAGGACATCCGGATCAGGCTTTTTGGCCATATGCTGAGTTTCAGAATGCGGTATTTTGACAATGCGCCGGTGGGGCAGCTCGTGACACGGACCGTAAGCGATATCGAGGCGATTGCGCGCATTTTTAGCCAGGGATTGTTCATGATTCTCAGCGATTTGATGAAGATGGTGGCGGTGCTGGCTTTTATGTTCTGGATGAACTGGAAACTCACCTGGATCGTGATTTTGGCCATGCCGGTGCTGCTGTTCATCACCCGGATTTTCCAGCGCAAGATGCAGGTGACCTTTGAGGAAGTCAGGAACCAGGTGTCAAACCTCAATACATTTGTACAGGAGCGGGTCACGGGGATGAAAATCGTGCAGCTTTTTAACCGCGAGCGCATCGAGGCGCAAAAGTTCAAAGCCATCAATGATTTGCACCGAAAGGCATGGGTGCGCACCATTTGGTACAACTCGATCTTTTTCCCGATTGCCGACATTATCTCCTCGCTCACACTTGGTATGGTGGTGTGGTACGGCGGGCTGCGGATTTTGGCCGGTGATGAACTTACGACCTTTGGGGACCTATTTTCCTATACGATGTTCATAGGGATGCTGTTCAACCCCTTGAGGCAAATTGCCGATAAATTCAATGAAATGCAGATGGGCATGATTGCCGCCAACCGCGTGTTTGCGATCCTTGACACCCAGGACCATATTCAGGACACGGGCCGGATAGACGCGCCGCACTTCCGGGGCGATATTGTTTTTGACGATGTACACTTTGCGTATATCGAAGACCAGGACGTGATCAAGGGCGTCGATTTGACCATCAAGGCCGGCGAAACCGTGGCCATCGTGGGTTCTACCGGCGCCGGGAAATCTACCATCATCAACCTGCTCAACCGTTTTTATGAACTGCGTAGCGGATCGATTTCCATTGACGGCGAAGACATCACGCATTACACGCTGAGCTCGCTTCGGCGCCAGATCGCGGTGGTGTTGCAGGATGTTTTCCTGTTTGCCGATACCATTTTGAACAACATCACCCTGGGCGATCCAAGCGTTACGCGGGAAGATGCCATCGCGGCGGCAAAGGCTATCGGCGTGCACGACTTTATCATGAGCCTGCCCGGCGGGTATGACTACAACGTCAAGGAACGGGGCATCATGCTTTCATCGGGACAACGGCAGCTCATCGCTTTTTTGAGGGCCTATGTGTCCAATCCCGGCATCCTTATTTTGGACGAGGCGACGTCTTCCATCGACTCCTATTCGGAAGAATTGATCCAGCGCGCTACCGAAACCATTACCCGCGGGCGCACGTCAATTGTGATCGCGCACCGCCTGGCCACCGTGGTGGGGGCCGACAGGATTGTGGTCATGGACCAGGGACGCGTGGTGGAACAGGGCACGCACCAACAGCTCCTCGCCGATCCCGGCGGACTCTACCGAAACCTCTACGAATCGCAGTTTTTGGTGGAACAAAACTTGTAGTGGCGCCTTTGCCCGATTGCGGTTTTGTAATTATTGCGTACATTCGCCAGCAAGAAAATCACTTACGATGAAATACGATATTATTGTTTTGGGAAGTGGCCCCGGCGGGTATGTGACCGCCATCAGGGCGTCCCAACTGGGGTTCAGGACGGCTGTAATTGAGAAGGAAAACCTGGGCGGCGTGTGCCTTAATTGGGGATGTATTCCAACCAAGGCGCTGCTAAAGTCGGCGCAGGTATTTGACTATTTGAAACACGCTTCGGATTATGGACTTTCCATTTCCTCCTATGACAAAGACTTTGGCGCGGTGATTAACCGTTCACGCAATGTGGCTGAAGGAATGAGCAAAGGCGTCCAGTTCCTGATGAAAAAAAACAAGATCGACGTGATCGAAGGTACCGGCAAATGCAAGCCGGGCAAAAAGGTGGTGGTCACCAATAAAGCAGGCGAGGCAACCGAATATTCGGCTGACCATATCATCATCGCCACCGGCGCACGTTCACGCGAATTGCCAAACCTGCCGCAGGACGGCAAAAAGGTTATCGGCTACCGCCAGGCCATGACACTCGAGCAGCAGCCCAAATCCATGATTGTGGTGGGTTCGGGCGCTATTGGCGTGGAGTTCGCGCATTTTTACAACGCGATGGGCACCGAAGTCACCATCGTGGAATATTTGCCAAACATCGTTCCGCTGGAGGATGAAGACATTTCCAAGCAAATGGAACGCTCGATGAAAAAGGCGGGCGTGAAGATCATGACCAATGCCTCGGTGGAGCGCGTGGACACTTCAGGAAACGGTGTCAAGGCGTTTGTCAAGACCGCCAAAGGCGAAGAGGTTCTGGAGGCCGACATCATCCTTTCGGCGGTTGGCATCAAGACCAATATCGAGGAGATCGGGCTTGAGCAGTGCGGCATCGCGACCGACCGCGACAAGATTTTAGTGAACGATTTCTACCAGACCAATATTCCCGGATTTTACGCCATTGGCGACGTGGTTCCCGGCCCTGCACTCGCGCACGTGGCCTCGGCCGAAGGCATTACCTGCGTGGAGAAAATTGCCGGAATGCACGTGGATCCAGTCGATTACGGAAACATTCCCGGATGTACGTATGCGACGCCGGAAATCGCCTCGGTTGGTTTGACTGAAAAACAGGCGAAGGAAAAGGGATACGAACTCAAAATTGGCAAGTTTCCGTTTACGGCATCGGGCAAGGCGAAGGCCGCCGGAACGCCGGACGGTTTTGTCAAGGTGATATTTGACGCCAAGTACGGCGAATGGCTGGGCTGCCACATGATTGGCGCCGGCGTCACCGACATGATCGCCGAGGCCGTCGTGGCCCGCA
>JAEZGB010000042.1 GCA_023437485.1 Bacteroidota bacterium
CACTTTTTTTTGTGCCCGGATAAAAGAGATGCATTCATTTACCATAATGCGCCTGATCCAGCCCTCAAAACTGCCTTTTTGCGCAAAATTTTGGATGTTGGCAAAAACCTTCATGAACCCGGTGATCATAACATCCTCGGCATGGTGAATGTCCCGGATGTAAGTTCGGCACACGCTCAGCATTTTACCCGAGTACTTCGAGTAAATTTGATGTTGCGCGTGGCGGTTGTTTTGCACCGCGAGCGCAATCCAATCAATTTGTTGCCGGTGAAGATCGATTACTTTCAAAACCTGGTTAGCGTTTCTAAGGCTATAGACGGAGAAAGGCTGAAAAGGGTTGCATCGGAAAGCAAAATTTTTCAAAAAATTTTACAACCCATTGATATTCAAGGGGCGGCACCCTATATTTTTCGCTCGATAACGTAGTTGACCATCAATTCCAGCGATGACTTATACTCACTTGACGGGAAGGTTTCCAAAAGGGCCAGGGCCTGTTGCCGGAAATCGCGCATTCGCCCTTCGGCGTAGGTAAGCCCATTCCGGGATTTCACGAACTGAATCACTTCGCGAACGCGCTTTTTGTCTTTATTGTGGTTTTTGATGGAGTTGATCAGCCATCGTTTTTCAGGCACGCTGCAGTTGTTGAGCACATGGATCAGCGGAAGCGTCATCTTTTGTTCCTTGATGTCGATGCCCGTGGGTTTGCCGATGGACTCGTCGGTATAATCAAAAAGGTCATCCTTGATCTGGAACGCCATCCCGATCAGTTCGCCAAAATAACGCATCCGTTCCACCACTGCATCATCCTCGCTCACTGAACGTGCCCCCAGTGCGCAGCAGGCGGCAATCAGGGTTGCGGTTTTTTTGCGGATGATGTCGTAGTAAACATCTTCAGTAATATCCAATCGGCGGGCCTTTTCGATCTGCAGGAGCTCACCCTCGCTCATTTCGCGCACGGCCACCGAGATGATCCTCAACAAGTCGAAGTCACCATGATCAATGGACAATAAAAGCCCCTTTGACAAAAGATAATCGCCCACCAGCACAGCGATCTTGTTTTTCCAAAGCGCGTTTATCGAGAAAAACCCGCGCCGTCGGTTGGAGTCGTCCACCACATCATCATGTACCAGGGTTGCGGTATGGATTAATTCAATGACCGATGCGCCGCGGTACGTGCGTTCATTTACCGTCCCTCCTGAAACCATTTTGGCCGTCAGGAATACGAACATGGGGCGCATCTGTTTGCCCTTTCGGTTAACGATATAGTAGGTGATACGGTTGAGCAGCGCCACCCGCGAACTCATCGATTCGTGGAACTTGGTCTCAAAAAGCTCCATCTCTGCGGCGATGGGCAATTTTATCTGCTCAGTGATTTTCATCGGCGCTAAGATAAGCCTTTATCGGCGATTAAGCCCCGGTGTCCTTATTGGCAAGTTGCCCGCAGGCAGCATCGATGTCCTTCCCGCGGCTACGGCGTACCTTGACCACGACACCGTCAGCTTCCAAAGCGCGGATGTAGGCATTGATCGCAGACTCGTCGGCCTGTTGGAATTCGCCGTCGTCAATGGGATTATATTCGATCAGGTTTACCTTGCAGGGAACGTGGCGGCAGAATTTCACAAGTGCCTGGACGGACTCGGCGTTGTCGTTGATGCCTTTCCAGACAACATATTCATAGGTGACGCGGCTCTTTGTTTTGGAATACCAATATTCGAGCGCCTGACGGAGTTCGGAAAGCGGGAAATTGGTACTAAAGGGCATGATCCTGTTCCGAATTTGCTCAATTGCCGAATGCAGCGACACGGCAAGTTTGAACTTGGGGCCTTCATCGGCGAGCTTGCGGATCAATTTGGGTATCCCTGAAGTGGAAAGCGTGATGCGTTTAGGGGACATCGCCAAGCCATCTTCGGAAGTGATCTTCTCAATAGCCTTCATCACGTTGGAATAGTTCATCAGGGGTTCTCCCATTCCCATGAAAACGATGTTGGAAAGCGGCCGGTTGTGGTACAGACGGCTTTCGGCATCAATGGCCACCACCTGGTCATAGATCTCGTCGGCATTCAGATTGCGCATGCGTTTGAGGCGGGCCGTTGCGCAAAAATTGCAATCCAGGCTGCATCCTACCTGTGATGATACGCAGGCGGTTGTTCGTGTCTCGGTTGGAATCAGCACTGATTCGACCACCAGACCATCGTGGAGCCGCACCGCGTTCTTGACCGTGCCGTCAGTGCTCCTCTGCATCTGGTCCACCTTGATGTGGTTGATTACAAAATTCTCATCGAGCATCAAACGGGTCTGCACCGAGAGGTTGGTCATATCGTCAAAAGAATGCGCGCCCTTTTGCCAAAGCCACTCATAGACCTGGTTCCCGCGGAAAGCCTTGTCGCCATGGGCCATAAAAAATTCGCGCAATTGCTCGCGGCTTAACGACCGAATGTCTTTTTTGCTTTCCACGGCGCAAATTTAGTTTAAAATGAACCGTTTGCGCCCCTGGTTTTGCTAATTTTGGGAAAGCCGAATTTTATGCATTTCCTCTCCCCTGAACTTGAGCGCTATGTTGAGGCGCATTCCCAACCCGAACCCGCGCTTCTGGCAAGGCTCAACCGCGAAACACATTTGAAGGTTTTGCAGCCCCGAATGCTCAGCGGCCATTTTCAGGGCAGGTTCCTGAGCCTGGTATCCAAGTTGGCGCGTCCGGCGGTCATCCTCGAAATAGGGACTTACACCGGATACTCGGCGTTATGCCTGGTGGAAGGCCTTGCGCCGGGCGGGATTTTGCATACCATTGACATTAAGGAGGAACTTCAGGATTTGCAACGGCGGTACTTTGACGAATCAGGTTACGGCGATAGGATTGTGCAGCATCTTGGCCCTGCACTTGACATTATCCCCACGCTGCAGACCTCCTTTGACCTTGTCTTTATTGACGCCGACAAGGAAAATTACATCAATTACTACGAGATGGTGGTGCCGATGATGAACCCCGGAGGCATTATTCTTTCTGACAATGTGCTGTGGAGCGGAAAAGTACTAAATGAAGAGGCAAATGACAGGAGTACTTCGGCTCTGATCGCCTACAACCAACGGCTGGCCAGCGATCCCCGCGTAGAAACGGTGCTGCTTCCCATCCGCGACGGGCTAAATGTTACCCGGGTTATCTAACATGCCCTTTTGTTTAGGGAAGAAGTGGTCGCGCAGTTTGCGGTAAGCCTGCCACATCAAAAGCGCCATCAAAGCGCCCCATCCGTAGCCGCAAATAATATCGGACGGGTAATGCAATCCAAGGTATATCCGGCTGTAGGCGAAAATAAACGGCCAGATAAATATGAATCCCATGTACTTAATATACGGCCGCAGGATCAGGAAAAGAAACATGGCACCTGCCATTGAATTGGACGCGTGGCCTGAAAAGAAACTGTATGATTTACGGCTTTGCACGATGCGCATCAGCCCCTCAAACTCAGGATTGTTTACCGGGCGCGCACGTTGGAAAAAGTGCTTGACCAGGTTGGTGGACTGATCCGTGATGGTGAGCAGTGCCGCAACCAAAACGCAAATCAGAATCACGTGCCGCCACCCCAAATGTTTTATCAACAGGTACAGGATGATTGCAAATAGTGGCACCCAGTTGAATTGACGGGTGATAAAGAGCCAGAACCAATCCCAGGATTCAGAACCAAGTGAATTAAGCCACAGGAACATTTCCTGGTCCATCTTCAATGCGCGTTCCAGCATTAACGTTGTCTTTTTATGGGCCCGTCGGGCTGATTTTCAATGGAGTCAATAAACGGTTCGCTTTCCGGTGGTGCAGGGTTGAGTACCTGGTCTACATTGGCTGCTTCGTTGCTTTCATTGACCATCGTGGTAAAGCTCTCCTTCGCCTTGGCAATCTCATCCGATATCCCACCCGTTAGCGTATTGCGGTCCAAACCCGCCTCAGCGGCTCCGGTCCGGATTTCATTCTTGATCTCATTGGTCGCATTGCGCAATTGGGCCATTCCCTTACCCAAAGCACGGGCAATCTCGGGAATCTTATCTGACCCAAAAAACATCAGGACAATAAAAATGATGAATAATAATTCTCCGCCGCCAATCCCAAACATATTAAACGCTTTTGCCCGGCAAAGTTACAAAGTTGCCGGCTTTGCCTGAATGGCTTAACAAATAATTCTTAGTCAAACTTGGATTTGACTTCCTGCCTTGGCCATGAATTATTGGTCGTATCCACGTCGGCGGTTTCCAGTTTTGGGTCAAGCGTGAACTTTGCCACTTCCTTTTCAGTTGCAAAAACGCGGGTTACCTGCTTGTCGTTCTTGCGCCAAATCTGCGCGGGGAACCGATGCTCCTCAGTGGTGCCATCGGTAAAGGTTAATTCAATGATGATGGGCATCACCAGTCCGCCGGGCTTGTCAAAAGTGACCTGATAAAAATGTTTTGGATTTTTAAGTTTTGCACGTTCCTCGGCCGTGAAGTTCTGTGCTATATATTCATCAAACGGCTTGATATCGGCCCGGTTGAAGGCTTTTTTTGCCTCTGGCTTCATGTCATTGCTTTCCGGAACCATATACACCATTGGACCTGCCTGGACCTGGCGGCGCCTACGGGACGGCTGAAGTGGCTTTGTGTCTTTCGGGGCCTCGGCACTTACAAAATAGCGCTTGACTTCCTTAATCCCGATATCGACATTATCAGTGGTAAAAAACCAACCGCGCCAAAACCAGTCAAGGTCAACCGCCGATGCATCTTCCATCGTCCTGAAGAAATCCTCGGGCGTGGGGTGCTTGAACTTCCAACGGTTTGCGTAAGTCTTGAACGCGTGATCAAAAAGCTCGCGGCCCATGATGGTTTCGCGCAGGATATTGAGCGCGGTTGCGGGTTTTCCGTAGGCGTTGTTGCCAAATTGACGGATGGCTTCCGAGTTGGTCATGATCGGCTCCAGCCCCGCCTGTGACCCCGCCATATACGGCACGATCAATCTTGCCGGGCCGCGGTCAACCGGAAAAGTGGGCTCCCATTCAATTTCAGTAATATATTCCAGGTAAGTATTCAGCCCTTCGTCCATCCAGGTCCATTGCCGCTCGTCCGAATTGACGATCATCGGAAACCAGTTGTGGCCCACCTCATGGATGATCACGCCCAGCATTCCGTATTTGGTACGGTCAGATGTGATCTTGGTGACCGGGTCAGGCCGCCCGAAATTCCAACAAATCATCGGGTACTCCATTCCCTGGTCTTCAGCGTTAACCGAGATCGCTTTTGGGTAAGGATAATCAAACGTATATTTGGAATAGGTTTTTAAAGTATGCGCCACGATCCTGGTAGAATACTCTTCCCATAGCGGGTTGCCTTCCTTTGGATAAAGCGAAACAGCCATGACGTCCTTACTGCTGAGTTTCACCGCCATCGCATCACAAATGAATTTGCGCGAGGTCGAAATTCCAAAGTCGCGGACATTCTCGGCCTTGAATTTCCAGGTTTTCTTTTTTGTCGAAAAGCTTTTTTCAGCAGCCTCGGCCTCGGCCTGCGTAACTATGAGCACCGGCTTGTCATACGTTTTTTCGGCCTGTTTGTAGCGCCTGAGCTGCTCGGGCGTGAAAACCTCATCGCGGTTTTGCAAAACTCCCGTCGCGTCCAGGAAATGATCGGCGGGAACGGTGATGTTCACCTCAAAATTTCCAAAGGGCAGCGCAAATTCGCCGCTTCCCCAAAACTGCATGTTCTGCCAGCCTTCGACATCATTGTAAACCGCCATCCGCGGATAAAACTGAGCGATGACGTACAAACGGTTACCGTCGGGAAATTGCTCATAGCCTGACCGGCCGCCGTCAATCTGATAATTGTTGATATTGTACCACCACTTGATCGAAAAGACAAACTTCTCACCGTGTTTGAGCGGTTTGTCCAAATTGATCCGCATCATCGTTTCATTTACCGTATGCGAAAGCGGTTTGCCCGCGGCGTCGCGGACATAGTCAATCTTGAACCCGCCGTCAAAGGATTCGGCCATGTATTTTTTGGCAAAACCTCCGGCTGAAATGGCAGGATCGGCGAAGCTGTTTTCCACCAACGGGGATTTTGAGGTGCGCGCCCGGCGGTTCTGGTCCAGCTGTACCCAAAGGTATTCCAGCGGTTCCTTGGCATTGTTGTAATACGTGACGGTTTGGGTTCCATACAATCGCGCCTGCCTGTCGTCAAGTTCGATGTCCATTTTGTAATCGGCCTGCTGCTGGTAATATTCCGGGCCGGGCGCACCTGAGGCCGTCCTGTACATATTGGGCGTGGCCATCAAATCATACATCTGCTTGAACTTGTCGGGATTGGGCTCCGATTGTTTTTCCGGGCTTTGTTGGGCCGTCATCTGCAACGTGGCCAGGAACAGGAGCGTAAATAGGTTTTTCATGGTTTTAATAGGATAATTTGACCCGGTCATTGCCCGCAGTGAGCAACTGGCTGGCCTTTTTGCCGTTGATGGACGTTTGTATGATATTTTGTTGTTCCGTTACAAGATCGGTAAGGATCTTATTGCTGATTTCAAGGGTTTTAATTTTGTTGATTCCCGGCACGCTGAAGTATGAGATCAGTACGTTATTTTCGATCTCGCAACTTTTGTAATTCAGCGTGGCAGGCTTGCCGTTGATCCAAACCTTGAGGTTGTCCGCAAAATACTGTTCGAGCAATTGCTCATCGCTCACCGATTGCCGTGGCTCGCCAAATTGGCCTTTGACCTTGTACTTGAGTTCGAGCACGTCATTCAGGTCATCGATAAAAACCCGGGAGGTAATTTGCAGCATTTTCTTTTCCTGAGCGAAGTTTACTTGGAAAATGGCCACGTAAAATTTGTGTGCCTGAAAAGCGCTCGTGGCAAAAACGCACAATAAAAGGACGATGCTAAACCGGATCTTCATTTCGTAAAAATAACAAAACAGAATCAATATCAGCGAGAGGCCGCCATTACCTTTTTGTACTCTTCGGCGAGTTCGCTTAGCAGAAACGATGTAAGGTTTCGGTTTTTGGCTTTGACTGCATTGGAGAGCGTGACGTCGGCACTGATATAATTAAGGAAATCCTCTACATACATCTCCGGTATTAGCAATCTCTTGACGAAATACTCGGGGTCATACATGTCAGCCAATTTGGTTTTGAGCATTTCCCGCCGTTCAACATTCACTTCTTTCTTGAGCATTGTGGTACGGCCGGTGATCCAGTTGATCAGCGGGTCAAGCGTCGCAAAGGGGCCAATACCTCCCATTCCCGAGGCCGTTCTCAGTTTGCGCTCGGCGGGCGTATAAGATTTAACCCCTCGGGGAATAATGCCCAATGCCTCGGCCGAAATACTGTTATAGCGCTGGATCCTGACTTCTTCAAGCTCATTGATCGCGCCCTCAAGCCGAACGAACCAAACGGAACGGGAAAACGCTTCGGCTGGGACTGCCAGCCTTTTCCCGTGAAATTGGACCGCCGAAAACATCAGCGTATCTCCCACCCGGGCCTGGATGTCAAAATAACCGCCGTCACGCGTGGTTACTGATTCGCCGGCCTGGATATTGACCACATCAATTCCCTCCAGATTGGTAAGGTTAGCCGTGACTTTTCCGTGGAGATTGGTCCGCGGTTGGGCAATAATAAAGACGGGAAACAACAGGAGTAATAATCGCTTCATATGTAGGGAATTGCGGTAAAAGTAGGGAGGGCCCTGCCAATAAAATGTAAACGCAGGCGTAAATTTTTGTTAATCCGAAAGTGGCTTTAAAGCTATGTTTTACATTTGAAAGAAAAACCATGCGGCTCCTCATTGCAAGCACTTCAACCCTTCACGGTGGTAAATACCTGGAGTATCTCTCAAACCCGATTAAAGAACTTTTCAGCGGGCGGACCGTGACTTTTATTCCATATGCACGGCCGGGCGGCATCACTCATGAGGCGTACACGCAAAAGGCACGCGAAGCGTTTGGGGCTTTGGGGATTCGGCTCCGGGGAATCCACGAGTACGATAACCCCCGAAAAGCCGTATTGGAAGCCGAAGGATTTTTTACCGGCGGGGGAAATACTTTTTTGCTTACCGATATGCTGCATCGCAAGGAACTCATGGACGCGATGGCCGAAGCCGTAAAGGAAGGAATCCCGTATATGGGCAGTAGTGCCGGAAGCAATATTGCCGGTCAAACCATGCAAACCACCAATGACATGCCTATTGTTTACCCGCCTTCGTTCAAAACTTTGGGTTTATTGCCGTTTAACCTCAACCCGCACTACCAGGATCCGGATCCGCAATCTGTTCACATGGGCGAGACCCGCGAAACCCGCATCCGCGAATTCCACGCCTTCAATTCCACTCCGGTCCTGGGATTGAGAGAGGGGAGCTGGCTCGAGCAACATGATGATGATATCATCCTCAGGGGCTCCCTGACGGCACGTTTGTTCAGGCAGGAAATGGATCCTGTGGAATTGGAACCCGGGGTTTCTATAAGGATTGATTAATGATACTCGGGGACGCAGCCCAACTGAACACAGCGCCAATCTAACGTTCATTAAGACTCAGAGCATTTGAAATTAAAATGGACAGCCTGTAGCTCAGGTATCCTTTACTGCGGTAACTGCGTGAATAAAAAAAGCCCTAACTTTCGTTAAGGCTTTTGAGCATTTGAGATTAAGAGGAGGACAGCCAGTGGCTGTCAGGTATCCTTTACTGCGGTAACTGCGTGAATAAAAAAAGCCCTAACTTTCGTAAAGGCTTTTGAGCGGAAGACGAGGCTCGAACTCGCGACAACCAGCTTGGAAGGCTGGAGCTCTACCAACTGAGCTACTTCCGCATTGCGAGTGCAAATATAAAATAATTGTTTATCGCGCACAAAATTTTTTTCAAAATATCAAAGCATTCAACTGTAAATTCATCGGATAAAAATCAATAGCATGATCATCAGGGAAATACCATCAAAACAAACCCACGATATCCGTCACGAAGTACTGCGGCCGGGCCGTCCTCGCGAAACCTGCGTTTTTGAAGGTGACGATTTGCCATTCGCGAAGCACTTTGGTGCTTTTGAGGATGATCATTTACTGGGGACAGCCTCAGTATTCCCGGTCAACTCCAATGCATTTCCCGAGGAAAATCAACTGCAAATGCGAGGGATGGCCGTCTTGCCCAAATGGCAGGGAACCGGGATTGGCGCCTTGCTGTTGCGCGAAGCCGAACGGTACGCAAAAGAAAAGCACTTCAGCATCCTTTGGTTCAACGCAAGGGTAGCTGCAGTGCCTTTCTACAAAAAAATGGGTTATGAAATCTCAGGAACTGAATTTGAAGTCACCGATGTCGGTCCGCACTATATCATGTTCAAAAAATTTCCGCAGGACCATTAAGACAATATCTTTGATTCCTTTTGTGACGGATGATAAATGAACAGCAATGACTTGTCTTTAATGGTGGAGATAATGGGCTTTGCCAACTCACGGGGAACGGCAGGGCATCCCAAACTCCTTCCAAGCCTTGAGTTATTGCGGATAAAAGCTTCCGAAACATAATCGGCTCCGTGCATCACCACCGCCCGGCGGCGCGCATTGTCATTGATCCCGCGCTCGATGCCGTCAAGCCTCAGTGAAAGTCCGTGCTTTCCTGTATAAATTTCTCCGGTCACGTAAAAACCAAGGCTGCTTTGATAAGACTGGTCTTTGTTTGAAAATGCTTTTGCAAATTCATTTCCGGTGTTCCTGCCATGGGCCACCAATGACTGATAAAGCACGGTATTGGTGGCAAGATCAATGACCCACATCCGCTTTTTGTTTGACGAAAGTGAAAAATCAACTAGGGTCAGGATATCGCGCTTAACAATACCTTTTTCCTTAAGGGAATAAAATCCGCGGAGCGCCTTGCTGAACGTTTCCTGCGCGGGCATTGAAACCCCGGCGGCTCCGTGAAGGCTATTGTATACCGATAATGCTTTGGTTTCAAAATCCAACTCGGTTGGAACGACAAGTTTTTCCGGAGCGGAAATCCTGGTTTCGTTCTCGTTGGAAGTAAGGGACATCAAAAAAAATGCGATCAGGGGAAGAATCTTGTAAATCATTGAACTGCTTAGGTTTAAATTATTGATTTGGGCTTTCAAAAATAGTGATTTCACGTAGCCGTGCAAGGGCATGGTAAAAAATTTACGCCGGAAAAAAGCTTTTTCAGCGCAATCTGGCACGTTGTAACAAATTGAGTGCCAGAATTATTACGTTGCGAAATCTTGTAACACACTAACGGAAACATATAACAAATATTGCGCAGTTGCCACAACCGATTAAATTTTTACATTTGTCCGACGAACTGCACCCCCTATGCCTAAATCCCTTTATGCGTGCTTATTATTGCTGTTAACGGGCATCTTTGCCACGGCACAAAAAAAATCAGTTTCAGCATTGCGAATAGGCGAAAATATTCACATTGACGGCAATCTCAATGAAGCCGTTTGGGCCGATTCAGAAATAGCCACAGATTTTATCATGTATGCCCCTGACAATGGAAAACCCGCCGCGGAAAGCCGCCGGACCGAGGTCAGGATCCTTTACGACGACAACGCAATTTATGTTGGCGCGGTGATGTTTGATGAAGATCCCTCGCTTATCCTGAAGGAAATGACCCAGCGCGACGTGAACGGGTCGGCCGAACATTTTGGCATTTTTATCAATGGATTCAATGACGGGCAGCAGGACTTCAGGTTTTTTGTAAGCGCGGCGGGCGTGCAGATGGACTGCGTGGCAACCGAGGCTTTTGGCGAAGATTTTACCTGGGATGCCATTTGGAGCAGCGATGTCAAATTGACCGATTTTGGATGGGTTGTGGAAATGAAAATACCGTATGCGGCGCTTCGTTTTTCTGAATCCGAACAGCAAACCTGGGGGCTTAATTTGTATCGTGAGTTCCGTCGCGACCGCCAGCAATACACCTGGAACCGCATCGACACGGCCATCGGCGCCGAGTTGACCCAAACCGGTGAGCTTACCGGGATCGCGAACATCAAACCTCCCGTGCGGTTGTTCCTGATTCCCTATTCATCCTATTATTATGATCCGTCAAACGACAACCAGAAACACACTTTTAAGGGTGGAATGGATATCAAATACGGGATCAACGATTCATTTACGCTTGACGCAATCCTGGTCCCTGACTTCGGGCAGACCCGTTATGACAACGTAGAACTGAACCTGGGGCCGTTTGAACAGCAATTCAATGAGAACCGCCCGTTTTTTACTGAAGGCACTGACCTTTTCAACAAAGGAAACTTGTTGTATTCCCGGCGAATCGGCGGAAGCCCCGCTCTTTTTGCCAGCAACCCCGATCCGGACTTTGTGGTCACCAATCCACAGGTGGTGGATCTGCTAAACGCGTTAAAGGTTTCGGGCAGGACCGGAAGCGGCCTTGGAATCGGCGTCCTGAACGCAGTGACTGAAAAAACTTATGCTTCGGTCAGACAAATTTCAACCGGCCAAACCACTGAGGTGCTTGTGGAGCCGCTCGCCAATTACAACGTATTGGTTTTTGACCAGCGATTCAATCAGAATTCATCGGTGAGCCTTGTCAATACCAATGTAACCCGTGAGGGCAACTTTCGCGACGCCAATGTTTCGGCGCTGATTTGGGACCTGAATACCAAGGCAAACACCTATAATTTTTCGGGAAATTTCAAATACAGTTATGTCAATGAGTTCGCTGACCTGGATGACTACGACGGCTTCAGCAGTTCATTTTCCTTTGCCGAAACCAGCGGGAAATTCCGCTACAGCGTTGCCGGAACTTATGTATCTCGCAATTACGACATCAATGACCTGGGAATCAACTTCTACACGCATTACCACGCTTTGCAGGGAAACATTTCCTATCGGATACTCAATCCGACCAAAACCTTCAATACGCTGAGCAGTTCTTTCAGTATCTATTCGGAGTTTGACAATATCACCGGCAGGATCCAGCAGGGAACCCTTAATTACAGCTTTAGCGCCACTGACAAAAAAAATGATTATTATGGTTTTGGCCTCAACGCCCGCCCCTTTGAAACCTATGATTTTTATGAACCGCGCTTTGATGGGCGATATGTCTATTTCCCGCGCGGATATGGCGGTTATCTTTATTTTTCGTCAAACTACAACCGGAAATTCGCACTGGACATCCAGCCGTCCTTTTCCTTGACCGATGAAAAGAACCGCGAAACCTGGAGCCTTTACCTGGAGCCGCGTTACCGTTTTACTGACCGGATTACCGGAAACCTGTCAATGAGTTTTTCCCGGCAAAACAACAATGTGGGTTATATTGACGATACTTATACAGATGATGAAACTCCCTTTGACATTTATTTCACAAAACGGAACCGAACCACCTACTCCATTTCGACAGGAGGCAAATATGCCATCAATAAAGATATGACGCTAAACCTGAGCGCACGGTATTACTGGTCATATGCTGAAAACCGGGAGTTTTTCACGCTCACTGATGATGGCTACCTGGAGCCCGCGGTTTATACTGAAAATGCCAATTCCAACTTCAACACCTGGAACCTGGACTTTGGATATTCGTGGTGGTTTGCGCCCGGAAGCCAGATCTCGATGATGTACCGAAACAACTCAGGGACCCTGTTGCGCGAGATCAACAAAGACATCGGGACCAATTTCCAGGGCCTCTTCCGGGACAACCTCAACCACATTTTTTCAATCAGCGTAAGATACTTTTTGGATTATAACCGGATCAGGAACTGGCGAAAACCGTAATTTCGCATTTTCCCGATTATGAACAAGAAAGTCATCCTGATGATCCTCGACGGATGGGGATTGTCCCCGGACCCGAATGTATCGGCCATTGACCAGGCCCATACTCCCTTCATCGACAGCCTTTACCAAAAATTTCCGCACGCCACACTGCGCACCGACGGGCTGAACGTCGGGCTGCCAGAAGGCCAAATGGGCAACTCCGAAGTGGGGCATATGAACCTGGGCGCAGGACGGGTCATTTACCAGGACCTGGCCAAAATCAACCTGGCTGTTTCAAACCAGACGTTACACCGCGAGAAAGCGCTTGCCGATGCTTTTGAATACGCCAAATCAAACCAAAAGCCCGTGCATTTCCTGGGACTGGTTTCAAACGGCGGGGTTCATTCCCATATTGAACACCTGAAAGGTTTGCTTGACGCTGCCCGTGAAAGTGGTTTAGATGATGTGTTTGTACACGCCTTTACCGACGGCCGGGACGTCGACCCAAAATCAGGGGCCGGCCATCTCAGTGACCTGCTCAACCACATGCAGCATTCATGCGGGAAACTTGCTTCGGTTGTGGGCCGATATTACGCCATGGACCGCGACCGGCGTTGGGAACGTGTCAAGACTGCGTATGATTTGCTGGTGAACGGCGTCGGAACCCACACAAATGACGCGTTGCAAGCCGTGTCGCAAAGTTATGCCGATGGCCTTACCGACGAATTTATCCTCCCGATTTGCATGACTGCCGAAAACGGCGCCCCCATTGCGCGGATCAATCACGGTGATGTTGTCGTATTTTTCAATTTCCGGACTGACCGCGGCCGCCAGCTCACAGAGGTTCTGACCCAAAAAGACATGCATGAGTTCGGGATGCACAAATTGCCCCTGTACTTTGTCACGATGACCAATTACGACGATACCTTTGAAGGAATCCACGTGATTTATGACAAGGACAACATCACCGAAACGCTTGGCGAGGTGTTGGAAAGTGCCGGAAAAACGCAGCTTCGCATCGCCGAGACCGAGAAATACCCGCACGTGACGTTTTTCTTTTCGGGTGGGCGCGAAAAACCTTTTGAGGGCGAGCAGCGCATCCTTTGCCCTTCGCCCAAGGTCCCGACCTATGACCTTCAGCCCGAAATGAGCGCTTTCAGCATCGCCGAACAACTGGTGGCAGTACTGGAAAAACGCGCAGTGGACTTTGTGTGCCTGAACTTTGCCAACGGCGATATGGTGGGCCACACCGGCGTGATGGAGGCCGCTATCAAAGCATGTGAAGCCGTTGACCGATGTGTCTCAGAAGTGGTTTCGACAGCGCTTAAAAACGGCTACACCACCATCCTGATCGCCGACCACGGAAATTGCGACACGATGCTCAATCCTGACGGCTCACCAAACACCGCACACACCACCAATCCGGTACCTGTAATTCTGATCGATCCGGAACTGCACGAAATCCACGATGGTATCCTGGGCGATGTTGCCCCTACGATCCTGGAATTGATGGGCGTTGACAAACCCCTGGCCATGACCCGAAACTCGCTACTTCACGAACCGCTTTCGCATCAGCAGGATTTACAGTAATCCCGGTATGACCGCGCAATTTGTTCGCGGTGATCGGGGTGCGCTACCCTGACCATTTCATCAAGCCGTTGCCGAAGCGTCTTACCATAAAGATTGGCCACGCCGTACTCGGTGATGATATATTGCACATGCGACCGTGTGGTGACCACGCCGGCGCCTTGTTTCAAAAATGGAACGATCCGGCTTTCGCCTCGTTTTGTGACCGATGGCAACGCGATGATCGCCTTTCCGCCCGGTGAAAGCGACGCTCCGCGGATAAAATCCATCTGCCCGCCAACTCCCGAATACATCCTGGGCCCAATCGAATCGGCGCAAACCTGCCCGGTGACGTCAACCTCAATGGCCGAATTGATGGCAACCATCTTCGGGTTGCGCCTGATCACGGCCGTGTCATTGACAAAAGAAGATTCACGCAGTTCAACAAACGGGTTGTCATCGACAAAATCATAAAGTTCCTGCGAGCCAATCAGGAAAGTTGCAAGAGCACGCCCGCGGGCCACTGCTTTCTGGCTGCAGTCCACCACGCCTGACCGGATAAGCGGAAGGACCCCGTCAGAGAACATCTCAGTGTGCAGGCCAAGGTTTTTGTGGTTGCCGAGTTTGGCCAGCGCCGCATTAGGGATATTGCCTATACCCATTTGCAAAGTGGAACCGTCCTCGATCAATTCGGCGATAAAGCTCCCGATTTTTTCTTCTTCGGCCGAAATCGGCACCACTCCGTGTCCGTGGATGGCCACGTCGGCCTGGACCATGAAATCAATCTCACGTTCATGCAAGGATGCATCACCAAAAGTCCTCGGCATCCGTGGATTGACCTGGGCCACTACAGTTCGGGCAACCTCGATGGCTGCCTTGGTCGCTTCAATTGATACGCCCAGGGAACAATATCCATGCGCGTCGGGCGGTGAAACATGGATGAAAACCACATCAGGCACCACAACGCGTTTGCGGAACAGATGCGGAAGTTCGCTCAAGAACACGGGGGTATAGGAGCCATTTCCGGCCGCGAGCGTATGGCGGACATTTTTCCCGATAAAGAAAGAATTTACGTGGAAACTTTCGGCAAGGTCGGGGTTTGCATACGGCGCCGGGCCTTCAGTATGGAGGTGGCAGATCTCGACATTTCGCAGTTCCGAGGCCCTTTCGGTCAGGGCAGCCGTTAGAATTGAAGGCGCAGCAGCAGCGGCCTGGACATAGACGCGGTCACCTGATTTTACACATTTTACGGCTTCGGCGGCAGTTACATATTTTCCCATGGCATTATTTTTTTACAAAATTAAGCAAGCTCTGCCGAAAGGCTGCATGACAAATCTCATACGCCGGAATTTTGTAGTTTTGCGCTTTAATTCTGCTATGATAATTGTAAAAACCGCCGAGGAAATAGAATTGATGCGCCAAAGCGCCCTGATTGTCTCCAAGACCCTCGGCATGATCGCATCTGAAATAAAGCCCGGGGTCACCACCTGGGAACTCGACAAGCTCGCCGAGACCTTTATCCGTGACCACGGTGCCGAGCCCGGTTTCTTGGGCCTGTACGGATGTCCCTCAACTTTGCTCACCAGCGTCAATGAACAGGTCGTCCACGGCTTGCCCACGCACCGTCCCATTGAGGAAGGCGACATCGTTGCGGTGGATTGCGGTGCGCTCAAGAACGGGTTTTACGGCGACCACGCCTATACTTTTGCCATCGGCGAAATCAAACCCGAAACACAGAAATTGCTCGATGTGACCAAGGAATCGCTTTACATCGGCATCCGCCAATTCCGCATCGGCAACCGCGTGGGCGATGTGGCCAATGCCATCCAGACCTATACTGAAGGCCACGGTTATGGCGTTGTGCGCGAGCTTGTGGGCCACGGCCTGGGCCGGAAGATGCACGAGGAGCCCGAAGTTCCCAACTATGGCAAGCGCGGGCGCGGCAAACTCTTTATCGAGGGGATGGTAATCGCCATTGAACCGATGATCAATATGGGAACCAAAAACATCAGGCACCTCAAGGACGGCTGGACCATCGTGACGGCCGACGGGAAACCCTCGGCGCATTTTGAACACAACGTGGCATTGGTTAACGGCAAACCCGAACTGTTGTCGACCTTCGGCTACATTTACAAGGCGCTTGGCATCGAATCCAGCGAGGAAGACGAATTCAGGCAAACGCCGCTGGTGTTGTGAAAAAAATCTTCAGGTTCATACTTAATGCCGTTCCGAGGCCAATCCTGATTCGCCTCAGCTATGTCGTGCGGCCGCTTTTGGACCTCGCGCTGCGCGGAAAAAATTTCACCGATCCCATCGACGGCAAGTCCTACCGCGCTTTTCTGCCCTACGGCTACGGCAAGCAACGCAGCAATGTGTTGGCGCCCGGCACGCTTTCGCTGGAAAGGCATCGGTTGCTTTGGCTGTACCTGAAGAACGAAACCGACTTTTTCTCGGCACCCAAAAAAGTGCTGCACTTTGCTCCGGAACAGGCTTTTTTGAAGCGTTTCCGCAAAATGAAAAACCTGGACTACACCACCACTGACCTGCTTTCGCCCATTGCCGATGTCAAGGCCGACATCTGCAACCTGCCCTTTGCATCTGACACTTTTGACGTCATCCTCTGCAATCACGTGCTGGAACACATTCCCGAGGACAAAAAGGCGATGCAAGAGCTCTATCGCGTGATGAAACCCGGCGGAATGGGGGTATTCCAGGTTCCGCAGGACCTATCGCGTGAAACCACTTTTGAAGACGATTCCATCACCGATAAAAAACAACGCGCCGAGATTTTTGGCCAGTACGACCACGTTCGGGTTTATGGTCGCGATTACTTCCAACGGCTTCGCGATGTGGGCTTTGATGTGTCTGAAGTGGATTACACCTCAAAGCTTGGCCCGAAACTTGTGAAGCGGCACGCGCTTGCGCCCGGCGAGATCATCCCGGTGTGCTTCAAGCCCGCATAAATTGCTATATTTACCTTTCCAGAAAAATTTCAGATGGCCAAAAATCTATTCCGCCTGGCGTTGCTGCTGCTTTTCCTGAATGTGCAGTCGCAACCGGTCCAGGAAGTCCAGCCGCCTTTCAATATCAAAACGGTCGCCTTTGTCCAAAACGGACAGGTTGCCGTACCGTTGGTTTCACTGAACGATTCGTTCAGGATTGAATTTGACGATCTTTACGGCAATGAGGCCAATTACTATTACGAAATTGTTCATTGTGATTACGACTGGCGCCCGTCACAATTGGCAAAAGCCGAATACCTCAACGGTTTTGACAACCAGCGCATCCAGGAATACACCAATTCATTTAACACCCTTCAACTTTATTCTCACTACAGGCTGAGTTTTCCCAACCGGTTTACACAATTTCGCGTCTCGGGCAATTATGTCATCAAGATCCTGAATGAAGAGCGCCAAGTGGTCTTTTCGCGCCGGTTTATCCTGTATGAGAACCTGGTGACGGTACCGCTTCAGGTAAGGCGTGCGCGTGAAGTTTCAATGATCGAGCAAAAGCACAACCTGGATTTCGCCATTAAATCCAACAATATCATTTTTCAGAACCCGCTTAAAAACGTCAAGGTATTGCTGATGCAGAACGGCCGTTTTGACAATGCAATCTATAATATCAAGCCGCAGTATACTATCGCCAATGACCTGATTTACCGTTACGACACCGAAACCCAGTTCTGGGCTGGCAACGAGTTCCTGTTTTTCGAGAACAAGGATATCCGGGCCGCCAATAATTTCATCGCCCGGGTCCGGTCAGAAAAGGACGGAATCTACTCGGCGCAGCTCTATACTCATGACGCAAGGGCATCGGCACCATACACCTTCGCACCTGACATTAACGGCAGTTTCCTGGTCAATAACATCAACGCGGTGAACAATGGGGTGGAGGCCGATTATGCATGGGTTTTCTTCACGCTGTCGGCACCGGGATTCCAGCTCAAAAAGGACATATACATCAATGGGATGTTTAACAATTACGCCCTTTTACCTGAAAACAAGATGGAATACAATGTCCAAAACGGAACATATGAGAAGGCGCTGATGATCAAGCAGGGATTTACAAATTACCAGTATGTGGTGGCCGACAAGGCGCTGAAAATTGACTACGCGAACGCCATCGACGGTAATTTTTATCAAACTGAGAACAATTATTTCGCCATTGTTTATTACCGTGAAAACAATGCGCGTTATGACCGTGTGATCGGGAAAGGAGTGGCGAGTTCCATTGATATAACGAACTGATAAATTTTAACTTTCGGCCGCCATCCAAAATTTTAATTTTTGTAAATTTGACGGCAACGCCATAATTTTCAAGGCAATGGTAAGTCAGATAACCCGCGGCATCAAGATTTCGGTCATGACCAGTTTTGAAGGAACCTACTTCAAGAACTACAAGATCCACTATGCCTTTAGTTATGAGATTACCATCGAAAACCACTCAAAGGATTCGGTGCAACTGCAATCGCGCCACTGGGAAATCTTTGATTCGCTCAATGATATGGAGGTTGTGGATGGCGAAGGTGTCATCGGCAAGAAGCCCGTCCTTAAACCCGGCGAATTGCACAGTTACAGTTCGGGGTGCCTGTTGTCATCGCCTTTCGGGGCCATGAAGGGGCATTTTAACATGATCAATTTCACATCTACCAAGAACTTTAAGGTCATTGTGCCCACCTTCCGCCTCAGCGCGCCTTTCGCACTCAATTAACCGCACACAACGATCACCTCATCGCGTGTCACCGCGTAAACGCAGTCTTCCTCCCGCGGAATCATTTCATACGTTCCCGTAAACTGCCCAAACGCCGGCAGGATCATTTGCATCGGTTTATGGAAATAACACGGCATGGTAAGAAACTGACGCCCTTTTCCGCGAAGCCTAATTGAAGGATGGATATGCCCGCAGAAATTAAATAAACTTTCTGATTCTTCGGGTTTGTGGGTTAAAAGAAATTGTCCCAACTGAAGCTCGTCAAATACCGGAACGCCCATTTCTTCATACTTGTAGGGGGCAATGACATCGTGGTTGCCCGCCACCAGGATAACGGCTGCAGTGGCGCGATCGACCCAACTGCGGAACAATTCCCACTCGCGGTTCAAATCACTATGAAACAAGTCGCCAAGGAAAATGATGCAGCCCGGATTGAAAGAACCGGCCAGGTCTTCAAGCTGAGTGAAATTGCCAAAAATTGATGCCGGCGGCACCGCAACACCGGCCTTTCTGAAATGCGAGATCTTACCCAGATGGACATCGGCTATCATAAGCGTATTTCGTGATGGCCAGAATATCGCGCCCGAAGGATGGAGCACGAAAGTGTCGTTGCAAATTGTAATGGTGTGTGTCATTGGTAGGCAAACGCAAAGTTCGGCGTTTCATTATTCCCTCATGTAGGCGGCGGTCATTTTTTTTATCCTGTCAGATAATTTCTCGCTCGAAAGCTTTTCGCGAAGCCTGTCGGTGATGATCGGGAACGAGAACGGCGTGGGCTTTTCGCACTGTTTCCACACGATGTTTTGTTTGCCGATGCGCTCCAGCGCCATAATCACGCGGCCTTCCTCAAGCTGATGTTCGAAGGTCTCCCGATACGCCTGCTGGAACAGCAAATTGTCCGGCTCGTAATCCCGAAACACCTCAAAAAGCAACTGCGAACTCCCCTGCAAGTGCTTGGTTTTGATCACCTGGCCGGGATAACCGGTAAAAACGAGCCCGGCAATGACGGCGATGTCGCGGAATTTGCGTCGGGCCATCTCGGTCGCGTTCAGGCTTCGCTGGAGGTCGTCGTGAACATGAATCGGCGCGAAAAGATCGTTGTCCAGTACCGATTGCATGTCAATGGGCTGATCGGACAACAGTTCGAAACCGTAATCGTTATAAGCCAGCGAAAAGGTGATCGGCGAAAGCAAACTGATCCTGAAGGCGAGCAAACTGGCCAATGCCTCGTGCACGAAGCGCCCCTCGAACGGGTAAAAGATCGCGTGATAGCCCTCGCGGGTCTTGAAGGTTTCGATCAAAAATTCATCCGGCCCGGGAACAATGGACTCCTTGCGCTGGCGTTTGAAAATGCCGGCGAGCGCCTTAAGTTCCGGTGATTGCTTGGGCGAATTCGCCGCGTAAAGTTCCTGCCGTAGCAGTTCGCTCATCTGTGCCGAAAGCGTCAGCCGTCCGCCCAGCCAGGAAGCGTGATGCGTGGGTTTTCCGCGTTCGGCATTGCGCACCAACACCTGCATGTTTTTAACTTGGTACAATTCGAGTTTCTTGCCCGCAAAAACAAAAATGTCCCCGGGGCTGAGTTTGGAGATGAACCATTCCTCGATTGAACCGATAAATCCGCCTCCCAGGTATTTTACACTCAAAACGGCGTCGCCCACGATGGTCCCGATTTGCATCCGGTGGTGGAGCGCGATCGATCGCCTGGTGATCTTGAAAAGCCCGTCTTCCATGATCTCGACCTTCTTGTACTCATCGTAAGCCTGCAATGACTGGCTTCCGTTGACGATGAAGTTCAGGACCCATTGCCAGTTTTCGGACGTCATCGCCTGGTAACAAAATGTCGATTGGACCTCGGGGAAGATGTCGTCGGGATGAAATCCGTCCGAAACCGCCAGCGTATTCAAATATTGGACAAGCACGTCCCAACTGTTCAGGTACGGGACGCGGTCCTCAACCACCTGCTTTTTCGCCGCCTTTTTGAGTGCAGATGCCTCGATGAGTTCGATGGCGTGTGTCGCCAAAAAATAAATCACCGATTCCTTGCCCGGCTGGTGCCCGCTCCTTCCCGCTCGTTGCAAAAAACGCGCGACGCCTTTAGGCCCGCCTACCTGGATGATGGATTCCACGGGGGCAAAATCGACACCCAGATCAAGGCTCGAGGTGCAGACGACAACTTTTAATTGTTCCTCACGAATCGCATTCTCCACCCAAAGCCGGGTCTCGCGGCTGATGCTGGAATGGTGCATCGCCATTTCACCGGCAAATTCGGGATAGGCCTCGAGCAGGCGTTGAAACCAGATCTCGCACGCCGATCGCACATTGGTAAAAATCAGCGTGGTGCGGCTTCGGCGGATGATGGGCACGACCTCATCGAGCAAATGCAAACCCATATGGCCGCGCCAGGGATAGGTCTCCATTTTCTCAGGGATGATGGAAAGCACCTTGATCTTTTTGTCGATATTGGCCTTGATCATTACTGAGTTCTTCAGCGCCTCGGAATTCGGGCCCAGCAAAACCTCAACGGCCTGTTCCAGGTTGCCAATAGTCGCCGAAATTCCCCAGATGCGCATCTCGGGCGCGATGGTCTTGAGCCGCGATAACCCCAGTTCGATCTGGACACCGCGCTTGGTGCCCAACAGTTCATGCCACTCGTCGATGATGATGGCCGTGCAGGATTTAAAAACTTTATCGTAACCTTTGGAGGCCAGCAGAAGCATCAAACTCTCGGGCGTTGTGATCAAAAGGTCCGGCATCTTGTCTTTTTGCCTGGCGCGCTCGCCCGCCGAGGTATCGCCCGAGCGGATTCCCACCGTCATCTGAACGCCCCAATCGGTGATGATTCGTTCGGCGGCCTGCTTGATCTCCACCGAAAGCGACCGCAGCGGCGTGATCCAGATCGCCTTGAGACCCGGCGTCGATTTGGTCTTGTAATCGGGATTCTTCCTGATCTGCTCCAACACCACCGGTATCCACAAGGCATAGGTTTTCCCGCTTCCCGTAGGTGCGTTCAATAGCCCGTTTTTGCCCTGCAGAAATGCCGTCCACGTTTGCTTCTGAAACGGGAATGGCTTCCAGCGTTGGGTGGCGAACCAGGAGTCGGCGATTTCGAAGAGCTTCATGATAATTAGCGAATGTGTTAATTAGCGAAAGGGTTAATTAGCGAATTAGCGAATGTGCCAATTAGCGAATTGCTGTGAAGATGTACCGATTATTTAAATGTGTCATTCCATTTTAAAATTACCATAATTGCGACACATGCCTGTTTACAATTACGATCTCCATTCGCTAATTCGCTAATTCGCTAATTGGCTAATTGGCTAATTGGCTAATTGGCTAATTAATTAATTTCCTCAACGTTTCCACATCATCCGCATCCTCGGCCTTCTTGTCGTGCCGCCAGCGCAGGATTCGGGGAAAGCGAGTGGCAAAACCGCTTTTGTGCCGGGACGATAACGATATCCCTTCGAACCCGATTTCAAAAACGAGTTTCGGCACAACACTTCGCACCGGCCCAAACTTCTCCAATGTGTTCTTTTTGATGAAATCGTCCACCATGCGAAACTCGGCGTCGGTGAGGCCTGAATAAGCCTTGGCGAAAGTCACGAGCTCACGGGTACCGTCTTCCTTGGGTTGCCAGAGCGCGAAGGTGTAATCGGTAAAAAGCGTTGACCGGCGGCCGCTGCCGCGCATCGCGTAGGTCAAGACCGCATCAATTGAAAGCGGGTCAAGTTTCCACTTCCACCAGTCACCTTTTTTTCGGCCGACCAGATACGGCGAATCCTTTCGCTTGAGCATCAGGCCTTCGCTGCAAATCTCGCGCGCCCGTTCCCGTTCGCGGACGGCATCGTCCCAACTCTCTAGCTCGACACGTTCGCTGAGCTGAATCGGCAACGTATCGTCTGCCAAATCCTTGATCAGGTTTTCCAGCAAAGCACGTCGGATCTCAAACGGTTCAGTCCTGATATCGCGCCCCTCCCACTCCAGCAAATCGTAAGCTTTTATGATCACCGGTGTTTTCTTTAAAAGCGCCTGCGAGACGCCCTTGCGCCCGATCCGCGTTTGCAGCTCGTTGAAACTTCCCACCTTACCTTCGGCAAAGGGCAAAATCTCACCGTCGATCACGGTTCCGTCCGGAATGCGGCCTAGGAACGCCTCGAATTCGGGATATTTATCGGTGACCAGTTCCTCGCCCCGGCTCCAAACGTAAAGCTGCCCGCCGCGCAAAATCGTCTGCGAACGGATTCCGTCCCACTTGTGTTCGATGCTCCAGTCCGGAACTTCGCCCAGACCCGAAATCTCGCCTTCCACCGCATACGCCAAATAAAACGGATAGGGCCGCGACGCATTGTCGCTCTCGCGCGATTCGAGCACGAGGTCGTTAAAGGAAATCGCATCGGGGTTCCAGTCGCCCATCAGCCGGTAGGCCAAAAGATCCTCGTCAACGCCCGTGGCCTTGGAGAGCGCCCGGGTCATGAGTTTTTGGCTTACGCCGATGCGAAAACTGCCCGTAATGAGCTTGGTGAACACAAAACGTTCATAATAGTTAAGACTCAGCCAGTTCTCGTGTAAATATTGTCTTTTTTCTTCGTCCGG
Organism: Bacteroidota bacterium; assembly: GCA_023437485.1. Lineage (GTDB taxonomy): Bacteria > Bacteroidota > Bacteroidia > Flavobacteriales > Flavobacteriaceae > Flavobacterium. Next base: position 23,590 of record JAEZGB010000042.1, read on the forward strand.
AAGCTTCTTTAAAAGGATCATTTCCCGGAGGAATTCGGTAAGTGTTTTTTCGCTGTGGTTCTCCGAGGCTGGAATGACAAGTGCGATCGTTTCTGCCAAATCCCCGACAATGTGATAGGACTCCTCAAAAAGCCAAAGCGGAATCTCGGCGAGCTCGTTGGCCCAGAGTCTGAGCAATGTGGTGTTCACCGGCCTCGGCGGACGACGGTGCGAAAGAAGCGCGATGGTCCAAACCTTGTCCTGATCGCCGGCCGTCAAAAAATATTGCGTAAGCGCCTCAACCTTGACCGAAGTCTTGTTGGACGAATCCAGTTCGCGGATGAGTTCGGCGAAATGTCTCATGAGGCCAGCGTTTCGATTTCGGCATCGGGCTCGGGTGTGGCCGATGTGCCCATCTCGGCCGATTCGCCCTCGTACTGGGTTTGGGCCGTCCGGGCATCGTAACCCAATTCGCGCAAATACCTCGAAAATATATCCGAATAGCCGTGGGTCGCAATCACGCGCTCGCAGCCAGTTGCCCGGATGCTTTCCAGAAGCCCCTGCCAGTCGCAGTGGTCGCTGAGCACAAAGCCTCGGTCAACGGCTCGCCTTCTTCGCGCACCGCGAAAGGCCATCCAGCCGCTTGCCGTTCCCGTGACAAAGGGAGCCATTTTCCTGATCCAGATGCTTCCGTGGGCGCTGGGCGGGGCAAGTACGATGTTTCCGGCGATGGCGTCTTTTGGGGTTTCGCGGGTGATCATCTTGGTTGGCGGGAATTCCATCATCGGCCGCAACACGTTGGTCATGTTTTCGACAGCGCCGTGCGTGTAAATCTTCCCGATTGATGGGTCCAAATATTTCAAAACTCGTTGCGCTTTACCCAGTGTATAGCCAAACAATACCGAAGTCTGCCCGTTGGCCTTGTTCTCTGCCCACCATTTGTTGATATCGGCCATGACCTCGGACTGTGGCGTCCATTTGAAGGCGGGAAGGCCAAAGGTGCATTCGGTGATGTAGGAATGGCATTTGACGGGTTCGTAGGGCGTCGAGATGCCGTCATCCTCTGTTTTGTAATCGCCCGTAAAAACCCAGACTTCGCCGTTGTATTCTACCCTTACCTGCGAACTCCCGATAATGTGCCCGGCGGGGTGCAAAGAGAATTTGACACCGTTGACCATGAAGGTTTCGCCCCACTCCTTGCCCGTAACATTAATCTCGCCCAGCCGGTGCCGGATGATGGGCACGTTGAGATGGTGCGTGATGTAGCGGTTGTGGCCCCACCGCGAATGGTCGCTGTGCCCGTGGGTGATGATGGCCTTATCAACGGGTTTCCACGGGTCCAGGTACACGCCGGCCCGGTAACAGAAAATACCCTTGTCATCGAAAGCTAAAAGCGGCGGTTCCATGGAAGCGGTTTCCTATAAATCTACAAATTCAGAAGCGGGTGGTGGAGAGGATTTAAGGAAGTTTAACGTTTGAGGCGGGAATTTGGAGTGGTGCAAAACCTCAAAGGTCTTGAAGACCTTTGAGGTTTATAAAAGATACGGCAATAAGTGCAAACACGCTTGCGGAAAAACCGCAAATGTCCAGTGTGGCCTTCAAGCGTTATTTTGCAAACCGGCTGAGAGGGCAAAAACAACCTAAGGTTTTATTCCGCTTCGCTCCATACAGTTCGGCTGCGCCTCGGGTCAAAAACCTTTGAGGTTTAAAGTTAACCCGGCACCTCCAGCGGTGTCTGCGGGAAAACCGCATATTTTGTTAAACCTTGCGTAAGGGATGGAAGCGACAGCCTTTTGAAAGACCTCGCAGGTCTTAAAGACCTGCGAGGTCTCAAAAGCTAAAGCGGACAGCCCGGCGGCGCCCTCCCGACATCTAAAGAGGCACCAACCACGAGCGCCGCTACGCCCTAAAATTTCCAAAACATTGCGTACTTTTACACCTCTAAATTTCAACACTATGCTAAAGGGATTTTTCAATGTGCCCAAGGCCGTGAACGAGCCGGTGAAATCTTACGCGCCGGGATCGCCTGAAAAGGAAGCGGTTTTGACCGAATATAAAAGAATGTGGCGCGAACAAATCGAGGTTCCGCTTTACATCGGCAACCAGCAGATCACCACCGGCAAAACGCGCAACATGACCGCGCCGCACGACCACCAGCACGTGGTGGGAACGTATCATATGGCCGAGAAAAAACACGTGGAACTCGCCATCGCCGAGGCTTTGAAAGCCAAGAAAAACTGGGAAGACCTGCCGTGGGAACACCGCGCGTCAATTTTTCTAAAAGCCGCCGAACTCATCGCCGGGCCTTACCGTGCCCGCATCAATGCCGCGACCATGATCGCGCAGTCCAAGACCATCTACCAGGCCGAGATCGATGCCGCGTGCGAACTCATTGACTTTTTGCGTTACAACGTGGAATTTATGTCGCAGATCTATGCTGACCAGCCAAAATCTGATTCAGGGGTTTGGAACCGGGTGGAATACCGACCGCTTGAAGGCTTTGTCTATGCGATCACGCCGTTCAATTTTACCGCAATTGCCGCAAACCTTCCTGCCAGTGCCGCGATGATGGGCAACGTTGTGGTCTGGAAACCGAGCGACAGCCAGGTCTATTCGGCCAAGGTAATCATCGATGTCTTCCGCGAGGCAGGACTGCCCGATGGTGTCATTAACGTGGTCATGGGCGATGCGGTCATGATTACCGAAACGCTGCTCGCCAGCCCCGATTTTGCCGGCGTGCACTTCACGGGTTCGACACACGTGTTCAAGGACATTTGGGCCAAGATCGGGACCAATATCCACAATTACAAAACCTATCCGCGCATTGTGGGTGAAACCGGCGGTAAGGACTTCATCCTCGCTCACCCGAGCGCCAATGTGGACGAGGTCGTGGCCGGGATTGTACGCGGCGCGTTCGAGTTTCAGGGCCAGAAGTGTTCGGCTGCGAGCCGCGCCTACATTCCAAAATCACTTTGGGCCGATGTCCGCGAGAAACTTGAGGCAGAGGTCAAATCCATTAAACTGGGTTCGCCCGAGGACTTCGGCAACTTTATGACGGCCGTGATCCACGAGGGATCTTTTGACAAGCTCGCCAAATTCATCGATCAGGCCAAAAACGACAGCGATGCCGAGGTTATTATGGGCGGCGGCTACGACAAGTCAAAAGGTTGGTTCATCGAGCCAACGGTTATTTTGACCACCAACCCAAAATACACGATCATGTGCACCGAACTCTTCGGCCCCGTGATCGCCGTCTATGTTTACGACGACAACAAATGGGACGAAACCCTTGAACTGGTAGACACCACTTCCGAATACGCCCTTACCGGCGCCATCTTCAGCCAGGACCGCTACGCCATCGCGCATGCCACCGACCGTTTGAAGAATTCGGCGGGTAATTTCTACATCAATGACAAGCCCACCGGTGCCGTCGTGGGCATGCAGCCGTTTGGCGGCGCGCGCGCTTCGGGGACCAATGACAAGGCGGGCTCTGCGCTCAATTTGCTGCGCTGGGTTTCGCCGCGCACCATCAAGGAGACGTTTGTCACGCCGCGGGATTACCGCTACCCGTTTTTGGGGAAATAACAAGAGCCGCCTTCGGGCGG
>JAEZGB010000081.1 GCA_023437485.1 Bacteroidota bacterium
TATGATTGCGGAAACCTGAAACTTTTCACCTAAATACATAAAAAAAGAGACCGTAAGCGATGGGTCTCTTTTCTATTATAATCTAATTATGCGTTTTATTGCCCCGGTTTTGCGACATTCGACATGCGACATTCGACATTCGACAAAAGTCATCAGTCGTCAGTGGTCAGTCATCAGTGGTCAGTCATCAGTTGTCAGTCATCAGTCGTCAGTATGATTGCGGAAACCTGAAACTTTTCACCTAAATACATAAAAAAAGAGACCGTAAGCGATGGGTCTCTTTTCTATTATAATCTAATTATGCGTTTTATTGCCCCGGTTTTGCGCCGTTCGGCATGCGACATTCGACATTCGACAAAAGTCATCAGTCGTCAGTATGATTGCGGAAACCTAAACTTTGCACCTTATCATAAAAAAAAGAGACCGTAAGCGATGGTCTCTTTTCTATAATAATCTAATTATGCATTTAATTGTCCTGGTTTCGCGCCGTTCGTCTTTCGACTTTCGACTTTTGACTTTCATCTTTCGACTTTTACTTCGCTATCGCTCCGTACAGTTCGCCCTTCGGGCTCGGGTCGACTTTCGATCTACAACTCCAACGCCTTCTTCGGATTGTTATCCATGAGAAGTTCGCCGGGGTTCTCTAGGCCCTCCTTTACGGCAACCAGGAATCCGACTGATTCGCGGCCGTCGATAATGCGGTGGTCATAGGAAAGTGCCACGTACATCATGGGGTGGATCTCCACCTTTCCGTCAACGGCGATGGGACGCTCGATGATGTTGTGCATGCCAAGGATTCCGGATTGCGGTGGATTGATGATGGGCGTTGAGAGCATCGACCCGAAAACGCCTCCGTTTGAAATGGTAAAGGTTCCGCCGGTCATGTCATCAACGGTGATCTGGCCATCACGGGCTTTAATGGCAAGACGTTTTATTTCAGATTCTATCCCACGGAAAGACAGGTTCTCGGCATTGCGGACCACCGGAACCATAAGGCCCTTTGGACCCGATACAGCCACCGAAATATCGCAATAATCATATGTGATTTTTTCCTGGCCATCAATCATTGAGTTGACATCAGGGAATAATTGAAGCGCACGCGTCACGGCCTTTGTGAAAAAGGACATATAACCCAGCGAAAGACCGCCGTGTTTGGCCTTGAAGGCATCTTTGTACTCGTTGCGGATTTTATTGATCGGCGTCATGTTTACCTCGTTGAAGGTAGTAAGCATCGCCGTTTCATTCTTTGCCGCTACCAGCCTCTCGGCTACCTTGCGACGCAACATCGAAAGTTTTGCGCGTGACTCGCCGCGGCTTCCGCCGGTTGGTGTTCCCATTGAAACCTTGGCGTTCATGGCGTCTTCACGCGTGATGCGGCCGCCTTTGCCAGTTCCGGCCAGGTCTGACGGACTGATATTTTTTTCATCGAGAATCTTGCGCGCCGCGGGCGAAGGTGTTCCGGCAGCGTAGCTCTTCTCCTCTTTTTTAGGTTCTTCCTTTTTAGGGTCCTCCTTTTTAGGCTCCTCTTTTTTGGGCTCTTCTTTTGCCTCCGCCTTAGGTGCTTCAGCCTTGGCCTCGGCGGGCTTGGAGTCACCTGATCCCGACGGCTTGGCCGCATCAGTGTCAATAAGGCAAACCACAGCGCCCACGGCTACCGCATCACCTTCCTCGGCTTTTAGGGTAATGATGCCGCTGGCCTCGGCAGGAAGCTCGAGCGTGGCCTTGTCAGAATCAACCTCGGCAATGGCCTGGTCTTTTTCTACATAATCGCCGTCCTTAACGAGCCAGGTAGCAATTTCGACTTCTTTGATCGACTCGCCCGGCGATGGAACCTTCATTTCTAAAATCATAAAATTATATTTTTTTGATTGGAATGGGAATTTAGAAATATCGATTTAAAAGCCTGACAGCCACCGGCCGCACTCCTTATTTTTAGATACTTCTAAACTCATGGTAATAGTTTTTTGATGTCCTGAATATACAAACTTACGAAAATCCCCTAGCCCTGACTGCGGCGGCATCCTTTTGCGAAGCAAAAGATATAGCCAAAGGCAGGTTCCCGGCTCCTAATTAAAAAGCTCCTTGTCAAAAACCATCGCTATCGCTGCCGCGTGGCGCATCTTGGCGCGCGCGTAACTTCCGGCGGCCGGGGCACTGTAGGCCTTTAACGACGCGACACGGAAGCGGACCTCGTGGAAGTTCGCAAGCATGTAGCTGTAAGCCCCCATATTTTTTGGTTCCTCCTGCGCCCAGACGTAATCGTCGGCGTTTGGATAGGAGGCGATGATATCTTTTAATTGCTCTACCGGCAACGGGAACAGCTGCTCGATGCGCACCAAGGCAACATCTTCACGGCCGTTGTTTTCGCGCTCGGCCAGCAGGTCATAATAGAACTTGCCCGTACAGAACACCAGGGTTTTAACCTTTGATTTGTCAACCTGCGAGTCATCAATGGTTTCGCGGAACTTGCCGTTCGCAAACTCGTCAACGCTGGAGACCACAAGCGGGTGCCGCAACAGCGACTTTGGCGTGAACACGATTAGCGGTTTGCGGAAGCTGGTCTTCATCTGGCGGCGCAGCAAATGGAAAAAGTTGGCCGGAGTGGTAGGATCGGCAACAAACATGTTTTCATTGGCGCACATTTGCAGATAGCGCTCCATGCGTGCCGACGAGTGCTCGGCGCCCTGGCCCTCGTAACCGTGCGGAAGCAACATCACCAACCCGTTCTGGTTGTTCCATTTGTCTTCGGCGGCCGAAATGTACTGATCGATCATGATCTGCGCACCGTTGGAGAAATCGCCAAATTGCGCTTCCCAAATGGTGAGCGTTTTAGGGCTTGCGAGTGCGTATCCGTAATCAAATCCAACAACGCCGTACTCTGACAGCAGTGAATTGTAAATATAAAATTTGCCCGTGGCATCCTTGATCTGGTCAAGTAGGACAACCTCTTCTTCCGAATCCTCAACCTTGATCACGGCGTGGCGGTGGGAGAAGGTTCCGCGCTCAACGTCCTGACCTGAGATGCGGACACTGTAGCCCTCAGACATCAGGGTTCCGTAGGCAAGCATTTCGGCCATGGCCCAGTCCAGCTTGTCGTTCTCATACATCGCCTTACGGTCGCTGATCAGCTTGGTGATCTTGCTGATGAATTTCTTATCTTCGGGCAGTTTGGTGATTACGGCCGCGATTTCGGCGAGTTTCTCTTTAGAGAAAGTCGTATCGACCGGCGCCAACATATCTTCCTGATGCGCGGCAAAATAACCCTGCCACTCGTTTTGCATGAAAGGAGTGATGATGGTCTTCTCCTTTTTGCGCGAGGCCTCGAGGTTTTCCTCAAGCAGTGCTTTGTATTTATTTTCAATTTCCTTGACAAAACCTTCGTTAATGATCCCCTGCGCGATGAGCTTCTCGGCATAAATATCACGCGGGTTCCGATGCTTGGCGATGATTTTATAAAGCTTCGGTTGCGTAAAGCGCGGTTCGTCGCCTTCGTTGTGGCCGTACTTGCGGTAACCCAAAAGATCGATGAACACGTCACCGCCAAAGGTCATGCGGTAATCGAGCGCGAAGAGCATTGCGTGCACTACGGCCTCGGTGTCGTCGGCGTTTACATGCAATACCGGCGAAAGCGTGACTTTAGCAATATCGGTACAATAGGTTGACGACCTTGCGTCGAGATAATTGGTTGTAAAGCCAACCTGATTATTGATCACGATGTGGATGGTTCCTCCGGTCTTGTAACCGTCAAGCTGCGACATCTGTACAATCTCATAAACGATGCCTTGCCCTGCAACCGCGGCGTCACCATGGAGCGCGATGGGAAGGACCTTTGAGAAATCGTCCGGGAAATAGCGGTCCTGCTTGGCGCGCGTGATGCCTTCGATGACCGCTCCCACCGTTTCAAGGTGCGACGGGTTTGGCGCGAGGTTGATGTTGATGCTCTTTCCCGACGGTGTCTTGCGGTCGGCCGTGAGGCCCAGGTGATACTTTACGTCGCCGTCAAAGAGCGCGTCGTCGTCGTAATCTTTTCCGTCAAATTCGCTAAAGATATCCTGAGTTGATTTTCCAAAGATGTTTGCCAGCACGTTGAGCCTGCCGCGGTGGGCCATACCCATCACGAACTGCTCGACGCCTTTTTCGGCCGCGGCCTCGATCAGGATGTCAAGACCCGGGATCAGCGATTCGCCGCCTTCAAGGGAAAAGCGCTTCTGCCCGACGTATTTGGTATGAAGGAAGTTCTCAAATGAGACTGCTTCGTTTAGTTTTGTTAGGATTGCCTTTTTTTGCTCGGGCGAGAATTTTGGCTGGTTGTCATTGTAACCGATTTTGTCCTGGATCCATTGGATGACCTCGGGCTTGCGGATATACATATATTCAACGCCAATAGACTGGCAATAGATTTTGTGCAGATGCCCGACAATCTCGCGCAACGTACACGGCTGTAGTTTCATCGCGCGGGCCGCATCAAAAACGGTATCCAGATCAGCATCTGAAAGGCCGTAGTTTTCAAGCGCCAGCGTTGGCGAATAGGTTCGGCGGTCGCGCACCGGGTTGGTCTTGGTGAACAGGTGGCCACGCGTGCGGTAGGCATCAATCAACTTGAGGACATTGAATTCCTTGTGGATTTTTTGCGCTGCTGATTCAACTTCGATCCCACAATCAGGACAATTCAGCGCGGGCGCATCGTCCTGCGAGCCGTAATTGGCCATCCCAAAGTCAAAGCCCTGAAGAAAGCTTCTCCAGCTGGGTTCGACGCTGTCGGGATTGGCAAGATACTGGTCGTAGAGATCGGAAAAAAATTCGGTGTGGGCTGCGTTTAAGAAGGAAAACCTATCCATTTCGAAGTATTAACCTAAGGTTGTTAAAATTGTCCGGCAAAAGTACAATAATTGCAATGACAAAGCCATTAATTTTAGATAGTTTTATACATTTGAAAGCATTGGCAAAACCTATTGAAAATGAAAGGCCCGCATCAAAAAATTTACTTTATTGCAACCCTTTTTTTGGCGTTGTCGACAAATTGCGTCGCGCAGGAAAAATCTGAAAAAAGTGATTTCTGGAAAAAGGTGCAATTTGGTGGCGGGTTAGGCGCGAGTTTTGGCAGCGGCTACACTGATGTTACGGTCGCTCCCGGAGCCATTTACAACTTCAACCAATACTTTGCGGCGGGGCTCGGATTGCAATACACTTACGTCAGGGTCAGGGAACAATACCAATCATCACTTTACGGGGGCAGCATTATCACGCTCTTCAACCCGATTGAACAAATCCAGCTTTCGGCCGAACTCGAACAGATGCGCGTAAACGCAAAATATGATCTGGTGGGCGGCGGTTCGTTTAGTGACGACTTTTGGAATACCGCGCTTTTTGTCGGAGCGGGTTACCGTGCACAAAACGTCACCGTGGGGGTTCGCTACAACGTTCTGCACGACAATGACCGAAGGGTGTACTCGGAGGCGTTTATGCCGTTTATCAGGGTTTACTTTTAGGTTGTCAGTCGTCGGTCATCAGTCATCAGTAGCTTCACAGAAACACTTGTCAACTTAGTCAATAATTAAACCTTCCTCTTTAGGAAAACTCCATGAATAAGTCAGTTTTCCTTTAACCGAGTCGATCGATAACGCCAGATGACTGACGACTGACAACTGACAACTGACAACTAGTATCGATTCCTAAACCACACCTTCTGCCACTCTCTCTTCAAAATCAGGAACGCAACCTGTTCTGACAGCGATACCAGATCCGATCCGTCGAGTTGCTTTACCTGTTGCTCATTTACGTCGATAATGTAGAGCAGGTTCAGGTACTCGGCGAACTTGTGCGAGATGAGCCTATAGATTTTCTCATGGAGCTGGATTTTAAGCTCTTCCGGACGGGTACTTTTTGGGAAGTCCACGGGTTCGTTTGCCAGATTGAAATCCTTGTTGATTTGCTCGAGGAGTTTCAAATAGAGGTTTTCCGATTTGGCCTCCGACAAAAGATGATCAGTTGATTTTGGGGCGCTGAACATAAATCAGGTGGTTCGTTGGATCAAATCTTCGCCAAATTGCTTCAGCAAATCTTTCGCCTGCTCTGGAATATCCATCCGGGAAATGCTTTCGAAGGCCCTGTCGGTAAAACGGCGGATGGCCCCTGCTGCGGCCTTATCAGCGCCGGTTTCCACAAAAAGCGACTTTACGGCCTGAATCTTTTGGTCGCCGCCTTCATGCGTGGAAAAGTACTGGTCCAGCAATTTGCGCTGATGGCTATCGGCACGTTGGGAAGCCACGATATACAAATACGTCTTTTTGTTTTCAAGAATGTCGCCTCCCACCTGCTTGCCAAAGGTTTCGGGATTTCCAAAGGCATCGAGCAAATCGTCCTGCGTCTGGAAGGCCATTCCCAGATTGACACCATAATCATAAATGGCATCGCAGTTTTCTTTGGAGGTTCCGGCCACGATGGCTCCCATTTTGAGCGCTGCGCCCAACAGTACCGCGGTCTTGCACCTGATCATTTCAAGGTAATCGGCTTCACCAACATCGGTCCGCGAGCCAAAATCAACGTCAAGCTGCTGGCCTTCGCACACCTCGATCGCCGTCTTGCTAAACAGGGTCGCGAGGCTGCAAAAGACCTCGGGTTCATACTTTTCAAATTGGCGATAGGCCAGGATCAGCATCGCATCGCCGGAGAGGATCGCCGTATTGAGATCCCACTTGAGGTGAACGGTTTCATGTCCACGCCGAAGGGGCGCCTGGTCCATGATATCGTCATGCACGAGCGAGAAGTTGTGAAAGACCTCAACCGCGAGGGCCGCCGGCATGGCACGCTCTGCCGATGCGCCAAAAATCTCCGCCGACATCAGGGTAAGCATGGGACGGACGCGCTTTCCGCCAATGTCGAGTATGTATCGGATGGGATCGTACAACCCGGTGGGTTCTTTTTGCGGAATGATTTCGGCCAGCGCCGATGCAAAGTCCAAATGATACCGCTCCAAGTGCTGCATGCTGAAAATTTTGGCTAAAGTACGGGAATGCATCGGCACGGGCAACCGCAAATCATATGTTAAAAAATTGTCAATACTGCGGAAACTATTTTTGTGTTTGTAGTTTCCGGTATACTTTTGTGCCCGTAAAATTGAAGAAATGAAGGAGGATATTTTAAAGCGTGCCACCGAGATGTTCCTGAGCCTTGGGTTCAAGAGCGTCACCATGGACGACATTGCTGCCGAAATGGGCATTTCAAAAAAGACGATCTATCAGCATTTTGCCAACAAAGATGAACTGGTGGAGGCCGTCGCAATGGATCTTTTTGATACGATTTCAAACGGGATCGATGCCATCCGCCGGCAGGAGCTCAACCCGATCGAGGAAATTTTCGAGATCAAGAATTTCATGACGCGGCAGCTCAAGAATGAAAACGCGTCGCCTTTCCATCAACTGCGCAAGTATTTCCCAAAAGTTTCGGAGGCGCTCAAGTCCAATCAATATTGCAAAATGGAGGACAGTGTGCACGAGAACCTTCGCCGCGGCATCGGAATGGGACTTTACCGGCCGGAGATCGATGTGAATTTCATTACCAGGATTTACTACGTGGGCGGATCGGCGATCAAGGACGATGACGTTTTCCCGCGCGAGCAGTTTTCAATGGCCGACCTGACCGAAAAATACCTCGAGTACCATTTGCGGGCGATTGTCTCTGCCAAAGGCCTTGCGGTGCTCAACCAGATTTTAAACAAACCTAATTCTACATCATATGAATAAATTCCTGATAGGCCTTGTGTTTTTGGCCCTAGGTGTTCGCGGGCAGGAGGCCCAGGTGCTCACGCTCAAGGACGCCATTTCCTACGCGCTCGAAAACAAGGCCGAGGCAAAGAAAGCCCAACTGGACGTGGAACGCAGCGACTACCAGATCCAGGAGGTGCGTTCGAGGGCGCTTCCGCAGATTACACTCAATGGAAACCTTACCTACAATCCCACAATACAAAAATCATTTATTAATGCCGAGGATTTTGGCGGGCCTCCGGGGCAGGTACAGGAACTGACGCTGGGCCAAAAGTGGTCATCGATTGGCGGTGTCGCGCTCACGCAAAACATCTTTGACCTTGCCGTCTTTACGGGATTGCGTGCAGCCAAAACCACGCGCGAATTTTACCGGATCAACGCACAGCTCACTGACGAGCAGATCATTGAATCGGTGGCCAATAACTATTATCAGG
>JAEZGB010000085.1 GCA_023437485.1 Bacteroidota bacterium
ATCGTAATCAACGCCAGCCACATAAATACCGTCGTAGTAGTCAAAAAAACTGGTTTCAGGGAACGAAAGCGAAATGACCGGCACATCAAAGCGCGCATTTCCCAGTGGATGCACAAAATAGGTTCGGGTCACGATGGGACTGGGAATCGAACCTTCTTTTATCGCGCGGGCCTTGACCACCGTACCTTTAAATACAGGGTTGTCTGGGAAGTAGTAACTGGGGTCAAAGCTATAGGTTGATGAAGTCCACGACAATTTATTGGTTTGCGGAGTCCTGTCGGCAATTTCGATGGGCGCCGAATATTGGTGGCTGGTATAGCTCTGGGTCAGGAATGGCCCGGTAGGGTGAAAGGGTTGTTCCGAATAGGAATTTTTGTATTGATAGGTTGTACCTGAAAGATTGTTGATATCGGGATCGGAACCGTCCAGCGTATAGATGATAGTTGCTTCGGGGTCAGGCGATGTGATGGTCAGGTTGAATGATGAGGTGTAAAAGCCGGCTGTGTGTGAAAACACCGGCGGCGATAGTTCAGCGCCCGTTCCCGAGGATGCGTTTTGTGCCGCAGGGGTGACATTGGTAAAAATCACGAACGGCCCCGTCCCGTTGGGCAACCTCCCAAATGATTGGTTGGATTGCAAATCGGCGGCGGGGGATTGGTCAACGGTTGATCCCTGTGCATTGGTCAGGGTAATTTCTTCACCGGAGGCACTGATCTTCCAGTTGGTATGCAATGGGCTTCCGGGCACCGTGCGGTTCTTATCGGAACACCAAATGAGCATGTATTGGCCCGGGCCGATGCTGACGTTTGGAAAAACCCACTTGAACGGCGACGACGGCGAATCAGAAAGGCCGTAACCATTCAGGTTTACCGATGTTGATCCGGTATTGTAAAGTTCTACCCAGTCTTCATAGCTACCGTCTTCGTCAGTATTTATGGAGTTGTTGGAGGCCAATATTTCATTGATGACTACACCTTGCGCCGCTGCCGAAAAACCGCGTGAAAGGATTGCCAATAAGAGCAGTAAGGTAATTTTTTTCATTGCAATTTCTTTTTCAGGCACAAGATAACAATTGCGCCATTTAAGCTCGTTTTTAGTCGGTATATGGATGCTTTTGAACGATAAATGGATTTCTTTAAGACATTTTGTGAAACCCAAAAGGGGCAGATTGTACTCCACCCCTTTCACAATCTATTTTAGCATCTTATTTCTTGCTGATCTTCTTAACATGAACGGCCTGGCCCTGCTTTAATTGGAGCAGGTATAACCCACGTGAGAGTCCGTCCACGGAGATAGATTGCCCCGGCTGTACCGAACCTTTTTTGACCAACCTGCCGTCAAGCGCAAAAATCGAGAAATTTGCCTCCTGCGAGAGCCCGTCTATAAACATGGTCGAAACCACCGGGTTAGGATAGACCGTGACACCTGGAATATCGATTGATGGTACTGAAAGTTCTTCCTCGGTGGCGCGCGCCGAAATATTGTTGAAAGTGATCCTGTTGCCGTTGTCCACTTCCATATTCGATCCGGTAAATCGCAGGCGCACCTTGAAATTTGCATTGTGGTTGGCCGCGTCAATGCCGGTAAAATCGGTTTCAAAAACCTGATAGGCCGATGTCAGCGGCATGTTGGAAGCGATCCCGGCGGTAGTCCATTGCGGCTCGCCGGCCGTTGTGGAATAGTCGATGGCAATTGCAGTCGCGTTGGTCCCTTCGTTCATCGCGGCAAAGGCGAATGAGATGTCGCGATAGCCCAATGTGGGCAGGTTAAAGATCATTGTATTTTGGTTACTGCCAGAGTGCAGCGGTTCCTTAATTTGGATTCCGCGCATGTTGGTATTGGCAAATGCAATGTTGTTGTTGGCCTCCGGAATATAGTTTAGTGGTGTCGGCGCGTTGCGTCGTTCCATGGAAGCTTTGCGCCAAAATGGGCTGGCCGACGTAAATGGATATCCCACAAGCGATGATTCGTAATTTAAAACCGCGTCCTGGCCCGTAGCTTCGTAGGTGGCCTGAATGCTTTCAAGAGGCGTGTCATTGACGATGTTGTTATCCATCAACCAGAAATAGACCGGCTCGTTTTCAGCAGGCGTGGTATCCGGTATAAAGTGTGCGGTTGCCGAAAAAGCTTCGGCCGATGTAACCACGATTTCGGGATCGGTGCTGTCTGAGACGCCGGTCCAGTGACTAAACACATAGCCTTCCATAGCCACGGCTTTGAGCGTAACAGGAATATTTGAGAAGTAAATTCCGCTCCATGGATATGGGTTACCCTCAATCCCGTCAGTACCGTTCTTTACGTCGATGGTGTTCACCTTCACAAATCCGTGGTCGGCATCCGAAACGTCAACGGTGACATCAATGTTGTTGGCAATCTCGAATTTGGAACGGATGTGGTCCCTTTGAAACACAGGGCGCTGTTGCGCAAAATCGACCTGCTCCTGCAAATACGAGTTCCAGTCCCATGCGGTTGGGGCATCCCAACGCGCAATCTGCTCAGGCATTTCAGGTTCTATCACTGATTTCATTTCATCCATCATCCCAATCACCCTGTCAGTGAGGAAGGTAGTGTTGAGCAAGTCGGCAAAACGGTTGATAAAGTGATTCTTAAAATCCGGATTCTCCAGCATCTTTCTCAATAGCAGTGTGGACCACGCCGGATTTGGCCAGGAAGGGCCGTTGGTAGCAGTAGCTGCCGCCAGGCTATTGAGCGCAATGTTGTGTGATCGGGTGGCAAAGGTCGCGTCAAGGTCGTGCGCGAGCCATCTCCACCTTCCGTCATGCCCAAAAGGCGCGTTGGCGTCATAGGTGACCTTTTTTCGCCATCTGGCTACGTTGTTCCCCGGCCAGTCAATGTTCTGGAAAAAGATGTTTGAAATGTAATAATCGGCAAAACTATCGGGATCCATCTGCGTAGTGATGTAATCGTAGTTGCTTTGGGTGGCCATCGAATTGTTGCTCACAAAATTGTACATCGCCTGCCAATGGACGTTGTCGCCTTCTTCCACCGTGTTATAATTGGCCGTGATGTCCAGCTCGCCATCGGGAATGTTGTAAACCCGCTTGAAGTAATTGTTGTCAAATTTGTCGCGCAGGTTAAGGATGCCCCAGTACTCGCCATTGAGAAAGGTGATGGTAGGCTGATAATCCTTGATAAGCACGTTTAGGTTCTTGATCAACCTGTGAATAAAGGCGTCGCGGAATAGCGTTTCGTAAAAATCAGCGCCTGAATTCCGCAAAAGCAAACGGTCAAAATTGGTAGGCTGCCCCGGGAAAAAGGCGTAGTCCATATCGCCGTCACCGTACTGATCACGGGCATAAATCTTGAGCGATTTGTTTTGCCACTCACGCGATGATCCGCCGTGAATCCTTATCCCCACGTTTTGATTGATCACCTGTTCGCCGTTTACAAAATAGGTAAAGTTCGCCTCGCGCTCGTGCTCCATATCGCGGCGGTAAAAGTTGCCGGTATTTTCGATGCCGTGGTGTTGCAAATCGGGATTTGCCGTGCGCCAGTTGTCAAAGTCCACGCCGGCCACGTAAATTCCGTCTTCATAGTCATACAGTTGATTTTCGCTGATGGAAAGCGATACCACCGGAAGCGAGAATCGGTTGGCACCCTCAGGCGTCACAAAATAAGTCTTGCTGATGGCTTTTGCCGACAGCGCTCCCGGCTTGACCACCTTGGCCCGGATCACGGTTCCCTTAAAAATTGGGAAACCCGGCAAATAATATGGATCAAGGTGCATGGTCGATGAGATCATTGAAATGTCATTGGGCTCACTGGTGCGGTCAACAATATCAATGGGCGCCGAATAAGGCAGCGTCGCAAATGACTGGGTCAGCATGGGGCCAAACGGATCGCCCGGGTCTTCGGGATAGGAATTTTTGTAATTGTAGGTTACCCCGCCAATGTTGGCTTCTTCGGGCTCAGAGCCGTCGGTGGTATAAATGATGGAAGCCCCCGGAACATTGGTGGTTAATGTCAGTGTAAAAGCGCCGGTGTAAAAACCGCCCTCGTGCGAAAATTCCGGCTCGGGAAGCACCTCCGAGTACCCCATATCGCCATTCGCGGCGCCGGGCGTGATGTCGGCAAAAAACATAAAGTTTCCGGTGCCGTTTGGAATGCGGCCATAGGAAAGGTCTTCAGGTATCTGAACTGCAGGCGATTGATCTACTACGGCCTGCGCGGCATCGGTCAGGGTAATCATTTCACCGGAGGCACTGATTTTCCAATTGGTATGCAGCGGATTCGCCGGATTGGTCCTGTCCTTGTCTGAACACCAGATCAACAGGTAGCTTCCGGGCTGCATGGTTACCGCGGGGAATACCCATTTGTGTGGAATTGCCGGGTCATCGGTAAGGCCAAACCCGGCAAGGTTTACGGCTTCGCTGCCATAATTGTGGAGCTCTACCCAATCTTCGTGATCGCCGTCCTCATCAGTATTGGCGTTGTTGTTGGACGAAAGGATTTCATTGATGCCGATTGTTTGCGCGTTTGCCGATAACTGGAACATCAGGGCAAGTGCCGCCAGTTGCAGGGCGAATTTTATTTTCATGGTTCTTTTTAAAATGGCCGTAGGAAGCCGGTTATTTCTTGATGATCTTAATGGTCTGTTTTGAATCGGAAGCCGAAACCTGCAGAAGGTATATCCCACTGCTCATTCCTGAAAGTGATATCTGTCCGTTTTGTGCGATTTCACCTGTCCTTACCGTGCGGCCGTCCAACGTGTGGAGGGTGTAGTTGGCGGTAGATTCCAATCCTGAAATATTGACAAAATCACCGGCAGGGTTGGGGTAGGCAAACATTTTGGCAAAAGTGTTTTCGCCAACCGACAGCTGTTGTTCCGTGCCCATCACCGAAATGTTGTTAAAGGTGATGCGGTTGCCGTTATCCACTTCCATGTCAGTACCCGCAAACCTGAGCCTGATCTTGAAATTCGGGTTGTTGTTGGCAGCGGTGATTGCAGAGAAATCCGTTTGGAAAACCTGGTACGCCGAAGACAATGGCATAGTGCCCGTGATTCCCGCGGAAGTCCAGGCCGGCGTGCCCTCGTTGGTCGCGTAATCAATCAGGATTCCGGTTGCATTGGTGCCTTCATTGACCGCCGCAAACGCGAATTTGATATCCTCAAAACCGGTTGTCGGGAAGCTAAAGACCATGGTGTTCTGATTAGATCCGGTGTGCAACGGCTCAGTGATCTGCAACCCGCGCATGTTGCTGTTGGCAAACGGGATGTTATTATTGGCTTCCGGAATGTAATTGAGCGGCGTCGGGTTATTGCGGCGCTCCATTGAAGCCTTGCGCCAATTAGGGCTTGCGGAAGTGAACGGATATCCCACCAATGACGAGGTGTAATTGATAACGCCGTCCAATTGCCCAATTTCAAATGACGAGTTAAGCGATGTAAGCGGCGTATCGTTCGGGATCGTGTTGTCCATCATCCAATAATATATTGGCTCGCTTTGCGCCGGGGCTGTATCAGGGACAAACACCGCGGTAACTGAAAACGCATTGGCCGACGAAACCGAAATCTCTTCCTGAGAACTGGTGTTGGCGCCTGTCCAGTGGCTAAAGACATAACCGTCCTTGGCTACTGCTTTTAGCGTGACCGGAATGTTTGAAAAATAGATTCCGGTCCACGGGTAGGTATCGGCGGGGATTCCGGGCGTGGTGGGAACAATATCAATGGTGTTGATGCGGATATAGCCATGCGCCGGGTCTGAAACATTGAGCGTCACGTCGATATTGCTATCAATGTCAAATTTCCCGCGAATGTGGTCCCTTTGGTACACAGGGCGTTCCTGCGCAAAAGTGTGAACAATGTTGATGCTCTGATTCCACCAGCCGTAGCTTGTGCCGTCCCAGCGGGCCAGGTGCTCCTGGATTTCCGGTTGGATGACGCTTTTCATGGCAAGTGATTGCTCGATCACGCGCTCGGCTTTTAAATATGAATTGAGCAAGTCGGCGAAGCGATTTATAAAATCAATTTTGAAATCTTCATTGGTAAGCAGCGAGCGCAGCACCAGTGTGGCAAAAGGAGGGTTTGGGTATTCAGGCCCGTTTGGCTCGGTGGCAAATTCAAGGGTATTGTGATCGTTTACATCCAGCGATGCCCCAAATGCCGAATCGGTATCTTTCATCGCTGTGCGCCAGCGGCCGTCATGCCCATAGGGAGCGTTGGGGTCAAATGCGGTGCGCTTACGCCAGAACTCGGTGTTCCATCCCGGCCAGTCAACGTTTTCAAGATAGATATTTGAAATGTAGTAATCGCGGAAGTTCTCAACATCAAGCTGCGTCTGGATATAATCAAAATTTGACTGCGTGGCCAGGGTGTTGTTCTCCATAAATTCGGCCATTTCCTGCCAGTGGTCGTTATCGCCCTCGGCTACCATCAAAGCATCTTCCAGCAAATCGAGTTCGTCTTCGTCAATGTTGTACACATTTTCAAAGTAGAACTTGTCATACCGCTCCCGAAGGTTCAATATGCCCCAATACTCGCCATTGACAAAAGTGATGGTGGGCTGGTAGGCCTGGGTTTCCAAAAAGTCGCTAACCAGTGATTGCGCCAGCGCATCGCGGTACATCGTCATGAAAAAATCACTCCCTGAATTCCTAAGGAGCAGGCGGTTGAACTTGTCGAGGGACTCGTTCTGAAAAAATTGATAATCAAAGTCGTCGTCGCCGTACTCGTCACGTGCCACAAGCCTGAGCGATTTGCTTTGCCAGGCGCGGGTTGCGCCACCATTGACGCGAAGGCCAATATCCTGGTTTATGACCTCCTGGCCGTTGACAAAATATTCAAGGTGCGCAGGCCTTTCAGACGGGTCACCAGTGCGGCGGTAGTTGGCGTCGGCATTGTAATAATCAGCATCGACGGTTGGGTTTGCAGCGCGCCATTGGTCAAAGTCGACGCCGGCCACAAAAATTCCTTCGTTATATTCAAAAAGTTTATCCTCGCTGATGGCAAGTGAAACCACCGGAAGCGAAAATTCGTCGGCACCGGCGGGAGACACAAAAAACGTCCTGGTCATGGTAGGGCTGTCCAGCGCGCCGGGCTTGACAGTTTTGGCGCGTACCACGGTTCCCTTGAAGATATTGGAAGTAGGGAAATAGTCAGGATCATGGTGATGCGTAGATGAAATCGCGGCCAGTTTGTTTGGTTGCGAGGTCCGGTTGACGATATTGATCGGCCCCGTATATTGAAGCGTTTCATAACTCTGGGTAATCATCGGACCGGGAGCTTGCCCCGCGAGTTCCGCATATGAATTGCGGTACTGGTAGGTCTGGCCGCCCGAAAGGTTGGCCTCAATGGGTTCTGATCCATCCAGCGTATAAATGATCGATGCCCCCGGAACGGTGGTTGAGATTGTAAGGTCAAAAGCCGATGTGTAGAAACCGCCCGATGCAGACATTGTTGGCGGAGGCAGGATTTCGCTGTAACCGGTTGAGAAGTTTTGTGCCGAAGGCGTCACGTTCACCATGTACATGAACGGCCCTGTGCCGTTTGGAACTCGGCCCCAGGAAATATCGGAGCCGATAGCAGGCATCTCCACCTGCGAGACCATTGCCCCAGAGGCATTGGAAAGCGTAATGGTTTCGCCCGACGCGCTTATTTTCCAATTGGTGTGCAGCGGGCTCCCGGCCACGGCGCGGTCTTTATCGGAACACCAGACCAGCATGTATGAATTCGCAGGCATGGTGACATTTGGGAAAACCCATTTGAGTGGATTTGCGGCGTCGTCCGAAAGGCCGAAACCGTTAAGGTTCACCGCCGTTCCGGAATTATTGAAAAGCTCCACCCAGTCGCCATTTTCGCCATCCTCGTCAACGTTCACTGACGTATTCGAGGCCAGTACTTCATTGATTACCAATCCCTGGGCAGATGCGGGTGTGGCAAAGAAAGACATTAAGGCGGCGATTAGAATTGGTGTAATTTTTCTCATGATAAATTATTGAAATTGAAGCGAAAGTAGAAATTTACATTTTTTTTTGGGTTTAAAATCGATGTATGGCTGTTTTTATAC
>JAEZGB010000092.1 GCA_023437485.1 Bacteroidota bacterium
CGCGGACCTTCTTGAGCAGCGATTCGGTGATCAGGTCAAAGAGTTCGTTGTCCCAGTCTTTCCACTTTTCAAAAGCAAATTCGCGGCGGTTGATGTTTGCCGGAATGTTGCACGCGATCATCGCCGCTTCGGCCAAAATGGTACCGCTGCCGCACATCGGGTCCAGGAAATCTCCCTGGCCGTCCCATCCGGAGAGCAAAAGCATGCCGGCGGCGAGCACTTCGTTGATGGGCGCAATATTGGTTGCTGTTCTGTATCCGCGATGATGCAGCGAATCGCCCGAAGAATCCAGCGAAACGGTAACTTGTTCGCGGTCGATGTGGATGTTGATGCGCAGCCTGGGGAAGTCCTTGTCCACCGATGGCCTTTTGCCGGTGCTTTGGCGAAACTGGTCCACGATGGCATCCTTGGCCTTTTGCGCCACAAACTGCGTGTGTTTGAAATGATCCGAATGAACAGTCGAATCGATCACGAAGGTTCCGTCAGGGTCGAGATGCTGCGACCAATCCACCTGCATGACTCCCCGATAAAGTTGATCGTCATTGACCGCCCTGAAGGTGTGAATCGGCTTCAAAATTCGCAGGGCCGTGCGCAGGGCGACATTGGCCTTGTACAGGAATCCCTTGTCTCCCCGGAAGGTAACTACGCGCGTTCCGGGCTTGATGTCCTGCGCCCCAAGGGTGAGCAGTTCCCGGGCCAGAACTTCCTCAAATCCGAAGAACGTCTTGGCCGTCATTTTAAAATTATTTTCCATGGAGCTAAAGGGAATCGCCAGCAAAAATACACTAAATTTGCCAGTAAATCCAGCTATATTCCATGCCAAATACCCAATCCACACCTGGCGAAACCTCCAACTCATGGTATGCCTCGTGGTTTGACACGCCCTATTATCACATTCTGTACAAGGATCGCGATTACGCCGAGGCCCAGCTCTTCATGGACAATATCACCCAGTACCTGAATCTTGAAAAAGGTTCAAAAATCCTTGACCTCGCCTGCGGAAAAGGCCGCCATTCGCTTTACCTTAACGAGTTGGGGTACGACGTCACGGGTGCCGACCTTTCGGTCAACAGCATTGCCGAGGCTTCACGGTTTGAAAATTCGACGCTTCATTTTAAGGTTCACGATATGCGCGAGCCCTTCCCGGCTCAATTCGATGCCGTTTTCAATCTGTTTACCAGTTTTGGTTATTTTGACGACGATGATGACAATCTCAAGACCCTCAAAGCCATCCGCGACAGCCTGAATGAATACGGGTTGGGCGTTATTGACTTCATGAACGTCCAACAGGTCATAGAAAATCTTGTCCCGAAGGAAGTCAAGGAAGTTGACGGGATCGAGTTCAACATCAGCCGTATGGTCATCGACCATCACATCATCAAGGAAATCCGTTTTACCGATGGCGGCCGCGACTATCATTTTACTGAAAAGGTTCGTGCGTTGGATCTGGCCGAATTTGAGCAGATGATGGAGATGGCCAACATCAGCCTTCTTGATGTTTTTGGCGATTACCGGTTAAAGAAATTCAATCCTGCCACCAGCGACAGGCTAATCATGGTGTTCAAATAATGGAATATATTCTTCCACTGTTCTCGGTGCTTCTGGGCTATGGAGCCGCCCTGTTCCTGAAACCCCAGCGGCGTACCCGGTTAAAACTTTTGATGGCCTTTAGCGGATCTTTCCTGCTCTCGCTCACGGTTATGCATCTCTTGCCCGAGGTTTACCACGGTATTGGGCACAATCACATGATCGGGCTTTTTATCATGCTGGGTATCCTGTTGCAAATCATTCTGGAATTTTTTTCAAAGGGCGCCGAGCACGGCCACGTTCACGGCCATCCGCACATGCACTCAATTCCCTGGCTGCTTTTCGCGAGCCTTTGCCTTCACGCTTTTTTGGAGGGTTGGCCCGTGAATCACCATCAACATCTCGCCTTGGGTATTGCTATCCACCACTTTCCCATCGCCATTATTTTGACCGTTTTCTTTCTGAACGCGGGATTGGGAAAAACTCAGATTTTCCTGTTCATGGCTGCCTTTGCCATCATGACCCCGTTGGGCACCGCGGTATCGGCGCACGTTCCCGGACTTGCCCAATACTACAGCGAAATTACGGCAGTTGTTATCGGGGTACTGTTCCACATATCGTCAACCATCATTTTTGAAACCACCGAAGGGCATAAATTTAACCTGGCGAAGCTGATGATGATCGTTGCGGGGATTGGTCTGGCGTGGATGATATGAAAATATGAAGATTTGAAAATTTGAAAATATGAAAATGGAGCTGCAACATTTTCGTAACTTGTAAGCTGCATCATTCGACATTCGACATTCGACATTCGACATTCGACATTCGACATTTGACCTTATGAAATTACGACTTTATGACTTTATGACCCTATGACTTTCCTGAAAACCACCGAACTTTCCTCTCATTACGACGACCTCGAGAAGATGACCGTCGCAGACTTGCTTTCCGGCATCAACACTGAGGACAAAACCGTCCCAAATGCGGTAGAAAAGGCGATCCCGCAAATAGAGGCGCTTACGCTCCGGGTGATCGAGAGGCTTGAAACTGGCGGCCGGCTGTTTTACATTGGCGCAGGAACATCGGGCAGGCTGGGGATTGTGGATGCTTCCGAATGCCCGCCGACTTTCGGCGTGCCGCATGATTTGGTCAATGGCATCATTGCCGGAGGCGACGCCGCAATCCGCAAGGCGGTCGAAAACGCTGAGGACAATACCTTGCAGGCATGGAATGATCTTCAGTCTCAAGGAATCAAGCACGGTGATGTAGTAATCGGGATTGCTGCATCGGGAACCACGCCGTATGTCATTGGCGGGCTCGAAAAATGCAACGAGCAGGGGATTGATACGGGCTGCATCACCTGCAACGAAGGAAGCCCGTTGGCGCTCACGGCAAAATTCCCCGTTGTGGTAGTCGTCGGCCCCGAATTCGTGACCGGAAGTTCGCGGATGAAGGCCGGAACAGCCCAGAAACTTGTACTCAATATGATATCGACAACCGCCATGATCCGTTTGGGCCGCGTTCGCGGAAACAAGATGGTGGACATGCAACTCTCCAACAATAAGCTCGTGGACCGCGGCGTGCGCATGATCATGGACGAAATTCCCGTCACTTATGACGAAGCCGCGCAAATGCTTCAAAAATTCAAAAGCGTCCGCAGTGCGGTTGCCAATTATAACCCTGACAGACACGTATTATAATGCCTACCAACAAAACCATACTCAACCACGGCTTTAAATTCCTCGCATGGGCGTTGCCGATGTTCTTCATCGGGCCGACCGTGATCAACAGTTCTTTCAAGAATACTGATCATCCCCTGTTCATTCCCATCATCGGAATCGGGATTATCATCTGCATCCTGGCCGTCATCTTCCTTTTCAAGGGAATCAGGAGCATTGTCAACAGCCAGACCGACGCCTGATGGAAGAATATCTCTACGTCAATCACGCCTTCAATCGTGAGGCAATGCGGGGCATTCGCGTGTCAAACCGCGAATTTGACCGCTGCAGTTTCAATGATTGCGATTTCTCAGATTCCGAATTTATCGACTGCATTTTTACCGAGTGTGTTTTTATCGATAGCAACCTGTCAATGAGTTCGCTCTCGGGCACCACACTGCAGCAGGCATCCTTCGAACGATGCAAGTTGCTGGGGATCCGGTTTGACGCATGCAATCCCATTTTGTTTTCACCGAATTTTGACAATTGCACGCTTGATTATTCATGGTTTGCAGGACTGAATATGCCGCAGGTGCGATTTACCGGATGCTCGTTAAAAGGCGTGAATTTCAGCGATTCCAAATTAAAATCAGCCGATTTCTCAGCTTCAAATCTGGATGCGGCCATATTTGAGAACACTGATCTTTCAGGAGCGGATATGTCATCGGCCCTGAACTTCAATATCAATCCCGAACGCAACCGTTTGGCAAGTGCACATTTTTCCATGCAAAACCTTGAACAGCTGTTGGCCCAATATGAAATTAAAATCGTCTGAAATGAAGATATTCCCCGCTCTTTTGTCTTTCATTGCCCTTATATCACTGGCATCGTGTTATGAACAGCAAAGGGATTGCAAAACTTTCCACGAAGGCAAATTTGTCTTTGAACAGGAAATTGACGGCAAAACGATGCGTACTGAATTTGAGCGACGCGGCAACCTGGAAGTGGAGAACTTTGAGGGCAAGATTGACTCGGCAACGGTACGCTGGGTTAGTGATTGCGAATATGTTTTAACCAAGATCAGCCCAAAAAACATGCAGGAGCGCAAAGCCATCTCTATAAAGATATTGTCCACCACTGATAAAACCTATACTTTTGAGTACGGCATGGTGGGTAGTGCCGAACGCCGTAAGGGAATAGTAACCAAATTAGACTGATATGGAATTTCTTGCCAATCCGGACACCTGGATCGCCCTGTTGACACTTACCTTTCTTGAAGTGGTCCTTGGCATTGACAACATTATCTTTATCTCAATCACCACGGGTAAACTTCCGGAGAACGAGCGCAAGAAAGCCACGCGCATCGGTCTTTTCCTGGCCATGTTCATGCGGATCGCGCTGTTGTTCGGGATTACATGGCTTATCACTTTAAAGGAACCCTGGATATCATTTGATGCCGGTTGGGCAAAGGCAGGGATTAGCGGCCAGAGCCTGATCCTGCTTTTAGGCGGGTTGTTCCTGCTGTACAAGAGCACCAAGGAAATTCGGGAAAAGGTGGACTTGAAAGGACAGGAAGAAGCTTCCCTGGGAAAGGCTGCCACAACTGTGTTCAGCAAGGTCATTTTTCAAATTATCATGATCGACCTGGTTTTTTCGTTTGATTCAATATTGACGGCCGTGGGGATGACCAACGGTATTGATGGCGCAATTTACATCATGGTTACCGCGGTGGTCATCTCGGTCATGGTGATGTTATTGTTTGCCATACCCATCGGCAATTTTGTGAACAGGCATCCGTCCATTCAGATCCTGGCTCTCTCCTTCCTTATCCTTATTGGTTTCATGCTCATTACAGAGAGCGCGCACCTTGCCAATGCCGAATTCTTCGGTTCACACGTGACTCCAATACCCAAGGGATATCTGTACTTCGCGATCGCATTTTCACTGGGCGTGGAGATGCTTAACATGAAGATGGATAGAAAGCCAAGCCTCTGAAATTTGTTAATCTATTTTTAAGTGGCATGATTGTAGCATAATAATTGAGTAATTTTTACTTATAAATTATTTAGCTATGAAAACTACAGCCATGATTTTGCTGATATCGCTTATCACTTTTTCCTGCAAGGATACTGCGGATCGTGCCGATGCGTACGACAGCAAGGAAGCTGCCATCGACTCAATGAAAATCGAAATGGCAAAACAGGAAGCCGAACTGGCAAGGCAAAAGTCAATTGATTCCATGAAGGCGGTACAAGCGGCCAAAAGCAGCAAAACTGTTGAGCGCGCCGCCATTTCGCACCGGACTGCCTCTTATGAACCTACCGCGAATGCAAGTACCGGTACAACAGCCAAGAAGAAAAAGGAGTTGAGCGGCGCTGCTAAAGGAGCCATTATCGGAGCCGGCGTCGGAGCCGTTGGAGGTGCCATTATCAACAAGAAAAATCCCGGAGCCGGAGCCGTAATCGGCGGAGTGGCCGGGGCGGGTGTTGGCGCCGGAGCGGGTGCCATCCTGGAATCGGATGAGAAAAAAGCCGAACGACGTGCAAACCGTTAATATCTACAATTCAATAAAAACTCCCACTACGGGAGTTTTTTTTTAGAATAAAGTGATCTGTCCTTCGTCATCTACCTGTATATCGGGCAACTCCTCCGGATTGGAACTTACGGTTGACTCATCGGAAACTTCAAGTTCTTCAGGCACAACTTCTTCCGGCGGTTCATAAGGCAGCGGGTCAAGCAGGTTGATCTGCTTGATCTTGTCGGTGGTGAGCTGGTTACCCAGCGCCTTTATTCCCTTTACCGAGATAAATGCCTCCAGATCAACAACCTGGTTTTCCTTCTGGAAGCCCTTGACCTTGGCGAACACCACCTCGGCGACCGGGCGGTAATCGGTGGCGACAATCTCGAGTTGAGAATTGGGATGTTCGGAGATGAAGGTTTCCTCCCTGGCCTCATTCTCGATCAGGAACCGTTTAACGTAATAGCGCTCCTTCTCGCCGTCAAAATAAATGGCCGAGACCGGCTTGGACGGAATCCACTTCTCTAGCACAATCATGTCGGGGTCAAAGTGCGTGGTAAGTTCGGGAATGATCGTACGGGCCTTACCGGTCTGCGTGATCACCAAAAGCCTGTCGTTTGGCCTGAATTCGCCCAATAATTCGCCGCGCCCGTCGGCATTGAGTTTTTGGACCGTATCGTCAAACCAGATCTTACGTGGCTTGAGTGTCGAAATCCCCTTCTCCTTTAGTTCAATTTTCTTGATCGGGTACTTGCTCACGGTATTTCCGCGTGATGCACGGCCCTTGATGGCAACGTCGGCAAAATCCACGTCCCACTTCAGCTTTTTGATTGACCCGACCTGGCGCAGCAAAATCGTGATCACTTCGGCCTCGCCATTGGGGTTCGCCGAGAAATACAGCACCTGTGAACCTTTGGTCCCATTGGTCAAATCATAGGGTTTGTCGCGCGTCACGCCCGAAACATTGAACCTTTTGATATAAGATGGACCGGATTTCCCGTCGCGGTAGACCATGTTGTAGATGGTGCGTTTGTCGTGTTTGTCAAAAACCGCAACGTGGATGATATCCTTGCCGATAAAAGTTTTTTCCGAAACCTTGCTCACCATCATTGAGCCGTCACGGAGGAAGATGATGATGTCGTCAATGTCAGAGCAATCGCACACATACTCATCCTTTTTGAGGTTGGTGCCGACAAAACCTTCCTCGCGGTTAACGTACAATTTGGTGTTCCGAAGCACGACCTTGGTGGCCTCGATGTCGTCGAAGATCCTGAGTTCAGTCTGGCGTTCGCGGCCCTTGCCGTATTTTTCCCTGAGCTTAGTGAAGTAAGCAATCGCGAAATCGGTCAGGTGCTCGAGATCGTACTTGACCTGCTCGATCTCGCCCTCGAGCGCCTCAATTTTTTCCTGAGCCTTGTCAATGTCGAATTTGGAAATGCGCTTGATGCGGATTTCGGTAAGACGGACGATATCCTCCTCAGTCACCGCGCGCTTTAAATGTTGGGTGTGCGGTTTCAGGCCTTCGCCGATGGCCGATATCACGCCTTCCCAGGTTTCTTCTTCCTCGATCAGTCGGTAGATGCGGTTCTCGATAAAAATGCGCTCCAGCGATTGAAAATGCCAGTTTTCCTCGAGTTCGCCCAGTTGTATCTCGAGTTCCTGCTTCAACAAATCAACGGTGCGATGCGTCGATATCCGAAGCATTTCTGAAACTCCCACGAACCTCGGCTTGTGGTCCTCGATCACGCAACCCAACGGCGCCACCGAAGTCTCGCAAGCCGTAAAGGCGAACAGCGCGTCGATGGTCTTGTCGGGCGAAACCCCGGGGAAAAGGTGGATCAGGATTTCCACCTCGGCGGCGGTATTGTCCTCAATCTTCTTGATTTTGATTTTGCCCTTCTCGTTGGCCTTGAGGATGCTGTCAATCAGCGACGATGTATTTGTGGAAAACGGAATCTGGGTAATCACCAGCGTGTTCTTGTCGAGCTGCGAAATTTTCGCGCGGACCCGGACACGGCCGCCGCGCATTCCGTCGTTGTACCCTGAAACATCGGCGATCCCGCCTGTTTGGAAGTCAGGGAAAAGCTGGAAACTCCTGCCTTTGAGGATGCGGATCGAGGCGTCGATCAGTTCGTTGAAATTGTGCGGCAACACCTTGGTCGAAAGCCCGACGGCGATCCCTTCGGCTCCCTGCGCAAGCAAAAGAGGAAACTTCACCGGAAGGTTTACCGGCTCATTGCGGCGGCCGTCATATGAGGCGGCCCATTCGGTGATCTTGGGCGAGTAAAGAACTTCAAGTGCAAACTTGGACAAACGCGCCTCGATGTAACGCGAGGCTGCGGCGCCGTCGCCTGTTAGTATATTCCCCCAGTTTCCCTGAGTATCGATAAGCAAATCCTTCTGCCCAATCTGCACCATGGCATCGGCGATGGATTGGTCGCCATGCGGATGGTACTGCATGGTATGCCCCACCACGTTGGCGACCTTGTTATAACGCCCGTCGTCGAGTTCCTTGAGCGAGTGCATGATGCGGCGTTGCACGGGTTTAAAACCGTCCTCGATGGCGGGCACCGCGCGCTCCAGAATTACATACGAGGCATAATCCAGGAACCAGTCCTTGTACATCCCCGTGACCTTGGTGATGGTATCGTCGGGGTTTACCTCGCCGTGGTCGTAAAAATGGTCGCCGCCTTCCCCGTCGGGAGTGTTGTCCGGTAAAATTATATCTTCTTCTTCGTCCATATTTTAGTCGAAAGTCGAAAGTCGAAAGACTAAAGACTCTTTACAATTAGTCATATGTCGCAGCCCTGATGGAAGCGACCCGAGGCCAAAGGCCGAACTGGCGCAGCATATCCTTTTGCGAGGCCACGAGCAAAAAATTGCTTCGCCAGTTCGCTCCGCTCGTGTTAGCGTACAGCAGGCAATGCTGCCAAAACAATTAATAAGTAATAATGAATAATTTCCTCCTTGTCGCTTTTGTGGTTCCTCAATTATTAATTATTAATTATTAACTATTAATTACCCCTCGTGTACATCAATTTCCACCTTCAAATTATTGATGATGAAATCCTGCCTGTCGGGCGTGTTTTTGCCCATGTAAAAGGATAAAAGCTGTTCAATCGAGGTCGCCTTGTCCAGCATGACGGGCTCCAGGCGAATGTCGTCGCCGATAAAAAACCCGA
Organism: Bacteroidota bacterium; assembly: GCA_023437485.1. Taxonomy (GTDB): domain Bacteria; phylum Bacteroidota; class Bacteroidia; order Flavobacteriales; family Flavobacteriaceae; genus Flavobacterium. The sequence goes on from JAEZGB010000092.1 coordinate 8,886, forward strand.
ACTCGTTTGGCGAAATCTCACCCAATCCCTTGAATCGCGTAATCTCAGGTTTTGGTTTGAGCTTCTCGATGGCGGCACGGCGTTCCTCGTCGCTGTAACAATATATCGTCTCTTTCTTGTTCCGGACCCTGAAAAGCGGCGTTTGCAAAATGTAAAGGTGGCCTTCCTTGATGAGTTCGGGGAAAAATTGCAAAAAGAAGGTGATGAGCAAAAGGCGGATGTGCATCCCGTCAACATCGGCATCGGTGGCAATGACGATGTTGTTGTAACGGAGATCGCCAAGGTCTTCCTCGATATTGAGCGCGGCCTGCAAAAGGTTGAATTCCTCGTTCTCGTACACGATCTTCTTGGTCATCCCGTAGGAATTGAGCGGCTTACCGCGGAGGCTGAAGACCGCCTGGGTGTTGACATCGCGCGATTTGGTGATGGATCCCGATGCCGAATCTCCCTCAGTGATAAACAGCGTGGATTCCAGGTAGCGCGGATTCTTGATATCGGTCAAATGGATGCGGCAATCGCGCAGTTTCTTGTTGTGCAGGCTCGCCTTTTTGGCGCGGTCCCGGGCGAGTTTGCGGATGCCCGAAAGTTCCTTGCGCTCGCGTTCGGCCTGGAGGATTTTGCGGAGCAGCAGCTCGGCCGTTTCAGGGTTTTTATGCAGGTAATTGTCGAGTTTGGTCTTGACAAAATCATTGATAAAGGTGCGTACGGTGGGCAGATCCGGGCCCATGTCGGTCGATCCGAGCTTGGTCTTGGTCTGCGACTCGAAAACCGGCTCCATAACCTTGACACTCACCGCCGAAACGATTGATTTTCGTATATCCGAAGGCTCAAAGCCTTTGTTGTAGAATTCGCGGATGGTCTTCACCACGGCCTCGCGGAAGGCGACCAGGTGCGTGCCCCCCTGAGTGGTGTTTTGCCCGTTGACAAACGAGTGGTATTCCTCCGAATACTGCGACTTTGAGTGCGTCATCGCAATCTCGATATCGTCGCCCAAAAGATGGATTACCGGATAAACTTTGTCTTCTTCAGTAATATTTTCCTCCAATAGGTCTTTGAGGCCATTATCGGAATAATATTTCTCGCCGTTGTAGATGATGCTCAGCCCCGTGTTCAGGTAGCAGTAATTCTTGAGCATCTTGACCACATATTCGTTGCGGAATTTGTAGTTTTTGAAAATGGCCTCGTCCGGCGTAAAGACAACCTTGGTTCCCTTGCGCTTGGTGGTTTCCACCACATCCTCTTCATGAATCAGGTTTCCGGCAGAGAATTCGGCCGATTTTAATTTTTCTTCGCGAACCGATTCGACACGAAAGAAATTGGAAAGCGCGTTCACCGCCTTTGTACCGACGCCGTTTAATCCGACCGATTTCTTGAAAGCGAGTGAATCGTACTTGCCGCCGGTGTTCATTCGGGACACAACATCGACTACCTTTCCAAGCGGAATCCCGCGGCCATAATCGCGGACCGAAACCGTTTTGTCCCTGATGGTGACCTCAATGGTCTTGCCCGCGCCCATGACAAACTCGTCGATGCAGTTGTCAATGACCTCCTTCAAAAGGATATAGATACCGTCGTCAGGGGAAGATCCATCGCCCAACTTACCGATATACATCCCCGGGCGCATGCGGATGTGTTCCTTCCAGTCAAGCGATCGTATGTTGTCTTCGGTATATTGGGTTTCGGCCATCGCGCATTCGTGTGTGGGCGCTAATATAGGCGATGCGGCCAGAAATCTCAAGGCATCGCGCCGAAAGTTATTAAACGCGATATTGACAAAATTCAGGCGTTTGGACGCGAAATCTTGTAGGAAACCATCGGTTTTTCATTGACGAAAATAGTCACGGTACCGGCAAAGTTCCGATCGATGGGAACGGTAAAGCGGCCAGAATGGGATTTGACGCGTTGCAGTGTATTCTGGCGGTTGGTAATGTAATAAACACGGTCTCCCGATGATAGGTTACCGATGCTGAAGTCGATGGGACCGTTATTGGCAAGATGCCCGTCAATACGATCAATGTTGTAATCAGAACGGATGTAGGAAGGATGGAAAATCGGTTGCCGTGCAAATTCCGAAGGATTTTTCTTAACTAATAGCCATCTTTGATCTTCGGGGAAATGGTTCATGAAAAAACGCTCGGGATCCGGCATGAAGTACGCATCGGTAAAAGCGTACCTGAATTTGCCCGAGGCGCCATCAACTGATCCGGCGGCCCAGGTTACATCTATTAGCTCCCATTTGCCGCCAATTTTTACGGCATTCCAAACATGGTCATTCTCCTTTGGCAGCTGTCCGATTTGTGAAATATTGGTGCGGCTGACTCCGGCAATGATGTGGGATTCAAGCCCGAAGTGGCCCAAAAGGTCCTGCATCAGCGAAGCATACCCCTCGCAAACACCTTTGCGGGTCCGGAGCGTGCGCGAGACGAGCGATTTCCGAAATGCCGCTTCTTTTTTGACCCGATCGGCATCGGAAGTATATTTATAAGCAATAGTGTTCCCAAGCTTATATTCATTCATGTCATAGGCGATGTTGGTCGCGATCCAGGTATAGGCGCCGCGTACACGCTCACGGACCGATGCAAAATCCTGCATGATGCGCGAGGCCAGTTGGGCCGAACTGGTAAGGTGC
>JAEZGB010000101.1 GCA_023437485.1 Bacteroidota bacterium
ATTTTTAGGGGATACCGTTCTTGTACGTAACACCGTCTTATTTTGTTACAATCGGTAACAAAAAAAATAAAACGGCACCACATTAACGCATGCAGTGCCGTTTTGTTGTGCGGTCTTTACAAAGATCGGGTCGTGGTCCAGGTTCCATCTTCTGACGAAGCATTCCAGGTTCCGTACAAGATCGCCCCGTTCACATAACCTTTAAAGGTTCCGCCCTCCACGGTGCCATTTATCTTCAGGTTGGAATCGATGCTGCCTTCAACCCAATAGGAATCGGGGTCGCCGGTTTCGTTGGTATAGCCATAAAGTTGATTGCCGATTCTCAGCAGTGCAAATGTACCGGTGCTGTCACCTGAAAACGTCCCTTCATAGGCACGAACAAGATCGGTCGAATATTCCTTGATGATCTCGACAAATGCGAACGGATGATTCTCAATATTTATATCGGTAATCGTCGGATTGGACCCATCGGCGTTGACATTGAAGTCAAACGAACTGTTTCCGCTAACAAAGGTCAGCCCGGTAACCGCCTCATCCAGCACGGCGGTTTCGGTTGTCGTGAAATTATAGGTCACACCGTCGATCTTCATTTTGGCCCAAACATTTCCGTCATTGAAAAGGTTGACTTCAACGGTCCCTGAAGATCCCGAAACGATTCCCTTGTAATAACCGAAATTTTTGTTGTTGAACTCTCCTACGGCAGCAGGAATCATTGTAAGGCCGGAATTGTCAACATCAGAGGTTACCGGATCGTTTCCATTGTCGTCGTCGCTTGAGCACGCGGCCAGGATTCCAACAAAGGCTAATAGTAATAGTTTTTTCATGGTACAGATTATTAGATTAAAGGTAGTTTTAAATTTAGTTTATTAGAGTTTCCGACGCGCGGTCCAGGTTCCGGATTCTGATTCGTCACTATTCCATGTTCCCGAAAAGGTGTTGCCTGATAGCGTACCTGAAAAAGTGCCGCCCTCAAAAGCTCCCTGCAATGTTTCGCCTACAAATTGTGCACTGATCCACCGCGTTTCGGTGGTCCCGTCGGTCCTGGCAATTCCCTGGAAGTCTTCGCCAAGCTGAATCATATTGAAAACCCCGGAACTTGCGCCTGAAAAGTTTCCCTGAAAACATTTGATGTGCTGATACGAGTATTCCTTTACCACCTCGGTCACCGCATCGGGATGGTCCGGGATGTTGATGTTGGAAAGTTGAGGGTTTTGCCCGGTGGCCGATACGTTGAAATCAAATGAATTGTTTCCGCTCACGAATGTAAGCCCGTTGATATCCTGTCCGGCCACAACCGATTCGGCAGTGCTGAAATTATAGCGCCGGTTGTCAATAAGCATCATTGCCGAGAGTTCGCCGTCGTTCATGATATTGATTTCCACCACGCCTGAAGAACCTACAAAAATCCCTTTGTACAGCCCGTAGTTGGTGCCGTCATAATCGGCAAGGGCCTGCGCCGAACTGCTCAGTGATATGCCGGTTGTCTCATCGGAGGAACACGCAGCGAAAAACAGTGAAACAATCAACAGTAAAAATTTGTTCATGGTGATGGGTTTTCAGGTTAAAAGTATGAAATTTTTCCAAACAAAAAACCCGGCCATTTAGCCGGGTTTTAATCTATTGATCTGGTTTAATCCTGAGCTTCTTCGGTTCCCTCACCACGGTCAGGGCGCTGCTCGCGCGGGCGGTCTTCACGCGGGCGGTCATCCCTGCGGTCATCGCGCGGACGGTCACGCCTGTCATCACGTCGGCCATCACGGCGATCGTCGCGACGTCCGTCACGCCTGTCATCGCGCCTTGGTCCACGGTCTTCGCGCGGCGGTGCGTTCTCATCCCTTGGAGGGCGGGGCAACAATGCCTTGCGGGAAACTTTCTCCTTGCGGGTCTTTGGATCGATACCGATGTATTTCACGTTGAACACATCGCCCATATTAACCACATCGGTTACGTTCTCAGTGCGTTCCCATGCCAGTTCCGACACGTGCAGCAGCACTTCGTTGCCCGGCGCCTGGGTATATTCGACAACCGCTCCAAAATCGAGCAGTTTGATTACGCGTACTTCGTAGGTTTCGCCCACGGTCGGTTTGAAGATGATCGATTCGATCTTGTCCATAACCTGCTGAATACCGTCTGGGCTTCCCAGGATCTCCACTTCGCCAATCTCGTTGACCTCGTTGATAACGATAGTCGTTCCGGTAAGCTTTTGCAGTTCCTGGATGACCTTTCCGCCAGGCCCGATAAGAGCGCCGATAAAGGCTCCCGGAATGGTGGTCTTAACAATTTTCGGAGCAAATTTCTTGACATCTTCGCGAGGTGCCGGCTGTACTTCGATCAGCTTTTCCAGAATGTGGAGCCTTCCGGCTTTTGCCTGCTCAAGCGCCTGTTCCATGATGTCGTAGGCAAGCCCATCAATCTTTATGTCCATCTGGCAAGCGGTGATACCATCCTTGGTACCGGTTACCTTAAAGTCCATGTCGCCCAGGTGGTCTTCGTCACCAAGGATATCTGAAAGTACGGCCCAGCGACCGGTCTTTGAATCCGAAATCAGTCCCATCGCAATACCTGAAACGGGTTTGGTCATTTGGATGCCCGCGTCCATAAGGGCGAGCGTTCCGGCGCAAACCGTCGCCATTGATGACGATCCGTTTGATTCCAGTACTTCCGAAACGATCCTGATGGTATAGGGATTCTCGGCAGGAATCATGTTTTTGAGTGCGCGTTGCGCCAGGTTTCCGTGACCGACTTCGCGGCGTGAAGTTCCGCGCAAAGGCTTGGCTTCACCGGTAGAGAACGGCGGGAAATTGTAGTGCAGATAAAAGGTTTCCTCGCCCTGTTCAGATGGCGAATCGATTTGGTTAGCCTCGCGCGAGGTTCCCAAAGTTACCGTGGCCAGGGCCTGGGTCTCACCGCGTGTGAATACAGCCGATCCGTGTACGCGTGGCAGGTAGTCGACCTCGCACCAGATGGGGCGGATGTCGGTTGTTGCACGTCCGTCAAGGCGAACGCCAAGATCAAGGATCACGTTGCGAACAGCTTCCTTTTGCGATTTATAAAGGTAACGGCTGATCAGGTCGGCGTTTTCGAGCAATTCCTCGTCGGTGAACGCGGCCTTGACTTCTTCCTTGATTTCGCTGAACTTTTCAGAGCGTTCCTGCTTTGCCGATGCCGATTTGGCTACCTCATAATATTTATCGTATGACAATTCATAGACCTTTGCCTTGATGTCGTCATCCTGACGGTCCATGTCATAGGTGCGCAATTCTTTTTTGCCAAAGGCGGCCTGAAGGCGCTCCTGTGCAGCAATCTGCTCCTTGATGGCCTCGTGCGCGAATTTGATGGCTTCAACCATTTCCTTTTCGGAAATCTCGTGCATTTCGCCCTCCACCATTGCGATTGAATCTTTGGAGGCACCGATCATCATATCAATATCCGACTGGGCTAGTTGCTCGCGGCTGGGGTTGATGATGAATTTTCCGTCGATACGACCTACCCGCACTTCTGAAATCAAAGTCTCAAAAGGAATGTCGGACAAGGCAAGCGCGGCCGAAGCGGCCAATCCTGCCAGTGAATCGGGCATTACGTTTTCGTCGTGCGACATGAGTTGGATCATTACCTGCGTTTCGGCGTGGTAATCATCCGGAAAAAGGGGTCTTAGCACGCGGTCAACAAGCCTCATGGTGAGAATCTCGGAATCGCTCGGGCGGGCCTCCCTTTTAAAGAATCCTCCGGGGAAACGTCCCGCGGCGGCAAATTTCTCGCGGTAATCAACCGTGAGGGGAAGAAAATCAATACCGGGAGCGGCCTTACGCGCCGATACAACCGTACCCAGCAACATCGCGTCTCCCATTCTGACCACAACAGAACCGTCGGCCTGTTTGGCAAGTTTTCCGGTTTCGATCGAGATGCTTCGTCCATCTCCCAGATCGATAACCTCTTTAGTTACGTTTGGAATCATAAAATCCTATTCTTGATTAAACAATGGGTTTGTTGTGTTGTTGTTGTCGTAGTTGTTACCCAATGAAAAACCAAACTTTTTAATTCCCTCAACCTTCTGCAAAGCAGTGACTCGATCCCCCCTGAGGGCAAGGGGACAAAAACAAAAAGAGGCGCGTGGGCACCTCTTTAGCATTGATTATTTCCTGATATTCAATTCTTTGATAATCTCACGATACCTGTTGATCTCTTTCTTTTTCAGGTAATCGAGCAAAGAACGCCTTTTTCCTACCAACATGACAAGCGAACGCTCGGTGTTGAAGTCGTGACGGTTCTTTTTAAGGTGCTCCGTCAAATGGTTGATACGGTGCGTGAACAGGGCAATCTGGCCTTCAGCCGATCCCGTGTTGGTTGCGGAACCGCCGTGTTTGGCGAAAATTTCCTGCTTTACTTCTTTCGTTAAGTACATGCCAATATTATTTAAATGATTTTTATGTAGCACCCGATTTTCAGGTACGGCGGCAAAGATACGCTAAATTTTGAAAGGTGCAAGCAAGTGGCTGATTTACTCGGTGGAATGGAAAAGCCTGGCTACTTCCTGGTTGACATATTCCAAAAAGCGTTCGTCGGCTTCGCCAAATGCGTCAAGCACATTTGAATCTATATCGATCTGGCCAATGTTTTTGCCATTGACAAAAAGCGGCACCACGATTTCAGATTTGACCGAAAGGCTGCAGGCGATATAATTGTCCTGGGCGGCCACATCGGGAACGACAAAATTTTTGTTCGACACGGCAACCTGGCCGCAGATGCCCTTCCCAAACGGGATGACGGTGTGGTCTGTTTTTTCGCCAACATAAGGGCCCAGGATCAGTTCTTCCTTGTCGCCATTGCGAAAATAGAACCCAACCCAGTCGTAATAATCAATGTTGTCGTGCAAAAGATGGCAGATTTTCTGGAGTTTCTCTTCCTTAATCGTGTTGACATTGGTCACGATGTCGTTTACTTTCGGTTTGAGTTCTTCAAAAGTCATCTGATTAGGTTTTTTACAAAAGTACTTATTGTCCCACCATAAATTTATATAGCTTTGTTAAAAAAGACCGTGCGCCAGACCCTAAAGACCTATCGGCCGTTCCTTGTTTTTCTGGCAAAATTCGTAAGCACATACGCGGTCCTGACCCTTTTGTACGCGCTTTATCTCGCGCCTTACGAGCACCGGTCGTCGCCTGACGGCATATCCATGGCGGTGGCTCGACAGACTGAAAACTTGATAGAATTTTTTGGCGCCGATGCCCGTCTTTCGCCGCAGCCTGGCAAACCCTGGGTCCGCCTGCACTATAACGGCCGGTATGTTGCCCGGATCATTGAAGGCTGCAATGCCGTGAGCGTGATTATCCTTTTTGCATCATTTGTGGTGGCCTTTGCAGGCCGTTGGAAATCGACCCTGATCTTTATCCTGGCAGGAAGCCTGGTCATTTACCTTTCCAACATCGTGCGGATCGCGGTGCTGTGCTTCTCGCTCTACCATTGGCCGCACCTTGAGCATTTGTTGCACGGTGTTGCGTTTCCCCTCATCATTTACAGCATTGTCTTTATATTGTGGGTAATTTGGGTTAACCGATTTTCATATCATGCTCGCAAAAATTTTTAACTCCCGGGCGGCGTACGGTGCCGTAATTGCGATGGTGGCCGCGCTGGTCCTTGTGCGATATTTTGAGCATCTGTTCTACGATCCTTTCCGGACCTATTTTGCAAGCGATTTTTTTGCCGCCCCGTTACCCGAATTTGAAAGTTTTCGGTTGTTTGCAAACTTCTTTCTGCGGTACTGGATCAATTCGGCGGTTTCGCTGGCCATCATTTACGCACTTTTCCGGTCAACCTCTCAGATCACCTTTGCGGGTTTTGTCTATCTCGGCTTTTTCATCTTGCTGATCACAGCCTTTTTTGTTGTGGCCGAATTCGCACCGCAAAGCAAGATGGCGCTTTTTTATATCCGCAGGTTTATCATTCAGCCGATATTGCTGTTGCTGTTTATCCCGGCCTTCATCTATCAAAACCGTTCCAAATGAAAATCAGGAAACACTCAGGCGAGCTGGCGCAGTTCGATCAGGAAAAACTAAGGCAGTCCATGTTGCGTTCGGGCGCGGCCCCTGAACTTGTCGACGATATTTGCGCCGCCGTGCGTTCTCAGCTGTATCCGGGCATGACCACGCGCCAGATCTACAAGACCGCCTTCAAGATGCTCAAAGGGAAATCGGCAGCTTCAGCGGCTCGCTACAATTTGCGAGATGCCATCAGGTTGCTCGGGCCTGCGGGTTTCCACTTTGAGAAATATGTAGGGCGCATCTTTGCCGATCACGGTTATCGCACCCTTACCAATCTACATCTTACCGGACGATGCGTTTCGCATGAAGTTGACCTTGCCATTGAAAAAGACGGTGAATTGAAATTCGTGGAATGCAAATTTCATTCGCGCCGGGAAATCGCCTCAGACGTAAAGGTGCCGATGTATATCCTCTCGCGGTTTAACGACCTGAGGGAAGTGGGGCATGGGATTTTCACCCCGGGGGATAGTTTTTCCTCCTGCGCCATCGTCACCAATAACCGCTTTACCTCCGATGCGATTTTATTCGCCGAGTGCATGGGGCTGGAATTGCTGAGTTGGGATTTTCCCGCGGGCAAAAGTCTGCGAAGCCTGAATGACGGCCGCAATCTGTATCCCGTAACTGCAATGACCACCCTGACGATCGCGGAAAAACAGTGGCTGCTGGATCAGGACATTGTGCTTGCCCGGGAACTCAATAGCCGTGAACTTTTGGAAAAATTGGGATTGTCCAGCTTTCGCATCAAAAATGTCATGACCGAGGCTTCGGCCCTAAAACACGGAACAAAATGAAAGTTACATTTCTTGGTGCGGCGGGTACGGTTACCGGTTCGCAACACCTGGCCCAGGCAAACGGGCTTAACATCCTGATTGATTGCGGCATGTTCCAGGGGCTGAAGGAGCTTCGGCTCAGGAACCGCGAACCGTTCAAATTCGATCCTGCTGCAATTGATTGCCTGCTTCTGACCCACGGGCATTTGGATCATTGCGGGTTGTTGCCCAAATTGGTGGCGCAGGGGTTTAAAGGGCCGATTTACTGTTCGGCGCCTACAAAGGACGTGGCCCGGCTCATTCTGGCCGACAGCGCCAAAATTCAGGAAGAGGAAGCCGAAATGGCAAACCGCGGCGGTTATTCAAAGCACCACCCAGCGCTTCCGCTTTATACGGTTGTGCAGGCACGCAAAGTGTTTCCGCTGCTACAAACCGTTGAGCCAGGACAAAAGATCAATCTGGGGCACGGGGTAACGGCGACATTCTCAAACTCAGGCCACATCCTTGGCGCGTGCAGTATATTGTTGGAAGCTGAAGGCAAATCAGTGCTGTTTTCAGGCGATATCGGCCAGGACGATGACCTGCTGATGCATTCGCCGGTACCGCCGCCAATAGCCAATGCGGTGATTGTGGAAAGTACTTATGGCGACCGTTTGCATCCGGCCGAAGACCCGTCGATTTTGTTCGAGGCCGCAGTGGGTAATGCGCTCAGGGCAGGCGGCACGGTCATCATTCCCGGTTTTGCGGTTGGCCGCGCGCAAACATTGATGTACCTGCTTTGGAAGCTTCGCATGGATGACAGGTTGCCCGATGTTCCGTTTATACTCGATACGCCGATGGGGGTTGATATGCTCGGAATCATGGCTAACCACCGGAAATGGCACAAGCTCCGGCCTGAGGAATTTGAGGGAATGTGCGGGCTTTTCCAAACCAACATCGATTACCGCGAAACCATCGAAACCTTGTTTGACCCGCAACCTAAAGTGGTGATTGCGGCAAGTGGGATGATTACCGGCGGAAGGGTGCTTTCCTATATGGAACATTATATTGGGCGCAAGGAAACCTGCGTGATCATTATGGGTTACCAGGCCGAGGGCACGCGGGGCAGGCAATTGCTGGAAGGCGAAAAGGAGATCAAGATTCGCGGCAAATTTTATCCGGTCCGGGCAAACGTGGTTCAGGTTGAAGGGTTTTCGGCACACGCCGATAGGGAAGGCCTTCTCAACTGGATTGGCGGGATAGAGGTAAAGGATTCACATGTCCGGGTAGTTCACGGCGAGCCGGGCCCGGCCGAATCGCTTGCCGGGGAAATCTCGTCAAGATATGGGTATCAGGCTATTGCGCCTCAACCCCTCGAAGAGCTGGATATCTGATTTTAAGAGTTCTTTTAGAATTGTACGATCATTTTTAGCTAATTTTGTCGCTATGAGAATGCAAAAATTCACTTCGTTACTGCTCGCATGCCTGATCATGGTGTTCAGCAGCGGATTTGCATTCAATGTTCACTATTGCGGGGACAAGATCGCCTCAGTATCCTTGGGTACCGAACCCGTTGAAGAATGTATTGAGCCGGTAACTCAAAAAGCATGCTGCGCACAGGCTTCAAAAGACCATCAAAGTTGCTGTAGCGACAAAGTTGTCGAGATGCAGGATCAACCCGATGTGGTGGTGAAGTCAATTGATTTTTCAGTCGATTCGGTTTATGTCGTCACTCAGGCACACCCTCTTGTTGGAGTACCGCAGGAATTCCCCCTGAGGGAAAAAAACCGCACATACCGGTATGCGCCAAACGCGCCCCCGCTTTTCAAACTTTACCGACAGCTTATTTTTTACGCCTGATTCATTGTTTTTTATCTGACAAACCAGTTAAGAAACAATTAATCCATTATGCGAAAAATATATTTCACGGCGTTGCTCATAGCGGCATCGCTAAGTGCTTCGGCACAGGATACGCTTCAGGAGATTCAGGTCAAGACCAGTTCCCGGAGCATTAAAAAATCTCAATTTGTAGTTGCGAACACCACGGTGATGACCAGCAAGGAACTGCTCAAAGCGGCCTGCTGCAACCTCGCCGAAAGTTTTGAAACCAATCCGTCAATTGACGTCAACTTTTCAGACGCGCTTACCGGGACCCGCCAGATCCGGATGCTTGGCCTCACCAGCCCGTATCTCATGATCACTGAAGAAAACATTCCTTCGGTTCGGGGGGCTTCACAGGCGTACGGACTTTCCTTTACGCCGGGCACCTGGGTCGAGAGCATTCAGGTTACAAAGGGTGCGGGATCAGTGGCAAACGGTTTTGAAAGTATTTCAGGCCAAATCAATACCGAACTGATCAAACCGGCTTCAGACATTCCTTTTTACCTCAATCTTTACGGTTCAACCGATGCGCGGTTTGAGGCCAACATGCATTTTAACCGAAAGATGTCGGACAAATGGGCCACCAGCCTCTTTTTACACGGTAACGCCCGGACGGCCAAAAATGACATGAATCATGACATGTTCCTGGACAACCCTTTAGGAAGGCAATACAATGTTATGAACCGCTGGCAGTACACCGATGCCGAAAAGGGGTGGGTGAGTTTCATCAACTTCCGGTTCATGACTGATGAAAAGCAGGCCGGTCAGGTTGATTTTGACCCTGATCGCGATAAATTCACCACCAATCATTGGGGTTCCGAAGTCAATACCCAGCGTTTGGACCTTTCGGCCAAGCTCGGTTACGTATTCCCCGATATGCCTTTCCAGAGCCTGGGTTTCCAGAATGCGTTCAGCAATCACGCGCAGGATTCGTACTTCGGCCTCAGCCGTTATGACATCAGGCAACGAAGTTATTATTCCAACCTGATTTTCAATTCGATAATCAGCAATACCATGCATAAGTTTGCAACGGGGTTGAACCTGACATTGGACCAGTATGACGAAGCGCTGGCCGTTCCCGGGATTGAGCGGGATTTTGACCGGGTTGACAATTCGGTGGGGGCGTTTTTTGAATATACCTATGACAATACCGATAACCTTAGCATAGTTGCCGGGCTGCGCGCCGATATCCACAACCGACTGGGAGCTTTCGTGACTCCGCGGGTGCATTTGCGGTACAACCCGTGGGACCGGGGCGTCTTCAGGGCATCGGCCGGAAGGGGCAAGCGCGGGGCGAATATTTTTGCCGAAAACCAGCAGCTTTTTGCCAGCTCGCGCGTATTTTCAATTTTGGACCAGGACGGCAAGATGTACGGTTTGGAGCCTGAGATCGCCTGGAATTACGGCGTCAGTTTTTTGCAGGGCTTTGACCTGATGGGCAAACGCGGCGATGTGGGCATTGATCTTTACCGCACCAATTTTCAAAACCAGGCCGTAGTTGACCTCTATGCCGGGCCGGGGCAGGTGCTTTTTTACAATCTCGATGGCAAATCAAGCGCGTTGAGCCTTCAACTGGAAGGGAATATAGAAC
>JAEZGB010000135.1 GCA_023437485.1 Bacteroidota bacterium
AACATTGCATTTGACAATGCCTCGATGATGGATCCGTCCTGTTCTATTGCTGATTGTTTGGCCATAAACTTAAGCTACTGCTTTCCTGTTTTTACCGGTTTTCATCAGACTGTCATAATGCCTGTTCAACAAGTACGAATTGACCTGCTGAATGGTATCGATCGCAACTCCAACCATGATGATCAGCGAAGTCCCGCCATAGAACATCGCCCATGATTGCTGAACATTCATCGTGCTTACCACGATTGCCGGGAACACGGCGATCAAAGCAAGGAACAATGCACCAGGGAAGGTGATAAGTGACATGATTTTGTCAAGCAGTTCCGATGTCTCCACTCCGGGCTTGGTTCCCGGGATAAAGCCGCCGCTGCGCTTGAGGTCATCAGCCATTTTATTGGTAGGCACCGTGATCGCCGTATAAAAGAATGTAAATACGATGATCAAAAGCGCAAACACAAGATTGTACCAAAACCCGAACATGTCGCTGAACGTACCCGCAATGGATTGCGAGGTTTCGGAGTTTGAAAGACCCGCGAGCGCAGCCGGGATAAACATGATCGCCTGGGCGAAGATGATTGGCATAACTCCCGAAGCATTCAGCTTAAGCGGGATCCACTGACGGTTTCCGCCTGCAGCATCCTGCTCAAAGTCTCCTGAAACCGTACGCCTTGCATACTGTACCGGAATCCTGCGCACCGCCATGACCAAAAGGACACAGGCGATGATCACCAGCAGCCACACAATGATCTCGATAACGAGGAGCATCGGGCCACCGTTGTTGTTGGTAACGCGGGTGGTGAATTCCTGGATAAAGGCCTGCGGAAGACGGGCGATGATCCCCACCATGATCAGGAGGGAAATACCGTTTCCGATACCCTTGTCGGTGATTTTCTCACCCAGCCACATCGCGAAGATGGTACCGGTAACAAGGATCAAGACCGAAGAAAATAAGAATGAGAACGAATCAAAGCCCAACAGGAAAGCATCCTGGGGAAGGGTGCGGTACAGGTTGTAGATATAACCCGGGCCTTGCACAAGCGTGATCGCGATGGTCAGCCAGCGTGTAATCTGGTTGATTTTCTTGCGGCCGCTTTCACCTTCCTTCTGAAGTTTTTGCAGATAAGGGATCGCGATGCCCATCAACTGGACCACGATCGATGCCGAAATATACGGCATGATACCCAATGCAAAAACCGATGCCTGTGAGAACGCCCCTCCGGTAAACATGTCCAGGATAGAACCTATCCCGTCCTGAGTTTGCCCTGCGAGGGCCGCGAGCTTTGATGCATCAATGCCCGGAAGCGTCACCTGGGCGCCGAATCGGTACACCAGAAGAAGACCCATCGTGAGCAGGATCCTGTTCTTGAGTTCCTCAATTTTCCAGACATTGGCTATTCCTTCAAAAAATTTCTTCATCTTTCAATAAGGATTATAGGGTTACGGCTTCTCCGCCGGCAGCCTCGATGGCAGCTTTGGCAGTAGCGGTAAATTTGTGCGCGGTGACCTTCAGTTTAGACTTCAGTTCGCCACGGCCCATGATCTTCACGATCTCATTCTTGGTGGCAAGCCTGTTGGCAACCAGCACCTGCATGTCAACGGTATCGGTAATGATTCCGTTGTCAACCATTGACTGAAGTGTATCCAGGTTAACGCCCTGGTACTCCTTGCGGTTGATGTTGGTGAAACCAAACTTGGGAACACGCCTTTGGAGTGGCATCTGTCCACCCTCAAAACCGATTTTCCTTGAATAACCTGAACGCGACTTGGCACCTTTGTGACCACGCGCGGCCGTTCCGCCTTTTCCGGAACCTTCACCACGGCCCACACGCTTGTTCTGGTTGTGCGTGGAACCTTCGGCCGGCTGTAAGTTATGTAGATTCATCTCTGTATTATTATTTGGCCTCCTCTACGGATACCAGATGTTGAACTTTCTTTATCATCCCAAGGATAGCAGGATTTGACTCGTGCTCCACCACCAGGCCCATTTTGCGCAGTCCAAGAGCCTCGAGGCCTCTTTTTTGAGTGAGCGGGCAGTTGATTTTGCTCCTTATTTGCTTTACAATTAATTTAGCCATGATTTCCTGTATTAACCTTTAAAAACTTTTTCAAGGGAAACGCCACGCTGCTTCGCGATGGTGTGTGCGCTGCGCATCTGCAAGAGTGCGTCAAAAGTCGCTTTAACCACGTTGTGCGGGTTAGACGATCCCTGGGATTTTGACAATACGTCGTGGATTCCAACTGACTCGAGTACCGAACGAACGGCACCACCGGCAATTACTCCCGTACCATGAGAGGCAGGCATAAGGAAAACACGGGCTCCGCCGAATTTACCTTTTTGCTCGTGCGGTACCGACTGGCCGCTAAGGGGAATCTTCACGAGGTTTTTCTTGGCATCTTCAACCGCTTTCGCGATCGCTTCGGAAACATCTTTGGATTTACCAAGTCCGTGTCCTACAACACCGTTCTCATCACCGACAACCACGATGGCCGAAAAGCCGAAAGCCCTTCCTCCTTTAGTTACCTTGGTCACACGGTTCACACTTACCAGGCGGTCTTTAAGCTCAAGCCCGCTAGGCTTTACGATTTCTACGTTTTTGTATTTATGGTACATGACTTCTTAGAATTTAAGCCCGGCCGCCCTCGCGCCTTCTGCTAGTGATTGAATACGGCCGTGGTAAAGGTATCCGCCGCGGTCAAAAGCGACCTCGGTGATGCCTGCTGCCAACGCCTTCTCGGCAATTGAAGCACCTACCGCGTTAGCGATCTCGATGTTGGTTCCGTCGGCTTTAGCGCCTTTATCGCGGGATGATGCAGCCATTAAGGTTACACCGTTCACATCGTCGATGAGTTGCGCATAGATTTCCTTGTTGCTCCTGAAAACCGATAGTCTTGGCCTTGCGGCTGTACCGGTAACGATTTTCCGGATGCGGTAGCGGATTCTCTGTCTCCTGCTTGATTTTGTTAGTGACATAACTTTATTTTTAAGCTGATTTACCTGCTTTTCTTCTTAATACTTCTCCTACGAACTTCACACCTTTTCCTTTGTACGGCTCAGGCTTGCGGAAACCGCGGATCTTTGCGGCAACCTGTCCAAGCAATTGCTTGTCAAATGAAGAAAGTTTCACGATCGGGTTCTTACCTTTTTCAGATACGGTTTCCAGCTTTACCTCAGGCGCAACCTCAATGATGATGTTATGCGAGAACCCTAAAGCGAGGTCCAATTTCTGGCCCTGGTTTGAAGCCCTGTAACCAACACCAACGAGTTCGAGTTCTTTGGTGAAGCCTGTCGAAACACCGGTGATCATGTTGCTGATCAGCGCGCGGTAGAGTCCGTGCTTGGCCCTTTGGTCTTTAGCGTCAGATGAGCGCTCTACAAGGATCTGCCCGTCTTCCATGGTAATGGTAACATCGCTGTACTCCTGCTTAAGCTCTCCTAATTTTCCTTTAACGGTGATGATTCCGTCGGCGACGTCGACCGTAACTCCGGACGGGATCGCAACTGGGTTTTTTCCTATTCTTGACATCGTCTGTTCTCCTTTAGATTAATATACGTAACAGATTACTTCACCACCCACGTTAAGCTGCTTCGCCTGCTTCCCGGTCATAAGGCCTTTGGAAGTGGAAACGATAGCGATGCCCAACCCGTTGAGGATCCTTGGGATCTCAGTGGCTCCAGCATATTTACGCAAACCCGGTTTACTGATTCTCTGAAGGTCTTTGATGACGGGCTCTTTGGTTTCCCGGTCATACTTAAGGGCGATCTTGATCTTCCCTTGTACGGCGTTGTCCTCAAACTTGTAGCTCAGGATGTAGCCTTGGTCGAAAAGGATTTTGGTAATCTCTTTCTTGAGATTTGAAGCAGGGATTTCAACGACCTTGTGCTTTGCAGCCACTGCGTTGCGGACCCTGGTAAGATAATCCGCGATAGGATCTGTATACATATTTATTAAATTGCGGATACGGTATTCGACTAAACTTTTCGGCCGAACCTATACCCAATTGAACTCAAATTTTAGCTGTCAGCGGTCAGCTGCCAGCCACTAGCCTGAACGGAAAACCATTCAAGCGCGCAAAACTACAAAAAAAAACTCAAAAATCAGCGATCATTTTCTAATCGCTGATAATTGACGTTTTTAACTTGTTACCAAGAGGCTTTTTTCACGCCCGGGATCAATCCCTGGTTGGCCATTTCACGGAAGGTAACACGTGAAATACCAAATTGGCGCATATAACCACGAGGCCTTCCGGTAAGTTTGCAACGGTTGTGCATGCGTACGGGAGAAGCGTTCTTTGGCAATTTTTGCAAACCTACGTAATCTCCGGCTTCCAGCAAAGCTTTTCTCTTCGCCGCGTATTTTTCAACCGTTTTTGCCCTTTTTACCTCGCGGGCTTTCATTGATTCTTTAGCCATGTCTTAGTTCTTTTTAAAAGGTAAACCCAATTCAGCCAAAAGCGACTTTGCTTCTTTATCTGTTTGGGCGGTTGTTACGAATGTGATATCCATACCGGAGATCTTGTTCACCTTGTCGATGTCGATCTCAGGGAAGATGATCTGCTCCAGAACACCGAGGTTGTAGTTTCCGCGTCCGTCAAAGCCAGAAGCCTTGATTCCGCTAAAGTCACGTACACGTGGCAAAGCCGATGTGATCAGCCTGTCCAGGAATTCGTACATGCGCTCGCCGCGAAGGGTTACTTTTGCCCCGATCGGCATGCCCTTACGAAGCTTGAACGATGCAACGTCTTTCTTGGAAATTGTTGAAACTGCCTTTTGGCCGGTGATTTTGGTAAGCTCGTCAACGGCATAGTCGATAAGCTTTTTGTCGGATACCGCGGCACCAACGCCACGGCTCAGGACGATCTTTTCCAGCTTGGGTACCTGCATGACGTTCTTGTAGCCGAACTCCTCCTTAAGCGCAGGGATGACCCTTTGCTTGTATTCTTCTTTAAGTCTTGGAATGTATGCCATTACTTTGCTTTATTAGATTTCTTTGAAGCTTTCTTCTCCGGCGCAGCTTTAGCATTGTCAACCAGTGACAAGTTAGAGATGTGGATCGGTGCTTCTTTCTTCACGATTCCTCCCTGCGGGTTTTTCGCGCTTGGCTTTGTGTGCCTTGATACCATGTTCACGCCTTCAACGATGGCTTTGTTGGCCTCGCGCATTACACGTGTAACCTTTCCGGTTGTTCCTTTGTGGTCGCCGGCAATCACCTTTACGGTGTCTCCTGATTTTATCTTCAGCTTTATCATTTCCACAATAAATTAAAGCACTTCAGGTGCCAGTGATACAATTTTCATGAACTGCTTCTCGCGGAGTTCCCTGGCAACGGGGCCAAAAACGCGTGTTCCGCGCATTTCGCCCTGTGCGTTCAAAAGAACACACGCGTTGTCATCAAAACGGATATAAGAACCGTCGGCCCTGCGGACCTCCTTCTTGGTACGCACCACAACCGCGGTAGATACCGATCCCTTTTTCACGTTTCCGTTAGGAGTTGCATCCTTGATAGAAACTACGATCTTGTCACCAACAGAAGCATACCTTCTTTTGGTACCTCCCAGAACACGGATCGCAAGGACTTCCTTGGCTCCTGTGTTATCTGCTACTTTTAGTCTTGATTCCTGTTGTACCATGATTACTTAGCTCTTTCAATGATTTCTACTAACCTCCAGCACTTGGTCTTGCTCAAAGGACGCGTTTCGCTGATCCTTACGGTATCGCCAACGTTGCAGTCGTTTGTCTCGTCGTGTGCGTGGTATTTCTTCGTCTTCAAAACGAACTTACCGTACAGAGGGTGCTTTACCTTACGCACTTCGGCAACAACGATAGACTTCTCCATCTTGTTGGAAGTGACCACTCCAATTCTCTCTTTTCTTAAGTTTCTTTTTTCCATCTTTCCGCGGAATTATTGTAGCTCTCTTTTGCTTAGTTCAGTAGCCAGCCTTGCAACCGTGCGGCGAACCGAACGAATTTGCATGGGGTTCTGGATAGGGGAAACCGCGTGTGCCATTTTCAGGTCATTGTACGCTTTCCGGGTCTCGTTAAGCTTTTCTTGCAACTCAGCTGCAGAAAGATTTGCTATTTCTGATTGTTTCATAATAGTTTTGAATTAAGCTTCGAAATCTCTTGCAACGACGAATTTAGTCTTCACGGGGAGTTTCTGGGCAGCCAGGCGCAAAGCCTCTTTGGCTACCGAGAGGGGAACTCCGCCCACTTCAAACATAATCCTTCCGGGTTTAACGACGGCTGCCCAATATTCAACGGCACCCTTTCCTTTACCCATACGTACCTCAAGAGGCTTCTTGGTGATCGGCTTGTCCGGGAAAATCTTGATCCAAAGCTGTCCTTCCCTTTTCATATAACGGGTTGCGGCAATACGCGCAGCCTCGATTTGGCGTGAAGTAAGGAACATACCTGTCTCATGGACCGATTTGATGCCGAACATACCGTTTGAAAGTTCATGACCCCTTTGGGAAACGCCCTTCATCCTACCCTTTTGTACCTTGCGGTATTTTGTCCTTTTAGGCTGTAACATGTTTCTTTAATTTAGATAAATTACTTTCTCTTGCGGTCTGACGGTTTGCGGTCCTTGTTGAAAGGCTTGCGGTCTCCGCGTGGAGAATCGCCGCGCTTCTCGCCACCACCGGCTCCGGACTGCTTTTTGTCCATGCCCACAAGTGGTGAAAGGTCCCTTTTTCCGTAAACCTCGCCTTTCATGATCCACACCTTGATGCCCATACGACCATAAGTCGTGTGTGCTTCGGCCAAAGCGTAGTCAATATCGGCCCTGAAAGTTGACAAAGGAATACGACCCTCTTTAAAGCTTTCCGAACGCGCCATCTCGGCACCGTTCAAACGGCCTGAAATCAATACCTTAACACCCTCGGCATTCATACGCATTGAGGCAGCAATAGCCATTTTGATCGCCCTGCGGTAAGAGATGCGGCTTTCGATCTGGCGGGCGATAGAGGTCGCTACCAGGTAAGCGTCGAGTTCCGGCCTTTTGATTTCAAAGATGTTGATCTGAACCTCTTTGTCGGTAACCTTCTTAAGTTCCTCCTTCAGCTTGTCTACCTCCTGGCCGCCTTTCCCGATGATGATCCCGGGACGGGCAGTGGTGATAGTAACGGTTACAAGCTTCAAAGTTCTCTCGATGATTACTTTTGATACACTAGCTTTTGATAAACGCGCATGGATGTACTTGCGGATTTTGTGATCCTCGGCGATTTTGTCACCGTAATCATTCCCACCGTACCAGTTTGAATCCCAGCCGCGGATAATTCCAAGGCGATTTCCAATCGGATTTGTTTTTTGTCCCATGTTATTTATGAATTGCTAAGTGTGTTATCTAATTGTCCCAACACGATTGTAACGTGGTTGGAACGCTTGCGGATCCTGTGTGCGCGCCCTTGCGGAGCCGGACGAAGCCTTTTGAGCATCATCCCGCCGTCAACGCGGATCTCTTTTACGAACAGTCCTGCATCGGCAACATTGCCTTCAGCATTCTTCTGCTCCCAGTTATTGATGGCCGACAAAAGCAGTTTCTCGAGTTTACGAGAAGCTTCTTTGTTGCTGAACCTCAAAAGGTTCAGGGCCCTTTCAACCTTCTGGCCCCTTACCAGGTCAGCAACAAGGCGCATTTTCCTAGGTGAAGTAGGGCAGTTATTCAACTTTGCGAAAGCAATCTGCTTGTTAGCTTCTTTGATGCCTTCGGCTCTTTCTCTTTTACGAACTCCCATAGCTGCTTATTTTTTACCTTTATTTTTTGCACCCGCGTGACCACGGAATGAACGGGTCGGCGAAAATTCTCCAAGTTTGTGCCCTACCATATTCTCGGTTACGTAAACCGGAACGAACTGACGGCCATTGTGTACCGCGATTGTCTGTCCAACGAAGTCAGGAGTGATCATTGAAGCGCGAGACCAGGTCTTCACGACAGCCTTGTTTCCTTTTTCGGTGTTTTCGAGAACTTTTTTCTCTAATTTATAGTGAACGAAAGGTCCTTTTTTTAATGAACGTGCCATGTGCTACTTGTTATTTCTTTCTACGTTCTACAATATACTTGTTGCTCGGGTTCACCTTTGAACGGGTCCTGTAACCCTTCGCCGGCAAGCCTTTTCTTGAACGCGGATGTCCACCTGATGAACGTCCTTCACCACCACCCATCGGGTGATCTACAGGGTTCATCGCAACAGGCCTTGTTCTTGGACGACGTCCGAGCCACCTTGAACGACCTGCCTTACCTGAAACGATAAGCTGGTGGTCAGAGTTGGAAACGGCGCCGATTGTAGCCGAACAGGTCAAAAGGATCAACCTTGTCTCTCCTGAAGGCATCTTGATGGTTGCGTACTTTCCGTCACGAGCCATAAGCTGGGCGAAAGTTCCTGCTGAACGGGCGATCACGGCACCTTGCCCCGGACGGAGCTCAATGCATGAAATCACGGTTCCCAGCGGAATCTTGCTCAGCGGCAGCGTGTTACCGATCTCAGGCTGCGCATCGGCACCTGAAACCAGCTTCTGCCCTACCTGAAGGCCGTTTTGGGCGATCACGTAAGTCTTCTCACCATCGGCGTAAGCCAAAAGGGCGATAAAGGCCGTACGGTTCGGATCGTACTCAATTGATTTTACCGTTGCAGGGATTCCGGCTTTGGTGCGCTTGAAATCGATGACACGGTAACGTTGTTTGTGACCACCGCCTGTATAACGCATGGTCATCTTTCCTTGACTATTTCTACCTCCAGAGCGTTTTATCGGCGCCAATAATGAGCGTTCCGGCTTATCAGTCGTAATAGCGTCAAAACTATTCACGACTCTAAATCGCTGGCCCGGGGTAATAGGTTTTAATTTTCTAACTGACATTTCGCTGCCTCCTTATTAGATTAATTGTAAAAATCGATCGTTTCTCCTTCCTGGACCTGGACAATCGCCTTCTTGTAAGAATTTGTCTTGCCGTTGATCAGGCCGCTTTTGGTATACTTCGTAGAGCGGTCGGGACGTACGTTCATGGTATTGATGCTGACGATGTTCACTCCGTAAGCCGCCTCGACAGCCTGCTTGATCTGAACCTTGTTGGCCTTGCGGTCCACCACGAATCCGTAACGGTTTGAACGCTCACCTTCCTTGGTGACCTTCTCCGTAATGATAGGTTTGATAATGATATTCATCGTCTTATTTGCTTAAATTTTCTTCAATGGCTTCCAAAGCACCTTCCATCAACACGAGATTATTTGCGTTAAGGATTGCGTAAGTACTTAATTCTGAGGCATTTACAACGCTGGAAGCTTTCAAATTACGTGACGACAAATATACATTTTTATTTGACTCACCCAACACGAACAGTGATTTTTTAGATTCCAATCCCAATCCCTTCAGCACGTTAATGAAATTTTTGGTGCTCGGAGCTTCAAAATCGAAGTTCTCCAGGACGATCAAGTTTGACTCTTTTGCCTTGATCGAGAAAGCCGATTTACGGGCCAAACGCTTCAGGTTTTTGTTCAACTTGAACGAGTAGCTGCGCGGACGCGGCCCGAAGATCGTTCCACCACCTTTAAAAACAGGCGACTTCTTTGATCCCGCACGGGCTGTACCCGTACCTTTTTGCTTCTTGATCTTACGGGTTGAACCCGCTACCTCGTTGCGCTCCTTGGCTTTGTGCGTTCCCTGGCGCTGGTTGGCCAGGTATTGCTTGACATCCAGGTAAACCGCGTGGTTGTTTGGCTCGATGCCGAAAACCGAGTCAGGAAGGTTTACCGTCCTGCCGGTTTCTTTTCCGCTGATATTTAAAACTTTTACTTCCATTATTTCTCAATAATTACGTAAGAGTTTTTATGTCCGGGAACTGCACCTTTTACAAGAATGAGGTTCTTTTCAGGAACTACTTTTAAAACTCTTAAATTTTGAATCTTTACATTGTCGCCGCCCATACGTCCTGCCATGCGCATTCCTTTGAATACACGTGAAGGATAAGATGAGGCTCCCACCGAACCAGGTGCGCGCAAACGGTTGTGCTGACCGTGGGTCGCCTGACCAACACCGCCAAATCCGTGACGCTTTACAACGCCCTGGAAACCTTTTCCTTTTGAAACACCCTGTACATCCACAAACTCGCCTTCAACAAAGACATCAACTGTCAATACATCACCAAGTTTGTGCTCATTTTCGAACTGGAATTCAACGACTTTCTTTTTGGCTGAAGTACCCGCCTTTTTGAAGTGGCCTTCGGCCGCTTTGGTGGTGTGCTTTTCGCCTTTGTCATCGAAACCAAGTTGCAACGCGTCATACCCGTCAACCTCATTGGTTCTGACTTGGGTAACCACGCACGGGCCAGCTTCGATCACGGTACAAGGGATGTTTTTCCCGTTCTCGTCGAAAATGCTGGTCATGCCGATTTTTCTACCAATTAACCCAGACATAAAAAATAATTAATAATTAATAATGAATAATTAATAATTGTCCACATAAGGGACAATTGATTAAATACGTTTTTTTTTGATTTGGCCGGACACAAGCAATGAGTACCGGATTTCAAAAACCCAATACTCAAAACTCATAGCCCATAACTATCAGACCTTGATCTCTACCTCAACACCTGAAGGAAGCTCAAGTTTCATCAGCGCGTCGATGGTCTTTGAAGACGAAGAGTAGATATCGATAAGCCTTTTGTAAGACATCACCTCGAACTGCTCGCGCGACTTCTTATTGACGTGCGGGGAACGAAGAACGGTGAAGATTTTCTTGTGTGTTGGCAACGGAATCGGGCCGGTGACCACAGCTCCGGTGCTTTTTACTGTTTTTACGATCTTCTCGGACGATTTGTCAACGAGCATGTGATCATAAGACTTCAATTTTATTCTGATTTTTTGACTCATTTTCTTAAGAATTAAACGGTTCCTTTCGCTTTCTTGATCACTTGCTCGGAAATGTTGGAAGGCGTCTCGGCGTAGTGCGAGAACTCCATGGTTGACGTTGCACGGCCTGAAGACAATGTCCTGAGCGTGGTCACGTAACCAAACATTTCGCTGAGCGGAACGGAAGCCTTGATGACTTTCGCACCTGCACGGTCACCCATGTCGTTGACCTGTCCGCGACGGCGGTTCAAGTCACCCACAATGTCTCCCATGTTCTCCTCAGGGGTGATAACCTCGAGCTTCATGATCGGCTCCAGGATGATCGCACCAGCAGCGCGTCCTGATTCCTTGTAGCCAAGCTTGGCCGCAAGTTCAAAAGAAAGAGCGTCCGAATCCACGGGGTGGAAAGATCCGTCAAGAAGCGTTACTTTAAGACTGTCCACTTCATAGCCCGCAAGAGGACCTTGTTTCATGGCTGCCTTAAATCCTTTTTCAACCGACGGGATATATTCTTTAGGAACGTTACCTCCTTTAACCTCGTTGACAAACTGAAGCCCAACGACTCCTTCGTCAGCAGGTTCAATGCGGAAGACGATATCGGCAAATTTACCGCGTCCACCCGTTTGTTTCTTGTAAACCTCGCGGTGCTGTGCGGCACGTGTAAAGGCCTCCTTGTACTCAACCTGTGGCTCGCCCTGGTTAACCTCTACCTTGAACTCGCGACGCATACGGTCAACAAGGATGTCAAGGTGAAGCTCGCCCATTCCGGAGATGATGGTCTGGCCTGAAGCCTCGTCGGTTTTCACCACGAATGTCGGATCTTCTTCGGCGAGTTTGGCAAGCGCCATTCCCATCTTGTCAACATCGGCCTTGGTTTTAGGCTCAATCGCGATACCGATTACCGGTGCAGGGAAGTCCATCGATTCAAGAACGATTGGGTGCTTCTCGTCACACATGGTATCACCGGTCTTGATGTCCTTGAAACCTACTGCGGCTCCAATGTCACCTGCCTCGATGAACTCGATAGGGTTTTGCTTGTTGGCGTGCATCTGGTAGATGCGGGAAATACGCTCCTTGTTCCCAGAACGGGTGTTCAGGATGTAGGACCCGGCATCAAGACGGCCTGAATAGGCGCGGAAGAATGCCAAACGGCCAACATAAGGATCAGTCGCGATCTTGAACGCCAGCGCCGCGAACGGCTCCTTTACGTCAGGACGGCGTGAAGCCGGCTGGTCAGTATCAGGGTTTACCCCTTCAATCGCCTCTTTGTCAAGCGGTGACGGAAGGTATTTACAAACGGCATCCAGCATAAACTGAACTCCTTTGTTTTTGAATGATGAACCGCAAAGCATCGGGATGATTGACATGTCAATGGCCGCCTTGCGAAGCGCGTTGTTGATCTCGTCTTCAGTGATCGAATTTTCGTCCTCGAAGAATTTCTCCATCAGTGTCTCATCATACTCGGCAACAGCCTCGATAAGTTGCGCGCGGTACTGATGAACTTCCTCTTTCATGTCCTCAGGAATCTCCACAACGTCAAAGGTCGCGCCCTGGCTCTTGTCATGCCAAACGATTGCCTGGTTTTTCACAAGGTCAACAATTCCTTTAAAATCCTCTTCCTCGCCAATCGGAAGTACGATAGGCACTGCATTGGATTTCAGCATGTCCTTCACCTGCTGGCAAACAGCAAGGAAGTTGGCACCCTGGCGGTCCATTTTGTTTACAAAGCCCATACGCGGAACCTTGTAGTTGTCGGCCAAACGCCAGTTAGTCTCTGATTGAGGCTCAACACCGTCAACCGCCGAGAAAAGGAATACCAGTCCGTCAAGTACGCGCAGGGAACGGTTTACCTCTACGGTAAAGTCAACGTGCCCGGGAGTATCGATGATGTTGAAGTGGTATGATTTTGCATCGGGAGTGGGTTTGCCCTGAACAGTAGGGTAAGTCCACTCACAGGTGGTCGCAGCCGAAGTGATCGTGATTCCACGCTCCTGCTCCTGCGCCATCCAGTCCATGGTAGCGGCACCATCGTGCACCTCACCAAGTTTGTGGGACTTACCGGTATAAAACAGGATACGCTCGGTTGTCGTGGTCTTACCCGCGTCAATGTGAGCCGCGATCCCAATATTTCTTGTGTATTTTAAGTCTCTTGCCATGGATGATTAGAATCTGAAGTGAGAGAATGCCTTGTTTGCCTCAGCCATCTTATGCGTATCCATACGCTTCTTGACGGCAGCGCCTTCTTCCTTGGCCGCAGCCAGGACCTCAGCGGCAAGCTTCTGTGCCATTGACTTTTCGTTTCTTCTCCTTGCGTAAAGGATCATCCATTTCATGGCCATGGAGATTTTCCTGTCTGGCCTGATCTGCATTGGGATCTGGAAGGTAGCACCACCTACGCGGCGTGAACGAACCTCTACGTGAGGCATCACATTGGTAAGGGCATCTTTCCAGATTTCGAGCGCCGGTTTCTCGGCGTCCTGCTTTTTGTTCTCCACGATATCAATCGCATCGTAGAATACTTTAAAGGCAGTTGATTTTTTGCCGTCCCACATCAAGTTGTTTACGAACCGTGTAACCAACTGGTCATTGAAGCGTGGATCTGGTAAAAGTGGTCTTTTCTTAGCCGCTCTTTTTCTCATGTCTTTCTTTTTTGTCGAATGTCGAATGTCGAATGTCGAATGAGCCTTAAGTGGCCCCGTTCGTCATTGGACGTTTGACAGTGACGGGTTAATTACTTTTTAGCTTCTTTTGGGCGTTTTGCACCGTATTTAGATCTCCTCTGTGTCCTTCCGGCAACACCTGATGTATCAAGCGCACCGCGAACAATGTGGTACCTAACTCCTGGCAAGTCTTTTACCCTTCCGCCCCTAACTAATACTATCGAGTGCTCCTGGAGGTTGTGTCCTTCACCCGGGATATAGGCGTTCACTTCGTTGCCGTTTGTGAGGCGAACCCTGGCGACTTTACGCATCGCAGAGTTTGGCTTCTTAGGCGTCGTAGTGTAAACACGCGTACATACCCCTCGTCTTTGAGGACAAGAATCCAAAGCAACCGATTTACTCTTCTTAGTTATCTGAGCCCTTCCGGTTCTTACTAATTGTTGAATTGTTGGCATAATTAATACTAAAATGTTTCTACGTTATTATATCCCGCTTTTTACGGGGTTGCAAATGTAGGAATTAATTTTTTTTAAACAAACCATAATTCATTAATTTTCAATCGGGTTAAATGGCATAAAAGAGAGGCCGGGGCTCTGCCTTGCAAGGTTGCCTGCAACCCTCTTTTACTACCTTTGCCGCAATTGGAATTGCATTGAAAAAACTTCTGTACCTGATACTGCTCTTTCCGCTGGGAATTTCCGGGCAGGCCGTTTCACTGGAAATTCTGGCCGATGATACACGCTCGGCAACTGTGATCGATTCGGTTGGATACAGCAAGCTGCACCCCGATGCTTTGTCGGCGCAAAAACATACTGCCGATTTTGTCAGCCAGTTGCGCAATGCCGGATGGCTGGCAGCGCGCACTGTTCGGGACACGCTGCAAGGCGCGGTTTTAAAGAGTTGGGTGAGCATCGGACCGCGTGCCAAAAACATACATATATATATAGGTAGCGATCCCATCATCAAACAGGCTATCCAGGGCAGCCGGAATGATTCGGTCAGCATGCCGGTATCATCGGTCGAGGCTTTCCTGAACCGCACGCTGGCCAAACTTGAATCGATGGGCTATCCGCTATCGGTTTTGCAACTGGGCCGAATCAGCGCAACTGGCGATAACCTGCAGGCCGACCTGATTTCCCAGCCGGGAACACGGCGCCAGGTAAATGACATCGTGATCAACGGTTATGACAAATTTCCGGCGGGCCATCGCAAACAGGTAGCCAGGCTCTATCGGAACAAATCTGTTTCCAATGACAACCTTCGGGCGATTAACGGCGAATTTGCCAAATTCCGGTTCGTCACCCAAACGCGCTACCCTGAAATCCTGTTTACTACTGATACGACACGCGTTTTTGTATACCTTGAAAAGGCAAAGGCCAACCGTTTTGACGGTTTTATCGGATTTTCCAATGACGATGAGCAGGACGGCGGAAAAGTCCGTTTCAATGGATACCTTGATTTGCTTCTGGTCAATATCCTGAACACCGGCGAGGAATTTTCACTGTTTTGGAAAAGCGACGGACGGGACCAGAAAACCTTTGACGCCGGCATCACACTACCTTATATTTTCAAGAGCCCATTCGGGCTAAAGGCGAGCCTGAACATCTTCAGGCAGGATTCAACATTTCAAAACACGCGCACCGCAATTGGCCTGGGTTATTTTTTCAATTACAACACGCGCCTCTACCTGGGTTATGAGGCAACAGAATCAAGTGATATCCAAAACGCGCAAACCTCAAGTGTCAGTGACTACAAGAATTCATTCGCGACAGGCACACTGGAATTTACGGCTTACAAAGCTGAAGATTTCCTGTTTCCCGAAAAATCCCGGGCCATGCTCAAATCCGGGTTTGGCAAAAGGAATTCGGCTACGGGCGATGACGCGCAGTGGTTTTTGGAGGCGATGGCGATGCACAACTTTTATTTGGGCGAAAGGAACATCATCAACCTCCGCACTCATAATTATTACTTGTCGAGTGAACGATATCTTGTGAGTGAACTCTTCCGGTTTGGCGGTATAAGATCAGTACGCGGTTTTAATGAAAACAGCCTGCAGGCGAGTCTGACCACTTCACTGCTTTCCGAATACCGCTATGTCCTCGCGCCCGGCCTCTACCTCCACTCCATCGCCGACTATGCCTACTATCGCGACCAATCGCGCGACATCGGAACGGGGAATTCAGGGAGTTTGCTGGGACTCGGATTCGGTTTTGGCCTGCTCACCAACAACGGCCTGTTTAATTTGGTTTATGCCAACGGAACTCCCGATGGCCAGGCTATCAAATTGTCAAATTCGATTGTGCATATTAGTTTTCAGGCGAAGTTTTGAGGAATGTCGAATGTCAAAGGTCGAACGTCGAACGGAGCGGCCCGGGACTCAATTCCCGGTAACTCACCAATAACCCATAACATTTCCGCCTTCGCCCTTCATTCGACATTGGTCATTGGACATTCGACATTATCCTTATTGCCTTCACAAACCTTTTCCTATACCCCGGCGTCGACAAACTCGTAATCATCACGCTCATCTGCTTTCCCGATGTTGAATGAATGAAATCGCTGTTCATGCCATCGGGTCTCACGACGATTCCCATGTGGCCAATGACGGGCCGCGTCGGGCTCAGGAAAAGGATCAGGTCGCCTTTTTGAACTTCGTCGATTGGAATGTCGGCGCCGAAATTTTCAAAGTCGATCGTACTTCGCGGCACATCGACATTAAAATGGTGGAAAACATAGTACACGAATCCCGAGCAGTCAAATCCTTGCGGGCTATTGCCGGCTGCGACGTACGGAACGCCCAAATGTTTTTTTGCAAACACAACCAGGCTGTCGCGTTTGGAGTACGCGGTATTTTCAATGGGATCGTCCGCGGGCGCAGCAGTTGTTTCGTGAGGTTTTTCGCGCTGTTTGCAGGAAGTAAAAAACACGAGAGCGATAATAAGTCGGAATAGTTTGGCCATTCTTAAAGATACGAGATAATTAGCGAATGGGATAATTCGCTAATTGACTAATTCGCTAATTGTCCCATTCGCTAATTACCCGCTGATTCTTTTAACTACTTTTGCAAAATGCAAAACGACCACCTCATCTACGGCATCCGCGCCGTCATCGAAGCGATCCAGTCAGGAAAGGAAATTGACAAAGTTTTCATTCAAAAGGAAGCAGCCGGTGACCTGATGCGCGAACTCATGAAAACCCTCAAACAGCACGACGTAAATTACGCCTACGTGCCCGCCGAGAAACTCATGCGCATGACTCCGGGAAACCACCAAGGCGTGGTAGCCACCATCGCGCCGGTGAGTTTCAATAATTTTGAGGAAATGGTCAACAAGGCCATGGAATCAGGAAAGGCGCCGCTGTTTTTGATCCTGGACCAAATTTCCGACGCCCGAAACTTCGGTGCCATCATCCGCACCGCCGAATGCACCGGCGTCACCGGCATCATCGTCCCGCGACAGGGCTCGGCGCCGGTCAACGGGGACACGGTAAAGACCTCGGCAGGAGCGGTATTCAACGTGCCCATCGCCAAGGTCGGCCACATAAAGGATGCGGTATTTTACCTTCAAGGTTCCGGCGTCAGGTGCATCGGGGCCACTGAGAAGGCCGAGGATTTCCTCTACAACGCCGAACTCTCCGGGCCACTGGCCATTGTCATGGGTTCCGAAGATCGCGGAATAAACCCGTCAGTTCTCAAAATCCTCGACGCCACCGCCAAACTTCCCATGATGGGAACCATCGGCTCGCTCAACGTCTCAGTCGCGGCAGGTGCATTTCTTTACGAGGCCCTGCGCCAAAGAATGTAGATTTTTTGGAGCTGTTACCGGCTTTCCGCTGCAATCTTAGACCTCGCAGGTTTTCAAAACCTGCGAGGTCTAAGGATTTCCGCTTCAATCCGGGCTAGGGCCTTTATCCTCTTTTGGAGTTTCAATATAATCGTAAACAATCTGCACGGGATCAGGTTCCGGGTCGGACTTTGGCGGGTTCACGAAATTTCCGTTCTGGTCAAACCGCTGCATGAATTTGTCCTGCGAGGGGTCAAAGTCAGGCCGCTCCCAATCATACCGGATCACCTTTTTGTATTCGGGCGTCCTGATGCGCACCGCCAAAATAAACCCGCTGATAAAACCGGCCAGGTGGCCTTCCCAGGAAATTCCTTCTTCGATATCGGGGAAAACATACCAGATCATGCTTCCGTAAAACATCACCACGAACAGCGAAAGCGCCACCAACCGGTAGTACCGGGTCATGATTCCCTTAAAAAAAATAAAACTTACCAAAACGTAAATCAGGCCACTGGCCCCAATGTGGTAGCTCTCCCTCCCGATTAGCCAGGTGCCAAACCCCGACATAAAAATGCCCAGTCCGATGACTGCGAGCGCGCGGCCGTGATAAAAATAGGAGAGCGCCGCGAGCAGGATTAATAGCGGCAGTGAATTGTTGTACAGATGCTCCAGGCTACCATGCAAAAGCGGGCTGAACACGATGCCGCGGAGCCCGGTTAAATCACGGGGGTAGATCCCGTAATCATTCCAATTTCCGGGCAACTTCAATTCGGCCCAAAACACAACCCACAACAAAAGCAATCCCAAAAAGGGCAGTAAAACCGTTTGCGCGGTAAATTTGAAATGATTGTCGGTCATGGTCGCGGGCCTTGGTCAAAAATACGTCCAAAATGGGTGGACTGCAATATTGTCAGTGTTTTTGAATTAGCGAATTAGCAAATTAGCGAATGGAATGCCAGGTAGTAGATAATTCGCTAATTAGCAAATTCACACATTCGCTAATTAGCCAATACTCATTCTACAAATTCATACTTTTGTACCATGACCGCGCCCCTCGCCGAACGCATACGCCCGCAAAAACTGGAAGATTATATCAGCCAGAGCCACCTTATTGGCCCCGAGGGCTCGTTGTCGCGGCAACTTGAATCGGGATTTATCCCCTCGATGATTTTTTGGGGGCCGCCGGGGACGGGGAAAACCACGCTCGCACAAATCATCGCCCAGGAATCGCAACGGCCGTTTTACATCCTGAGCGCGATCAATTCAGGGGTAAAGGATGTTCGGGAGGTGATTGACAAAGCCAAACAGGCCGGCGGGCTCTTCACGGCCAAAAACCCAATATTGTTCATCGACGAGATTCATCGATTCAGCAAATCGCAGCAGGATTCATTGCTAGCCGCAGTGGAAAAAGGCTGGGTGACGCTCATCGGGGCCACCACCGAGAATCCAAGTTTTGAGGTCATTCCCGCCTTGCTTTCCAGATCCCAGGTTTATGTGCTGAATCCGTTTTCGCGCCAGGACCTTGAAGCACTTTTGCAACGCGCCATCAAACGCGATCCCTTATTTAGCCAAAAGGACATTGAACTCAAGGAAACCGAGGCGCTGTTAAG
Organism: Bacteroidota bacterium; assembly: GCA_023437485.1. Classification (GTDB taxonomy): domain Bacteria; phylum Bacteroidota; class Bacteroidia; order Flavobacteriales; family Flavobacteriaceae; genus Flavobacterium. Next base: position 18,895 of record JAEZGB010000135.1, read on the forward strand.
GCTTTCGGGCGGCGACGGCCGCAAACTCCTGAACATTTTTGAGCTGGTGGTAAATTCGTCGGGAAAAGGAAAAATCTCGATCACCAACGACGGCGTCATGCGCCTCGCCCAGCAAAATACTGTGCTGTATGACAAAACCGGCGAGCAGCATTACGACATTATTTCGGCTTTTATTAAGTCCATCCGCGGAAGCGACCCCAATGGCGCGGTTTACTGGCTTGCCCGCATGATCGAGGGCGGCGAAGACCTGAAATTTATTGCCCGCCGGTTGCTCATCCTCTCCAGCGAAGACATCGGCAATGCCAACCCCACCGCCCTTGTAATCGCCAACAACACCTTTCAGGCTGTTTCCACCATCGGCTATCCTGAAAGCCGGATCATCCTGAGCCAGTGCGCGGTTTATCTCGCCACTTCGCCCAAGAGCAACGCAAGCTACGAAGCCATTGGCAAGGCGCAGTCACTGGTCAAACAAACCGGTGACCTGGCCGTCCCGATGCACCTGCGAAACGCACCCACCAAACTAATGAAGGAACTTGGTTATGGCGATGATTACAAATATGCGCACAGCTATGAGAACAATTTTACGGCACTGGAGTTCCTGCCCGACGAAATATCGGGAACAAAAATCTACGATCCGGGAAACAACTCAAGGGAGAACGGCACGCGCGAATTTTTGCGCAACCGCTGGAGGGACAAATACGGCTACTAAAACTTCACATCCATCGGCACCGATACAAACCTGCCGTTTTCATAAAATTCCCACCTCCATTGCCCATCGCTCTTGAGCAGCACGCCCTGGGATACGCCCGATTTGGCAATAAAGAACTCCGGGTGTGACGTATTGAGAAAGGTCAGTATCGCGGTTCCGTCGGCCTTGACAAGCTCGTATCCGGTGGCGGTGCGCTTGGCGAACAACTTTTCCGGTTCAGCGGCTTTTGGCTTTTCAGGCGCGGGGGCCTCCACGGCTGCAACGGGTTTGGTCTTTACCTCAGTCTGGCCGCCGTTAAACTTGTAATCCATCCGCTCAAAAGATTCAAATGCCTGGCGCATTGCCTGCAGATATGCCTTTTCATAGTCTTTTTCCCGCGTGGACCCTTCGTCTGAAGTGAACAAAACATTATTGGTGCAATCCCTGAGCACCACCCGCACTTTAGTGGTAAAAAGGTTGCTGTTGTCCTGCAGCGAGGCGTGGACCTTGTTGCACGGAAAGGCCGCAATGTCGGTCGGGATCACCTCCGAATCCAGGTAGGTCTCAAATCCGTACTTTTGCAAAAACATCTTAAGATGTGTATTGATGCGGTGCTGGTCAGGTTGTTTCTGGAATTCGAATTTGGCGGGCACAATGGCAATCCGATAGTCATTCAGCGAAGTTTGGGCCGCTGCCGTAGTGACTGCCAATAAAAACATCAAAAAGTATTTCATCAGAGAATTTTTTTTAATTCGCGCAAATCGGTGATGCGCCTGATATCATCGGGGCACTGCTGGTTTGAAAACCAGACCGCCTGCATACCGCAGTTCAGGGCTCCGCGCACATCGGCATCGATGCAATCGCCCACCATTAAACTGCGCTCGGGCCGCGATCCTGAAACGCGCAACGCATATTCAAATATAAGCGGATTTGGTTTTTTGACACCACAGTGTTCTGAATTTGTCACCGTGGCAAAAAAAGGCTTCAACCCCGAATTGGCCAATTTCCTTTCCTGCACACTTTGAAATCCGTTTGTGATGATATGCAACCGGTAATTGTTTTGAAGGTATTGCAGCACGTCGACCGCTCCGTCAAACAGATGGTTAAAATTGGTCAGGGTTTCAATGTACTCACAAGAAATTTCGTCAATGGCCGAATCGCTCACGGCATAACCCAAATGGTCAAAAGAATCGCGCAACCGCCCATAACGCAATTGCTCCTGAGAGATCAGGTCTTGCCTGTATTTTTCCCAATACGCTTTGTTAAGCGGTATGTAATGGCCCAGAAAATCGTCCAGGTTTACCGCCATGCCGCGCCGGTCAAAAATACTTGCGAATGCCAGTTGTGAATTCCTGTCGAAATCCCAAAGCGTATGGTCAAGGTCAAAAAAAATATCGGAAAGTTGCATCAGTCGCCTTTAACCACAACAACGTCTTCCATATTGTAAATCCAGTCGTCAACATTGTTTTCATTGACCCTGAAAGTGCCTTCAACGGTTACGTAC
>JAEZGB010000172.1 GCA_023437485.1 Bacteroidota bacterium
CTTCAGTGCGGTTGCTGGCCTCTCCATTAAAGTATGCGGCAATCGCCTCCTTAAGTCCCATTTCCCGTGCCAGTTCCAGCAATAGCGACCGGGTTTGGTTATCGATCAGGTTCTTTGAATAATCAAATAGTAAATCATCCAAACGGATCTGGAAGTTTCCTGCACGGTCAGGATCAGTGGCGAAAAGATCGCGGAGTGAGGCGTTGCCCATCTTTTCAAAATGGCGGGAAAGTTCCTGCCAGGCGGCCGTTGTTGTTGGATTGGTGCTTTTTAAAGGCATCGGGAAATGGATTTATGCCCAAATTTAAGCAATATGCCTCTATGCAGCCCGGGGCGAAGTGAAAATCCTGCCGGGGCGGGGCGGATTGAATCCCAGGGACGGCGGGCGACCAACGGAAGCCCGCCGGCCGGGACTGATGAAACCGCGCCGCCCCGGCAGATTGGAGCGCAGAACCGGAATTGCTGCCCAAATACTAAAGAGCCAGCCCGGCAATGGAATCAAGCTCGCGTTTTAACGGCGTCATTTGCGCTATGAAACGAGGACGGTGGCGCTTGTCCATTGGATCGGCGTTGGGAAGTTTGAGCCTTAGCGCATCGACCTGAACACCGTTTTTCCAAAACCGGTAGCAAACGTGAGGCCCGGTGGCAAGGCCGGTGCTGCCCACTTTCCCGATGACCTGGCCTTGCGTTACGCGCTGGCCGCGTCGCACCAGGATTTTGGACATGTGCAGGTACTGGGTGCTGTAAGTCTTGTTGTGCTTCACCTTGACAAAATTGCCGTTGCCTGCGGTAAACCCGGTTTGCTCCACTACTCCGGCGGCCGTGCTCATGATTGGCGTTCCGTGAGGTGCGGCGTAATCAGTACCTTTATGTGCTTTCCAAACCGCCTGGACGGGATGGAAGCGGCGGGGCGAGAACCGAGAAGAAATCCGGCTGAACTTTAGTGGCGCCTTGAGAAAGAAATTCTTGAGCGGCTTGCCCTCTTCGTCGTAATACTGCAATTTGCCATCAGGTTCCTGGGCGAAGGGAAACGCGTAGATAATTTTGCCCTTATACTCAAAAAATGCGGCTTGCAGGCTGTCGACACCGTCATAAATAGTATCGCTTACGAAGCGCTCAGTAAATGTCACGCCAAACCTGTCACCTTTTTGAAGCTTGAAAAAATCAATTGACCATTGGTAAATCTTGGAAATTCGGGTAGCGAGTTCAGGGTCTACCTTTTCTTTGGAAAGGGCCTCGGCGAGCGAACCGTCAAGAGCTCCCGCGATGGTTCGGCGCTTAATGGTTACGGGCTTGCTTTTTTTGCTCACCGATACTGAATCTCGCAGGTCAACTACATAGTAGGTTAGCCTGTCAGGCTGATAAATAAAGGCCTGCAGGCGCTTCTCGCGGTCCAACGAGCGCAACAACGTAAAGGGCCGGCCTTTTTTGATTGACCGAACGTCAAAGGTGTCGCGGATTTTGGCAACTATATCGTGGACCTTTAACGTATCTAGGTTTTGACGGTTAAGGATACCTCCAAATGTATCGCCCGAAGCAATGGTGTCGTGCTGTACGTTGTAATCGTCCAACCTGAAACCAAAGTCAAACCGGCCTTCGGGTTTTGCGACGGGCTTTTCAGGCGCAGGCAGCGGATCTTCCTTGCAGGCTAGCACCAACAATGACAGAATGACAATGATAAATAGGTTGTGTACCGACATTATTGTTCCTCGCCCCAGTTTTTGAGTTCGTCTTCGGTCCAGAGTTCGGGAAAAAATATCCGCCTTTGATATTTAGGATGCATGTATCGCTTCCAATCGCTGCCGCCGGTTGCCTCGCCCGAGCCGTGCCCGCTTTCAATGTATTTGCGAGCCGCGTTCAGGTGGCCCATCACCCATTTGACGTTTACTGTGTGGTCATAATGGCGCATCGCCTCGACAAGGGTTTTGTCCTGGCGTGCCTCCTGCGGAAGCTGGCTAAATTTTTTCCAGATGTTGGTGGTATTGTAAGCCTCCATTTTCCGAAGGAAGAGTGCTTTGTACTTGGCCTCGAACTGTTTGATCAGGTATGACTTTTCGCCGGTTGCGTAATCTTTGCCCGCGGCTTGCCAGTAGAGATGTTCAAACGCGTGTTCGTACGGTGTGTTGCGGTCAATGGTTTCACGAAAGCGATGGTCGATCAGGTTGATCAGATCAGTCGAGCCGAATTCGATCAGGCGGTATTGGGCGCTCTGAAAACCCGAAGCAGGAGTCAAGGTGTTGCGGAATTTCATGTATTGCTCCACTTCCATTCCGTCGCCCATAATATCAAATGAAGTGGTAAGCATGTCAAAATAACGGCTGATGCGGTGCAGGCGCTCGGCAAAAAATTTGGTTTCGATGTTTTGCGCGGCCGAAATCTGATCAATCTCCCATAAAATCATCTTGAACAGTAACTCATTTACCTGATGATACATGATAAAGACCATTTCATCGGGCAGCGATGTACGCTGGGTTTGAAGGTTCAATAGCGCGTCGGTTTGGATGTAATCCCAATATGTAATGGGCCTGGACCAGAGCAGGCCCTCCAAATGGGTGTCGAGTTTTTGGCCGATAGCCGAGAATTTTTGATCCAGTTCTTGTAGCAGGGTTGAAGTTTGACTGGTTTGGGTCATGGTTTATTTTTTAATCGTAAAGGGATATTTCAGGCCTCTAAAGCCGTCCAGGTCAGCTTTTATGGAACCGACTGCAAGGGAGGCCTTGATCCTTACCGGCAGTTTATTGTCATCGTCCGAAATCCAGACCGTGAGGCTTTCCTCTTCCTTGAATACCCGGCCCGATTGAACCAGCGGTCGGAACATCATTGTAGGGACGGTGCCGTACTTTGTCTTAATATCCTCTCGCCCAATGAATTTAAGTTTGAATTTTAATAGGTCATCGTCAAAGAACATGTCTACAGTTACTGATTCGCCCACCTTCAATTTGTCAATATTGGGGTGATTTCGCAAATAGTAGAACGTGGACATCACATCCTGCGTATTTGCCGGCACCGAAAAAGTTTTCTCCTTTTTGTCCTTATAGTCTTTTAATAGGATTTTATTGCCCGACTGATCGACGAAGCCTTCCTGGTTTTTGGTGTAGCCACCTTCATTGATTTTGCGTACAAACTGATAAGGATTTCCGGTTTCCTTGTCAAAATAGCTCTCGTAATTGTCTTCGACCTTAAAGAAAAAACGCGACATCCCGGTAGTATAGCCCTTTCCAATGGCGTGGTAAACTTTCTTTCCGTTCTTGACGGCATCCTTCAACTCAAGGGTCGCGTAACCCGCATTGATTACACCGTAGTGGATTCGGAACTTGAACCATTCACCCGATTGAAAGGCGCGTTCACGAGGTGTCGAAAAACCTGCAGAGATAATAAAAACGAGTGCTATGAGTAGTTTTTTCATGAGAATTGTTTGTAGATAGCCTCGCCGGACAATTACTGTTCCAAAAATACCAAAACAAAAAAACCCAGTCAAACGATGACCAGGTTTTTATGCTATTAACCAACCAAAAAAACTATAAGTTATGAAAAATTTAAGCCCAAAAACACGGGAACCACCCCTTGTCTTTGCGTTGGCAAATATAACTCAGCTTTTTGAAGTAAACGTAGCAAAAAACCGAGTTTAACAATAATTTTACAAATGACTTCGATAAAATGTGTTGTGGACTAATTATTCATCAACAAATTTACAGTGTGCCACGCAACTGTTGTTCGCGCTCAATGGATTCGAACAAGGCTTTGAAATTTCCTGCACCAAAACCCTTCGCGCCCATCCGCTGAATGATTTCAAAAAACAAGGTAGGTCGGTCCTGAACCGGTTTGGTAAAGATCTGCAACAGATAGCCTTCCTCGTCGGCATCAACCATAATAGCGAGTTTTTCCAAAACCGAAAGATCCTCCTTCATTACCTTCATGTGATCGCCCAAACGTTCGGGGACCAGTTCATAATAGGCATGGGGCGGCGGTGACAAGAACTCAACGCCACGGGCCCGAAGTTCGCTTACCGTGGTTATGATGTCGTCTGTGGCGATGGCGATGTGTTGCACGCCCGGACCACCGTAAAAATCAAGGTACTCTTCAATCTGCGATTTTTTCTTGCCTTCGGCCGGCTCGTTGATAGGGAATTTTATTCGGCCGTTGCCATTGGACATTACCTTGCTCATCAGTGCCGAGTATTCGGTATTGATCTGTTTATCGTCAAATGAGAGGAAATTCACGAATCCCATAACGTCTTCATACCATTTGACCCAGGTGTTCATCTCTCCCCAGCCCACGTTGCCCACCATGTGATCAATGTACTTTAGTCCAACCGGTGACGGGTTATAATCTGACTTCCACTCCTTGTAACCGGGAAGGAAAATACCGTTGTAATTCTTTCTTTCGACAAAAATGTGGACAGTTTCGCCATATGTGTAGATTCCGGAGCGCACCACTTCGCCAAATTCATCCTGCTCCACCATCGGTTCCATAAAAGGCCTTGCACCGCGTTTCACAGTCTCTTCATAAGCGCTTCGGGCATCTTCTACCCAAAGTGCCGCCACCTTCACGCCATCGCCGTGCTTGCGCAGATGGTCATTGATAATGGAATCGCCTCCCAATGGGGTGGTGAGTACAAGCCTGATTTTATCCTGCTTCAGGACATAGGAAGCGCGGTCGCGTACGCCGGTTTCGAGTCCTGCATACGCAAGCGATTGGAACCCGAAGGCCGTTTTGTAAAAGTGCGCCGCCTGTTTGGCATTGCCCACATAGAGTTCTACATAGTCTGTTCCCAAAAGCGGCAAAAAGTCCTGCGCGCCTTCAAATATTTTCTCGAGGCCGTACTCGACCGATTTAATTTCTTTCATAATTAGCGAATTTGATAATTAGCGAATTAGCGAATGTGTGGTCGTGCGTTTGCATGAACCAACAATGCTATTCAAGATTTTAATAATTTCAATTAATCGACTTAACAGTAATTCGTTCTTTGGATAATCAGGCAAGGCATTGCATAGGGAAATCCAATACTCAGTTTCGTCAGCTTCTTTCAATGCAACTTTCATTTTATGTACAAAATCGGCCTTGCTCTCCGCATTTTGAGCTTCCTTAACATTTGCCCCGATAGAAACCCGAACGAATAATCTGCCTGGCTATGACAAATTTCCTCTTGCTTTCAAGGTCTTCGGAATAAGCAACAACCTGAATTGCAAATTCAAAGGACTTTTCAACAATCGGATTTTGCTCATACAATAAACTGGTGGTAGAAATTTTACTTGGCATATATTAAATTGAATGGCTTATATAAACTCTTTGGTCATTCGCTAATTAGCTAATTAGCAAATTGACCAATTATTCCACCCAACTCTTATAATACTTCCCGTCATCAATCCCCATTGCCTCTTTGGTGACTTTGAGTGGACGGAATGTATCCACCATCACCGCGAGTTCCTGGGTCTCGGTCTGTCCGATGCTGCGCTCATAAGCTCCCGGTGCGGGCCCGTGCGGGATTCCCTTTGGATGCAACGTGATATGGCCCTGCTCGATATTGTTGCGCGACATAAAATCGCCATCGACATAATACAACACCTCGTCACTGTCAATGTTGCTGTGGTTGTACGGTGCGGGAATAGAGAGCGGATGGTAATCGTAAAGCCTTGGGCAAAACGAGCATACCACAAAAGTGGACGTTTCAAAGGTTTGGTGCACCGGAGGCGGTTGGTGGACACGGCCCGTTATCGGCTCAAAATTGTGGATGCTGAAGCCGTACGGGAAATTATACCCATCCCAACCGATCACGTCAAAAGGGTGCGTGGCATACACCATCTCGTGGATCATCCCCTCCTTTTTGACTTTAATGATAAAGTCGCCCTTTTCATCGTGAGTTTCCAAATGGGTCGGAAGCTTAAAATCGCGCTCGCAAAACGGCGAATGCTCCAAATGCTGCCCCGATTGGTTCTTATAGCGCTTTGGTGTATAGAATGGCGCGTGCGATTCCACGAAAAAGATGCGGTTTTCTGAAGTTGCGAAATCAATTTGGTAAATCATTCCCCGCGGGATGATCAGGTAATCGCCGTATTCAAAATCAATGTTGCCCATCATGGTCCGGAGCGTTCCCGAACCTTTGTGGATAAACAGCATTTCATCGCTGTCGGCGTTTTTGTAGAAATATTCCCGGAGTGATTGCTGTGGCGCGGCAAGCCCGATGATGCAGTCAGCATTAACAAGCATTGGTTTGCGGCTGTCAAGAAAGTCTTTTTGCGGCTTGAGTTCGAACCCTTTCAGCAATAATGACTTGATATTTTTGTCAATCGCGATCTCGGGCTCAACCGAATACGACTTTCTGATTTCGCGTACCTGCGTGGGCCTGTGAACTTGGTAAAGAAGCGACGAGTGCCCGTGAAAGCCCTCAGTACCAAAGAGTTGTTCGTAATAAAGGCCGCCATTGGGTTTTTTAAATTGGACGTGCCTTTTTTGAGGAAAATCCCCAAGTTTATGATATATCGGCATAAGATTAAAATTGAATGATTAATACTTGCAATTTCAGGCCGATCATTCAGGATTTCTCTTGATCAGGAATTGTAGATGTGCCAATAAGCCTGCCCATGCTTTCATAGCGTAAATATCGTAAAAATTTTAATTTATGAGGTCCGGCCGCCCGGACATTAACCTTCAATTACGCATTTGGATCCTTTTTATCAACAGTTTTGCAAGGTTTTGAGCTATAAACAGCAAAAGTGATTTGTTTTTTTATCTTTGGAACCACAATTTTCACAATTTTTAGTAAGAAATATGACTTTAAAAGCTGAATCCTGGGGCACGCGGGTTGGATTGATCCTGGCAATGGCAGGAAACGCAGTAGGACTGGGTAACTTTTTGAGATTTCCGGTCCAGGCCGTTCAAAATGGAGGTGGTGCGTTCATAATTCCGTATCTGGTTTGCTTCCTGCTGATGGGAATTCCGCTTTTGTTTATCGAATGGTCAACGGGAAGGTTTGGCGGCCGTTTTGGCAATCACTCCACCCCGTATATCCTGGACACCATGGCCAAAGGCCGTATATGGAAATATATCGGGGTTTTTGGAATCTTTACCAACATCGCGGTTGCGTCCTATTACTGTTATATTGAATCCTGGACGATGTCATATGTGGTTCATTCCCTCAAAGGAACTTTTGTAGGAATGGACCAATCGGAGGTTGCCGGCTTTTTCAATACCTATGTAGATGTGGCCGAGTCAACAACCGGGCTTCCTTTTGAAGCCATCATTTTCTATATTCTTTGCCTGGCCCTAAACACTTATATACTGTCAAAAGGCCTTGGAGGAATTGAAAAGGTTGCCAAGATCGGAATGCCGTTGCTAATCATTTTTGGTGTTTTCCTCGCCATTCGCGGGCTTACCCTGGGGACAAGTGGCGCATCTGAACAATTTCCCGCGGCAAATGCCTGGGACGGGCTCAACTTTTTGTGGACCCCCCAATTTGACTCACTAACCAATCCAAAAGTCTGGCTCGCCGCGGCCGGACAGATATTTTTCACCCTTTCGGTGGGAATGGGAACCATCCAATGCTACGCGGCTTATGTGAAGTACAAGGACGATATCGCGCTGAACGCCGTATCAGCGGGTTTTATGAACGAGTTTGTCGAGGTGGTCCTGGGCAGCCTGATCGTAATTCCTATCGCAGCCGGATATCTTGGCCTTGACTGGGTTTTACAAAATGCCGGGTTTGGGATGGCGTTCCAAACGATGCCGTATCTGTTCCAGCAATGGGGGCCTGTATTGGCTGCAATCGCAGGGGTGTTTTGGTTCGGCCTTCTTTTCTTTGCGGGAATCACCTCGTCGCTGGCCATGGGAACCCCCTGGATGGGCTTTATGCGCGACGAATTCAACTGGGGCCGCAAAAAGGGCGCATGGTCTTTTGGAGCATTGGCATTGCTAATGGGGCTTCCCACAGTGTTCTTTTTTCAACAAGGTGTGTTTGACGAGTACGATTACTGGGCCGGAACGGTCAGCCTGGTGGTATTCGCCTTCCTGGAAACCGTGCTATTCGCCTGGATTTTTGGTATCAAAAAAGGATGGGCCGAGATCAATATGGGAGCCGACATCAAGGTCCCGATCGTCTTCAAATACATTATCCTGGTGGTAACCCCGTTGCTTTTGGGATGGGTCCTTATCTCCAGTATTCCGGATATTTCCAACAAGATCACCAACCAGGACACCAATAATCGCGAGTGGTTTGACACCCGTTATTTCGCCGAGAATTTTGAAAGCACAGGAACCGTGACCTCCGTAGTTGACTCGGTAAGTGCCAATTACGTCCGTCTGGCGTTCCAAAACTCCAAAAAGGTTTATGACAAACGCACCGACGAAGTAAAAATGGTCGCCTTTACTGATTATAAAGTTTATACCTTTAAAGAGGGACAACGCACATCGGTTGCCAAGGGACAGACCGTTGCCCCAAGGGATCCTATTGCCGAGGGTGAATTTACCAACAATGTATTTTACAAATTCATAGGGCGAATGTTGCTTGTAACACTGTTTGTGTTCATTTCGGCCACTGTTTACATAGCCTATAAAAAACGTGTTAGAGAAGGGAGAGCCACACCATGAAAACCGAA